>CAIYOB010001107.1 GCA_903927685.1 uncultured Planctomycetaceae bacterium
CGCAGCCCTACTACATCGGCGGAATCACGGTGGCGGACGTGGATGTAAGCGAAGGCACTGGGGAACTGAAAGTGGATCTGCGGGTCAGTCCCGGGACCCTGACGCTCGACCTGACCGTCCCCGGCGGTCTGCGGGGGACCAACGTGACGGGCAACGGCACCGGGGCGATTACCATCGACAAGGCCGGTCCGGGCCAGATCAATGCAACCTTGAGCGCGGTAACGGGGCTGAGGTATGTGCCCGCCGCCAACTACAACGGGGCGGACGCGCTGACGATCACCGCCGACGACAAGGGCAACTCGGGCGGCATTGTCCCGGCGGCGACCGCGACGGTGCCGATCAGCATTGCCGCCGTCAATGATGCGCCGCAGCTGCCGTGGGCGATTCCGCCTGTGGTCCCGCCGTCGCTGCTGGTCAGCGAAGACACGGCCGCCTACATCCAGTGGCCGGCGAACGCCGTGGTTGACGTGGACGTCAACGAGGCACCCGGCAACGGTCGTCTGACGGTCACCCTGACCGCCGGTCATGGGACACTGACAGTGAGCACCGGCTTTGGTCTGACCCTGGCCGATTTCACCGGCAATCAGAACAGCGGCAGCACGGTCGAGTTTACGGCCCCGCTGTCCGCGATCAACGCGACGTTGTCCGCTGCGACGGGCGTTCGCTACTTGCCCAATTTGAACTACAACGGGCAGGACGCCGTGCGGATCACCGTCAACGATCTGGGCAACACGGATGCCGGACTCAACGACCCGAAATCGGTGCAAGGCTCGGTGAGCGTCACTGTGGTTGCCGTCAACGACCCACCGGTGGTGACGGTGCCGGGGACCAGCATGGATGTCGCCGAAGACACGAATCTGCCGCTGGTGGTGAGTGTCGCCGACGTGGACGCTGCCGAGGGGACCGGCGAACTGGAAATGGTGCTGCAGGTCTTCTATGGCACCTTGACCGTGAACACGGGAATCTCTGGTGGAGTCGGCGCGGGGAACGTCACCGGAAGCGGCACGACGTCGGTCTCATTGATCGGCACCCCGCAGCAACTGAACGCGACGTTCGCGGCCAACGGCGTGGTTTATCGCGGAAGTGCGAACTTCTTCACGACGGCCCCCGATCATGAAACGTTGCTGATCCGCGCCAAAGACGAGGTCCGGGGGATCATCAACACGGGACCGCTGAAGGGCGAAGACAGCAAGACCGTCACGGTCAATGTCCATCCGGTCAATGACGCCCCCACGATCCAGATCGTGGCTCCCAACCAGATCATCGAGGACACGCCGGCGGCGCTGCCGATCATCGTGAACGACGCGGAAATGTACCTGCCGATCGGAGCCAACACGGTTTGGACCGTGCGGTTGGACGCTGCTCTGGGGACGTTCACCGTTTTGCCCGATGTGAGCGGCGGCGTCCCCACCGCCGGGATTTCCGCCAATGGCACCGAGCACGTGGTGCTGACGGGCACCGGCCGGCAGATCCAGACGACGCTGGCGGCAGCCAACGGCGTCCTGTTCCAAGGCGCCAAGGACTTTGCCGGCAGCGATATCCTGACCGTCACGATCGATGATCCAGGCCCCACGACGGCGACGACCGATGACCAAACGAGTTCGGCGACACTGGCGTACACGATCGCCGGCGTCAACGACGCGCCTCAAATCACGATTCCGGCCGGCCTGACCACTCCCGAAGACATCGCGCTGGCCCTGACTGGCGCCCCAGGTGTGCGGGTCATCGACGTGGATTCCGGGGCGGCGAACATCTCGGTGGTCTTGCAGGTCACCAACGGCAAGTTGGCGATCGGTGGCGCGGTGCCCGGCGGCCTGAACGTCGCCGGCAGCGGGACCAACAAAGTGACGTTGGTCGGCCCGCTGGCGCTGATTGGCAGCCTGCTGGACGACCCGAACGGCATCAAGTACACCGGTAATCTGAACTATTCCGGGACCGACACCCTGTCCGTAACCGCAGACGATCGCGGCAACAGCGGCACGGGCGGAACGAAAACGGCGGCCCTGTCCGCGCCGCTCGTCGTCACGGCGGTGAACGATCCTCCGGTTGTCGCCAATCCCGTGGCCGACTTCTCGGTCGATGAAGATGCTCCCAACACGCTGATCGAGTTGTTCCCAGGGGTGTTCGCGGATCCAGATAACACTTCGTTGACGCTGACCGTGTCGGGCAACACCAATCCGTCGCTGGTCACGGCAACGATCACCGGGACACGATTGACACTTGCTTACCAGCCTAACCAGCACGGCAGTGCGACGATTCGCGTCCGGGCCTCGGACGATGCCAATTCGGCCGAAGATGTATTTGTCGTGACCGTCAGGCCGATGGCAGACACGCCCGTCGTCGCCAGCCCCGTTCCCGATCAGGTCGTTCCGTTGGGCAGCGCGACGACCGTGACGGTCAGTCTGGCAGGAGTGTTCAGCGATCCGGACCTGCCCAACGACGTCCTTACGTTGTCGTCGTACAACAACAACACCGACAACAGCAACAAAGCTCTGGTGACCGGCGGATCACTCAGTGGACAAACGCTGACGCTGCAATTGGCAGCCGGGGCGTTCGGGCGGGCCGATATCACCGTGCGGGTTACCGACTCGACCAACCGCAGTGCCAGTGACACGTTCTCGGTGATTGTGAACTCACTGCCGATCGCCCGCGACGACGCGGCGACGACGAAGGAAGACGTTCCCGTTTCCATCGTCGTGATCGCGAATGACAGCGACCCGGATGGAGCCATCGACCCCTCAACCGCGGACCTGGTCGCAGGCAGCGGCCCAAGCCATGGCCACGTCGTCTTTGAGAACGGGACGGCGACCTACACTCCTGACGCGAACTACTCGGGAACGGATTCGTTCCAGTACACGGTCCAGGACAACGACGGCTTTGAATCGCCGCCCGCGACCGTGTCGATTACGGTCCAAGCCGTCCCGGATTATCAGAATCCACTCTTGGCCGCCGACGTCAACAAGTCGGGCAAGGTGACGCCGATCGACGCGCTGATTGCGATCAACTTTATCAACGGTGGCGGTGTCTTGCCCGCGGATCCGATTCCTCCGGCCACTCCGCTGTACTACTACGATGTGAACGGAGATGGTCGCTGCGATGCGGCGGATGTGTTGGCTGTCGTGAATGTCCTGAACGCGGGCACGGTGAGCGGTGGAGAAGGCGAGTCCGCGGACCAACGTGTCGACTCGGCAGCTTCGCCGACGCGGCCGGCGGATGGCTCCAATTCGGCGGCCGTGCTGCTCGCCATTCCCGATTTCACGCTGTTGGCGCGGGCAGGCGACAGTTTCGGACGTGTGGCCGAGAAGTCGTCGGTCGGGCAAGCGAGCCCACAACTCCGTTCCGCGCCGATTTGGCCGGCTGCCGGCCGCTCGAACGAGGACGCTTGGTTCGAGCAGATCGGCGAGGACGCCAGCGAGTTGCTCGACGTGACGCTGGCCGACGCTCTGGACGAGGTTGCCGACGGCTTTGAGGCCGGCTTTGCGCGGGAGCTGGCTGCCGATCTCGTTCTAAGCGGACTGAAAGTCCGGGCCTAGCAGGAGCGGTGCACAGGACAAAAACCGTGGGAGTCTGACGCCGCCGGCCAACGCCGGCGGCGTTTTTTTCTTGGTTGGCGTCTTTCGCTCGGCGAACGGACACCCTTTCGCCAAGCGAAAAGCGCCGAATCACGGTGTCGTCAATGGCCAAGTCCCAAACGACTTTGCCGGCACGCCCTGGCCACGCCGAGCCTTTTCCGCGTCTGGAA
>CAIYOB010001108.1 GCA_903927685.1 uncultured Planctomycetaceae bacterium
TCCCGCTGTCCTTGCTCCTTGCATCCGAAGTCGCTGCAACAGCGGTACCCAGGAAGGGAGAATGATGCTGCAGCGTGAAGGATCCGATCCCCGACACCCCCTGCGATGCCCCCTTGGATTAGCGGTCTACCCCAGCATATCAAGGACTTGTCCTTCGGACTACTCCTGATGTGCCCCGTGATCACGGCAGATTTGGACTGCGGGCTACGTTTCTTGGGCGTAGCCCTCCGGGCCGGGCTTGCTCCGGGCTTCGCTCGGCTCGGTCGGCTCTCCGGCAGACGGCTTCCCATTCGCCCTCAGGCGTGAACGCTCCGCAGGTGAGCGGGGCGTGGAGGTGCGGGTGCCCATGCAGGAGCTCGCCAAACGTCCGGATGGCAGCCACCCTGCCGGGCACCACGTCGTCGCGGCCGAGCGGGCGGCGAACTTCGGCCTGGATACAGATCCCCACGCGCGTGCCGAGCTGGCCCAGCAGCCGGCGATCGAATCGCGTGTGCAGCCGCAGGCGTTTGGGGATGGTCAGCACGACTTCTCCTACGCGCAGCTTCGCCCACAGCTTTCCCCTCGCGCCCTCGCTTGGCCCGCGTTTCCCGGCTACGCTAAGGTCTGCGGTCAGGGGGGCAGGAATCCAATTCCCTGGCACGCGACATTTTCTGGGTGTCGTCATTGAGGATCACGCCATGACAAGCTGCCGACTCGTTCCGAGACTCGTACTCCTCCTCGGGCTCACCGCGGCCGGGGCTTCGGCACCGGTGTGCGCCGGCGATGCGCCGCCGCCGCAGTGGCTGTTGTCGCGCGCCCTCAGCGGCGAGCCGTGGCAGGGGCTGGGCTGTTCTCTCGTCCTTTCGTCCCTGGCTGCCGGGCAAGACACGGTGCCCGCCGATCGGGCTCCGGACATGGTGCCGCTGGGCGTGTACCTGAGTTGGGAGCGTACGGACGCCTGTGCGCGGCACTCCGGGATTGACCGGTGGTCGGACGTGGGCAAGCGACTCGATGCGCTTGCGGCGAACCACATGGATACACTCTGGGTGACGAATATGGCCGAGGCGGATCTGCCGCGCCTGGTCGCGGAGTGCGAGCGGCGGGCCATCCGAGTGCTCCCCAGCCTGAGCAGCATCGAAGGCAAAATTGAATGGCGGTGGGCCGACGAGGGGCGGTACTACGACGAAGCGATCCCGCGCGTCGTGAAACTCGTCGGCGACTCCCCGACGCTCGCGGGCTGGGTCTTGAGCGACGAGCCGTCCCGGGAACTGCTGCCGCGAATCGAGCAACTGAGGCAACGGTTCCGCGCCGCGGACCCCAATCGTTTCTGCCTGGTCGTCAGCATGTGGCCGCAGACGCCGGCGGTCCCCAAGGAGACGAACTTGCCGGTCGTGTGCGTCGACCTGTACCCGTTCTTCGGCCCGCGCGACCCCAACGGGCCTCACACGGATGCGTCGAGTCGCCACTTTTTTCGTACTAACGCGCGGCGGATGGTGGAAGCCATCGGCGAGCGAGACGTGGCGCCGTGGATCATGCCCATGTGCTTCAGCGACATCTGGGGGCCGCGCCGGTATGACGAACGCGGCCACTTGATCGCCCTGCCCGGCTCGTACATGCACTGGCGCTGCCCCACGCTGGCCGAGGTGCGTTGGCAGATCTGGGAGACGATCCGCAGCGGAGGCAAGGGAGTCATCTTCTACACGCTCGCACCGGAGGCTCCCGACCCGCAGACGGAGTCCTTGCCGCCGCCGGACATTGCCCAGCAGAACGACCAGGTCATCCTGGCCCAGGAGCCCACGGACCTGGGGCCCAACGCGCTCACGAACCCGGACGGCACGGCCACGCCGCAACTCGAGGAGATCGGCAGGGCGTACCGGCAGCTGGCGGCGCACAAGGCGCTGATTCGGCGCTGGAGCCGAACCGATCGCCCCCTCGCGACCGTGGAACCGCCCTTCGTGGGGCAATGCTTCCTGGATCCCAGCACGGGCGACGGCTACGCAGTGGTGCTCAACGACGACTTCGCCCGCGAGCACAGCGCCGAGATCCGCCTGCCGGCGGGGACCACGGGCCTGGCCGACCTCGTCCGCAACCGGCCGATCGATTTGCAGGCGGTGGACTCGGCGGACCATCCGCGCCTCGGCCAGTTGACCCTGGCGGCAGGCGAGGGGACGATCCTGGCCATCCAGCAGGACAGGTAGGTGCGGGTGGTCGAGAAGGAAGTGTCAGGCGTCATCGCCGTCTGCGGTTACGAGACGGTGCTGAAGGACGGGGACGTCTTTCGGTTCTACTATCGTGGCATGCCGGTCGCGCGGCACACGCAGGACGTCGAGGTCACTTGCCTGGCAGAGAGTCGCGACGGCATCCATTGGACGCGCCCGCAGCTCGGGCTGTTCGAAGTCCAAGGCACGAAGGACAACAATGTCGTGCTGGCCCGCCATCGCGGTTGCCACACGCCCGCCGACACGGTCTGTTCACCGGGTTTTGGCCGGGTACCGGCGGGCGAGTAAGCAGTGCCACACGCAGGGCCCGTCGGCGAAATAAGACCTGTCCCGTTTAGCTGCCCAGCATCAACAGGAACCAAAGAAGGGGTGTCGCCTAGCCTGGACGGCACCCCTTTTTTTGCATTCGATCAAGGACGATCTGCCAAATCATCGCGTGCGGCCCGAGCGGCGACCATATCCAGCAAACAACTCGTCGGCGGCACTGGGCGTGGGCTCCGAGTTAGTCCGGGGAGCATGTCCCCCGGCTCGTTGCTGGCCACCGCCACGCCCATTCGCCGTTTCCTGGTCGCCCGTGATGATTTCCAGGTACAGCGCGTCCAAGTCTTCTCCAGTCACAGGATCCGTTCCCGTCATCACCACCGGTTCGTAATCTTCCCCGGTGGCCTCGATCTGCTCCACAAATGACCGCAGATGGTTGCGAGATCCACGGACGAGGTTCTCGTAGACGTTCGCGACGTCGCTGTGGCTCGTCTCGGCAATGGCGTGCTGGATGTCGATGATGTCGAATTCCTCGATGAAGGCACCGACCTTGTAAGCGGCCAGTTGGGACGTGCCGCCGCCCTCGATCACCAGACCCGGGGCGACGTATCCGAGATCAACGTCGCCGCTGCTCACGAGATCGTTGTACAAATCCCGTAACGTGTCATTCGTGAAAACGCCCTGTGTGTCGTCCGTTATTGGATCTTCCAGCCCGTACTTCTCGATCAGTTGGCCAACGGCGTCCATGTGTTGCTGTTCGGACTGGGCAATGTTCGTGAAAATCGGAGCATCCCACTTGTCCGCCAGTGCCAAGTAAACGTCTCGGGCCAGCTTCTCCTCTTCTCGAATGAAGAGTAACTGGTCGATTTCCTCCTGAGACAAGCTCTGCGCCGAAAGAATCTGTCCGCCTTGTTGAGCGGAAACCTGTGCCGCCGCTTGCGTGCTTGCGGAAGGCTGACTGGTCAGTACGGTTGCTTCGGTGGACGCAGCCACTTCTTCCGCATCACGATCACGGGGACGCTTCTGGCGACCAAGGCCCGTGTCGCTATCTTCACTGGTGCGATCACGCTGGTTGAGCGGGGTGTCCACACCGCTGGCGGCAGCGGTGGATGGCTGAGATTGCACCAACGTCGTTTCGCCTTGCGGTGCGTCCGGGAGCACCGGCACCGGACAGGCCAGATTGGCGGCGAGTAGCTCTCGCCTTTCCAGTTGTTCCGCCATGAGAGTGCGGCGGTGATTGCATCGATTCGTTCCCATTTGCCTCTTCCTTTCCGTAACAAGAAAACCCAGGCCCGAGTGGGCCGTGCCAAAAGACACAACGATCATCGATTCGCCGAGAATGCCCGCAGGTGATTCTGGGAACCCCGCAACAGGTTTTGGCAAACCCGCCGCACGTCGGCACTCTGGATGTCGGCCAGCGAATCCTGCAAATCCTTGATGTCCAGTTCCTCGATCTTCACGCCGAACCCATTGCAACTAGGCTTCTCATTGGATCAGTCTCCTCTGTCTGTTGGTGCTGGGCTGTCCCTGCCACGTAACCAGCGGCACTCCGTTCTGCCGCCGTGGATGGATTCGCTACTACGTTGCGGCTCCTTCTTCCTGCTGATCATCCGCTGACGGGCATTTGCCGTCGTTGCAGCCGGCCTGCTCCCGGTGGCCCTGGGGCACCGGAGGAGCCGAATCTTCGTTCCAGCGATGGCGTCCCCAGCCACCTCCACGACCGAAGCCGAACGACGCTTCCGGTGGCACCTTCTCGGGCGACACATGCTCGGACTTCGTGGCACCGCATGACTCTGGACATCCTTCGCAGCCAGCGGTGGCCCGGCTTTCGCCGCATTTCCCGGTATTGCCACAGCCCGGACCGAATGTGCTGCAAGTGGCGTCGACTTTGCTACATCCGCTGCACGACGGTTGCGCACATCCGTGCGTGGATGTGCCGTGTCCGCAGGACTCTGACTGTCCACAGCTTGCGTTGTTAGACTTGCAGCCGGACGTGCCAGAATCAGGCTGGCCACAACCAGTGCTTTCTAATGAAACCATCCGGTAGCCACGTCCCTGCCCTCTGCCTCCACGGCCTTGGAAGGCCCGCTCTGTGGGGACTGATTCGGTGTTGTTCACGGTCTGCTGGTGGGAGTTGCAGCCACGTCCAAGTCCACGCCCTTGGCCGTTCGCTCGGTAGGTGCCGGCATCGCTGACGCCGCCGCAGCCGGACAGGCTGATCGCCAGCAGGGAAACAGACATCGAAAGCACGGCAACTGGGGTCGTTGAAATCCTCATTTACTCCTCGCATTTCAGAAAGCGGTCACAGGAATCGACAAATCGAAAGGCTCCAGAAAGACCTACCCGATCACCGGATGCAGCCGTCGAAACTGCGCACCGGTTGCACACCTCGCCGTGGCGGGATTGGGAAATCTTTGCTGTTCCCCGTGCCAACCGGCTCGGCCAAGTAGCATGTCAGGCGTCCGTAGAGCGTGCTGAATGCAAACATCGTTACGATTTCCCTTGGTTGAAGCGGCCTTCCAGAACCAACGTTCGGTTCGTGCAAATGCAAAGGATGTGCCAAGGGCGTGGAGGCGTAGCCGAATCAAGTCAGCGCAATCGTCGTCGGGCGAGGCAGGTCCGTGACCCGGGCGATGTGGGCGATTTTCTTGCCCCGGCCCCGCACGTCGTGGATGGCGCTGACCTGCTGTTCGTCGGTGACTCGCCATCGCCAGCCCTGCTTGCTGCCACCCCACTTCTTCCCCTTGCGCCGAGCCGCAGCTTGCCCAGCCGCCACCCGCTCAGCCCGCACCTCGGTTTCGAACTCGGCCACGCTCGCTACGATGCGCGCCTGGAGCCGACCGGCAGGGGAATCCAGCGAGAACCCGTCCTTCAAGCTCGCCGGATCGACCTTCCGATCCCGTATCTCGACGAACAACTGGCACGGCCCCCTGGTGGTCCTTCGCAAATGGGTCACCGAGGCACGCTTCCAGGCGAAAAACGGAATGACACTGAAACGCAAAATCCTGGAAGTCTTGCCGAAAAAATGGCTCAAGGTGTCATTGCAATCCACAGTACCTTTGTGGTACGGCGTCGTTGCCCAGCACGAAAAGGTCCGGTCTTGGGCATCCGGCACAGCCTGCGCGGCGGCGGCAAGCGGCAGCGACGCGGGCGCCGAGCCGGGAAAGCTGCAAGCGTGCGGGGGGGATGCTTGCTTTCCGCTGCCGTGTCACTATCTTGACGCCTGGGGTTGCGCGCACGGATACTGTCACGACAGGGGCGTGTGAAGTTGCCCCGTGGCCGAGTTGTCAGCCGCGCACGCGCGCTGACCCGCTCGGATTGCGAAACCTGATATACTGACCTGCCTCAATTCCTTCCCATGCTACACCGCTGATGAACCTGGTACCGTCCTTCGTTGCCGCCTCCTTTGCCATCGCCGGGCTGATCGCCGCCGCCGGGCCGCTGATCATCCATTTGCTCAACCGGCGCCGGTATCGCGTCGTGCACTGGGCAGCCATGGACTTCCTCCGCGAGGCCCTGCAGCGAAACCGGCGAATCTTGACTCTGCGGGATCTGCTGTTGCTGCTGCTGCGCACGGCGGCGGTGCTGCTGGTCGGGTTGGCGTTAGCGCGGCCCTTCTTTGCGTCCAGCGACCAGGCGTACGACGGCACCAAGCCGCTGCATGCGGTGTTGGTCATCGACAACAGCTTGAGCATGGGCTTCGAATCCATCGAAGGAACGCTGCTGGAGCACGCCCAGCAGCGGGCCCGAGGGTTCATCGACCAGTTGCCGGCCGACAGCCGGGTGACCATCATCCCGCTGTGCGGTTCCCGTTCCGGCTACAGTCCGGACGCGGCGACCAAAGATAGCGCCCTGCAATCGCTGGCCAAGATTGAGGTCGTCGATCGCTCGGCCAGTGTGTCGCGCGCCCTGAACGAAGCCCAGCGAGCCTGCGAGCAGGGGCCGACGCTGGGGCAGCGGATCGTGATTTTCAGCGACCAGCAGGTTTCGAATTGGCGCGATTTGACGCGTTCCGACCAGTTCGCCGGGTTGCCCCCGATTCAAGTCGTCGACGTCTCGGCCGCGGATGCCCAGAATACGTGGGTCTCCGCCTTTCGCGTCCAGGACGGCGTGGCGGACGTCGAGACGCCGACCACGCTGCTGGCCGAGATCCGCTACGACGGTCCGACCACGCGGCAGGATGTGGAGGTGACGTTGAGCGTCGAGGAGCAAGAGGTCGCGTCCAAGACGGTGACGTTGGAACCGGGGCAAGGGGCGCGGGAGGTCTCGTTCCAGTACCTGTTCAATGCCTACCA
>CAIYOB010001109.1 GCA_903927685.1 uncultured Planctomycetaceae bacterium
AGGCAGTAGGCCCAAATCTCAACCCCGTGCTCCCGGCACCACTGGCCCATTAACTCCAAGTACGACGCGTAGTCCTCAGCGCGGAAAAACGTCTGCTGCCGACGATTTCCCCGTTGCGTAATATGATGTGGTAGTCCGGGAATGACCACCCGTGCTAAGCGTGCCATGTACGAAATCTACCAAAACTCCCCTCGCGCGTCAAGAATTGAGTATGGTGTCCCCAGAATTGCGCTGTGCCAAGGAAAAGTCCGGGCTGGCCCTGACAACTGGTTGTTTCCCATTCTTGCCCCCGCTAAAATACAGCCTCGAATGAAGATGATCCTATGTGCGTGGCCTTCCTTAATGGTGGGAGGCGCGCAAGCATGATCCCTGAGGTCAAATACGTGGAAGCGCCGCCGCGAATCAGGTGACTTAGCGTGTTGGAATTCCGTGTTCGCAGGACTGGCCACCTTCATTCCGTTGCTCAGCTTCTGCGTGAATTCGCAACTCAGCGACGAAATCGTCTTTTTGGGCCGGCAGACGACCTGGCTCGCCGTGATGAACGTCTCCGATTCAGCCACCGGCGACTGGGGGAGGAAACAACCAAGAAGGAGGTGGTTTCGGGCGAGGGAATCGTCGCGATGAAAACCCTGTTCAAGGAGAGTATTTACGGCTGGATATCGGAGAAGCACGGCGAAGTCGATCTCACGAAACTCGAAGACGGCAATCGCGCGTTCGACCCGAAGAACGATCGCGGCCGAACGGGCGACGACGTGATATACGTCTTCGGTCAGGACCTGCCGCGGACGGGATTCCGGTAGCTGCCCACCGTGGCACTTGGCGGGACGCGGCGATTCCGGGGCCGCGTCTACAAGGCGGCCGATGGCGGTCGCACCGACGCACTGCGCATCATCGACACCGGCGAGAAGCATGCCAAGGCTGGCGGCGTCGCAACCCAAAGCCGAGGAAACTGCTTCTGACGGCGCAAACCGCTCATCGCTTTCCCAACATGCCGAAGGATGAACCGCAATTGCAGCAAGGAGCCCTGCAATGTCCGCCGCGACGAACAGCGAGAACCGTGCGACCAGGGCAAGTGCCACGGTCGTTTCCAAATCCGACCTGCTGAACCAAGCCCTGGACGAGATCTTCGCGGAATTGCCGACGCGCGATGATCCCCCAGCTTCGCCACCGCTGAAGCCGGTGGTCCCCCACTGCGAACCTGCAGCCACTCTTCCTGCCCAGCGAGTTGCCTATTCAGTTTATCCACTCACGCGAGTAGCCGCCAAACGGTATGCCGAAACCAATTGGTTCTACCGCACCAAACATGCCATTTACGTGGGCCTCATGCTGATCGGGGCAGCACTGATTTTCCAGGGCACGCCTTCGTCCTGGCGGGCTTCGATCAATCCCTTCTCCAGTTCACAGGCGAGCCCTGCTAGTGCGACCCCAACCGCCCATTCCACTGGTGATCGGCGAGTTCGAACGCAACGCATCGACCAGATTCGTGTCGGCGACCGGGTCGTTGGACGCAATCCGGTCCGTGAACAGGCCGACCTCGTCGAACCTGATCCCGCGACGTGGCGCAAGATCAGCTTGCACATGACGAAGGAAAGCGGGCTCGGCCTGTGCATCGACTTGCTACGTCCCCTGCCCTGGATTGACGAGCACAACGCCACGCCCGGAAGTACCATCTTCATCGATCTAATTCATGTCTTAGCGTGTCCAAGATCTCACCGGATTGGGCAACCAAAGGTCTTCACGTCCGCGTCGATTGCATCGAAGTTGCGATTCGTCCCGGCAATGACGCATCGATCGTCTTCAAGAAAGTGTTCAGCTCTACCGAAGATGCTGCGTTCAAGTCAGCTGTCCGGCGTTTGGAGCGTGATGTCACAAACGCAGATGTCATCCGACAGCTGTCTAATCAGCCGAGCCGCGCACGCGATTACTTGGGCAGCCTGGGTGGCGACCTGGCGACCTCAAGAGCGGGGGAACTTACTTTCTTGATGCACGCGTTGGAAAAACTCGGCTTATGAATGAAACGATGCGAGAGTTCATCCTTGCCGGCAATCTAGCTGGTCTAGCACTGGGCCAATCGCCTAGTCTCGTTGAGGAGAAAATGGGCCCGCCGACGGACATCTCTGCCTCGCGAAAGCCGCTGATTTACAGGTACGGTGCCTTGGAGATCTCTTTCGTCAAGGGTTCCCTGTATTCGTTCACCATCGACTTAAGTGATCCTCAGCATTCGCTTCCGGAGCGACTAGAGATCATTGGATGGACTCCCCAACGACATACGACCGAAACGCAATTCCGTGATCAGATGGAGGCATGGGGAATTGAGTGTCGTCTCATCACGACGTTGACGTTTGGCACTCAGAAGGGCATTCAAGTAGGTAGAGCGACGGTCGTGTTCGATCTACGTGCCGAGCCCCTGATCGAAAGCATCCACGTGATGTAGCAGGAGCCATTGGGGGGCAGAAGAGGGTGAGCTGCGGGAGCCCGGGGGCAAAGCCACAAGGTACGAGTGCCGAGCCCCTGGGCGTTGCCTCCGGGGGCTCGCTGCGTTCGAACCCCGGCACTCTGGCACAGGGCCGGGGTCACCCCGGTGCCCTGCCCAATTTGCCTGTCAGGTATTCCTTCAGGAACTGAAACGCGCGCCGTTCCTGGTCGCCCGCGGTCTTGTCGACCATTACGGCCAGGCGACGGAATTCGGCGCAGATCTCCTCAGCGGCCAGGAACTCCCAGCGGGTCGCCAGAATCGCCGCTTCCAGAACCGCATGCTTGGCTCGGTTGAATCCGAAAAAGTCCCGGATGCGGCCCCGGGCGACGACCTGACAGGCGATCGTCGTCCGCGGGGCGCGATCCTCCAGCGACGCGACGCGGAACTCATACCAACGGCAGGCCTCGGCCAGCACCACACCGTCGACCTGCTTGGCTTTCATCAGGCGCGGCAACGGCTGCAATTGATCGACGGCGGCCCGGGCCAGCATGTCCACGTCATCCGTCACATGCAGGACGCCCTGCCGCGTCCGTTTGAGATTGGCGTAGGTGCTGGACGTCTGGTACGGGCGAAGGACGAACTGGCGCATGTGCTCATCGACCAGCGGGCCCATCGGCGCGATGTTCGGTGTGCCGTCAGCGTGGATCGTGGTCACCAGGCCTTCGAGTATCATCGGACCATCCTCGCTCCAAGTCGTGACCAGCCTCGTCCATGCCCGGCAGGATGTCGGGAACACTTAGCCCGCTCAGTCGCAAGAACGCGGCCAACAGCGGATACCCGTGCGACGTGAGGATCGCCTCGGGATGGAACTGCAGCCCGATCA
>CAIYOB010001110.1 GCA_903927685.1 uncultured Planctomycetaceae bacterium
GACAGGCCCGCGCAGAATGTCGATCTGCACGTGCGCGTTTCCGCGGTCAAGCCGCAGCCGCGCCGGCCGGTGCTTGTCGACGGCTGGACTCTGCCGCACGAGGGCGAGGCGTACCTGCGCGATTTCGTCGAGCATGGCGTCAACGTGTGGCCGGGCGAGATGAGCAAGGCGGACATGCAGCGTTGGGGTATCCGCCAATTGCGTTTGAGTTGCGGTTCTGCGGCCGACGTGCCGGCGTGGCTGGCCCGGCTGCAGTCGCTGGGTCTGGACTACGGCGACTACTTCGTCGGCATCCTGGACGAACCGGGCGGCACGACTCCCGAGGCCCTGAAGCCGTTTCTGGACGTCGCGCGCGCGATCCGCGCCCATGATCCCCGGGTGCGGATCTGCTTCAATCCGTCGGAAGCGGCCCAGTTGGCCACGTTTCAGGTCTTGGCGCCGTACTGCGACGTCTGGTGCCCGTACAGCCTGCACGTGTTCTCGCCGTACTTCGGCAATCCGGAGAAGAAACAGATCTACCTGCCGAAGCCGTGGATGTGGTACACGACCCCGTGCCTGTGGGACAAGACGGCCCGCGAGCCCGGCATCCGCACGGTTCCGTCGCAGCCGGGGAATTGCGTCGGGGTGGCGTTCTTCGCCCTGAACTACCCGTGGCGCGACCAGTGGGACACGGGCTACGAACACCTCAACGACGCCTCGACCATGGGCGCCGTGCCTTCGCGTCACGGCCCCGTGGCGACGATCGTCTGGGAGCAGATCCGCGAAGCGTGCCAGACCGCCGATCTGGCCATGCTGGTCCGCGAACGCCTGGGCGCAAAGACCTTCGACGACATCATCGACGCCAACCTGCAACGGCTGGTCCGCGAAGGTTCGAGCGAAGAACTGATCGCGTGGCTGGAACAGCAGCCGGCCCAGTAGTTGTCCGGGGCACGAAACCGATGGGGCGGGCTTGGGCCTAGTGTGTCGTCCAAGCTAAGAATTGGGGTTGGGTGGCTGGGGTCGAGCCACGAGGTACGAGTGGTGAGCCCCCAGTTCTTGCCACTGGGGGCTCGCTGCCCTCGACCCCAGGCACCCCAACTTTTGGCATGGACAACGCACTGGACTGCCGCAGCGGTCGCGAAACGAAGCGGTTCAACAAAAGTGCGATGAAAGGGAGAGTCCGTGAGGCTGAGATCTTCGACCGTCTGTGCGGCGTTAGCGGTTGGCTGGGCAGGTGTCCTGTTGTCCGCAGGCGGTGTCGCCGCCGGGGCGGACGCGGAGATCTCGCTGAACCGCCGCTGGGCGGAACAAGCGTTTGCCCGGGAATCCGTGGATGTCAAACCGGCCACTCGCCTGGTGGTCATCCACGAGGACATGCCCGGCGATACCAAGCTGGGCCGGTGTGCCGCGGTGAATGCGCCGCCGATGCGGCTGGGAGACAAGGTCTACGAGCACGGCATCGGCGTCAATTCGCTGAGCGTCCTGCGGGTGATCCTGGAGAAGCCGGCCGAGCGGTTCACGTCGATGATTGGCATCGACCGGAACATGGACAACTCGCCGGCATCCGTCCGATTTCACGTCAGCGTGGACGGCCAGGACGTGTTCGCGACCGAGGTCATTCGAGCGAGTGCCGTTCCGCGAGCCATCGACGTGCCGCTGAACGGCGCCCAGTCGCTGGAACTCACCGTCGACGTCGGGGGCGATGACCGCAATTCGGATCAGGCCGACTGGGCCGACGCCAAGGTCATCTTCCAGGACGGCTCGGAAGCGTGGCTGGACGACATCGGACGGCAAGCGGCGCCGGTTGGCGGCCTGCCCTTTTCGTTCGTCTACGACGGCAAGCACTCGTCCGAGTTCATCAACGACTGGAAACGCGAAATCCAGGACGAGCAACTCAGCGAGACCACGCTCCGCCGGCTCGTGACGCTGACCGACCCGAGCAGCGGACTCGAAGTCCAAGCCGTCTGCACGATCTATCTCGACACGGCCGGCGTCGATTGGACGGTTCACTTTACGAACCGAGGCGACCGCGACACGCCGGTCGTGGAACAGGTCCGCGCGGTCGACGCCACGGTCGACATCGGGCTGGGGACCCACGTCGTGATCCACCGCCTCAACGGCGCTCCGTGCCTGCCCGACGACTGGATGCCGTTCGACCAGGCGGTCCCTCCCGGACAGAAGGCCGAGTTCTCGGCGACCAACGGCCGGTCTTCGAATGTGTCGCCGTGGTTCAACCTCGACTGGGGCACCGGCGGAGTCATCACGGCCATCGGCTGGTCCGGACAGTGGACGGCCGCGGTCGAACTGCGCGACGGCAAGCTGCGAACGCAAGCGGGCCTGCAGAACCTGCACATGATTCTGCATCCGGGGGAGTGGATCCGCAGTCCGCGGATCCTGCAGTTGTACTGGCAAGGCGGGGACCCGGACCGCGCCTACAACCTGTTCCGCCGCACCATGCTGGCCCACATCGTGCCGCGGATTGACGGCCGGGTGGTCGAGCCGCCGATCGTCCACCTCAGCACGTCGTTCTATGAATTGAATGCTACGAACGAGCAGAACGTGCTGTCGCACTTGGATTCCATCAAGGACCTGGGGTTCGAGATGTTCTGGCTGGACGCTTACTGGACGGGACCGAGTGGTTTTCCCGACAGCATGGGAAACTACGGATTCCCGCTGGAACGGGTCGAGCCCCGGGACCGTTTTCCGCACGGCCTGAAGGCCATCGGCGATGCCGTCGAAAAGGCGGGACTCAAGTTCCTGATGTGGTTCGAACCGGAACGGGTGGCGAGCGGCACGTATCTCGCCAAGGAACATCCCGAGTGGGTCATCGGAGGTGCCAACGGCGGGCTGTTCAATCTGGGCATCCCGGAAGCACGCACGTTCATGACCGAGTACCTGAACGCGGTCGTCAAGCAGTACAAACTGTCCTGCCTGAGGATCGATTACAACATTGACCCGCTCGGCGCCTGGCAGGCCATGGATGCCCAGGATCCCAACCGAGTCGGCATGACCGAGATCCGGTACGTCGAGGGGCTGTACCAGATGTGGGACGACGTCCGAAAGGCAAACCCGGGTTTGTTCATCGACGACTGTGCCAGTGGCGGCCGGCGAGTCGACCTGGAGGCCGTGTCCCGCGCACTCGTTCTCTGGCGAAGCGACAATACGTGCGACATGCTCGATCACGACCCGAGGACCATCGCGGCGGCCGCGATCAAGAACCAACTGATGAGCGCCGGCCTGAACCGCTACCTCCCCTTCAGCACGGTCGGGCAGATGGGCGCGACGCCCTACCTGTTCCGCAGCGGCTTCAATGGCGGGATCGCCTTTGGCGAGGATGTCCGCGACACGGCCTACCCCCGCGAACTCCTGAAACAGGGCATTGCGGAAGGCCGGCGGATCCGGAAGTACTTTCACGGCGACTTCTACCCGCTTTCGGACGCCAATGTCGATCCCCGCGATTGGTGCGTCTTGCAGTATCATCTGCCCGGCGAAGGGGCTGGGATGGTCCTGGCGTTCCGTCGAGATCAGTCGCCGTATGCGAGTTACGACTGCCAGTTGCGCGAGATCGATCCGGCGGCCAGCTACGAGGTGAGAATGCACCATACGTACGATCCGGAACCGCCCGTCACGATGAGCGGCCGCGATCTAGCGCGGCTGAACGTCACGATCGGCCAGCGCCCCGGCTCGGTCCTCGTCGAGTATGACCAATAGCCGTGAACAGAGCCCGGCCGGTTGGCGACGTGCTCGCAGCGAGAACGAAACTCGCGGCGGCTGGCGGGAAGAGCGAGGCTCGGGGCAAGCGGTCCCGTGCGCCGCCTGGAAAACCATCTTCGCCTGGCTGGGCGTTCCTTTCAGCCTGACCTATGCTTGCCTGGACGTTTGGTTGTTGCGGAGGGCGGCGAGCATGCAGGACGAGACCACGGACCTTCAGCGCACGGTGGTGCGGCGGATCTTCGTTGTTCAGATCAGTCTGGTCGCAACGATTCTGCTGCTGTTGCTGGTCGGCGACTGGTTCGCCGTCAAGCGGTTCGGCTTTGACTTCTGGTTCGCCTTCTTCGCCGGCTGCATGGGGGCCAGCGTCTCGCTGCGGATCCGGACCGGAACGGACCCGCAAGTACTGCAAGAGGCCGGCCGGTCGACCGTGGATACGCTGATGCCGATCCTGTACGGCGCGATCATGGCTGGCTTAACGTATCTGCTGTTCATGTCGGGTATCCTGTCCGGCAACGCCGGGCAGGGATTGCTGACCACGAATCTGTTCCCCACGTTCGACGTCGACCTGGTGGACATGCGGACCGAGGGCGTGGTCAAGGCGTTCCTGGGTTCGCGGCCGGCCACGCTTCCCGACGTGGGCAAGCTCCTGGTGTGGTGCTTCCTGGCCGGGTACTCGGAGAAGTTCGTGATCGGGATCCTGACCGCGCTCGAACGCCGCTCGGACAGAGGCGGGCCGTCGCCCGACTGAGCGGCACGCGAGCTGTCGCACGGGTCACCCGACGGCACTGGGTATTGGGCATTCAGCCTTGAGGGAGCACGAGATCGCCGCTCCCATAGAACGCGGCCACAGGCAGGCCGGTGTCTCGGGCCACGGCGGCGGCGATGCGGTCGACCTGGTCGTCGGCCAGCGGCGCGACACAGCTCTCGGCGGGGCGGCGGGCGACGGTGTAGATCTGGATCAGGCTCAAGCGTCCGCCGGCGGCGGTGATGTCCCGCAGCCGCCCGCAGAAAGCCTGGATCTCGGCGGGGTCCGGCGGTTGGCCGTCGATCTGCATCCACAGCGACTGGATGACCAGGGGCCGGATCCGCGCGGCTTGGGTGATGTTCTCCAGGATCCGGCTGAGCGGGACCGGCGAGCGATCGACACGCTGGAAAAAGGCCTCGGTTCCCGCATCCAGTTTGGCCCAGATCTCGCCCTGGTTGCGGTCCAGGATTTCCAGGCCGCGTTGCACGTGCGGGCGATGGAACCGGCTGGCGTTGGTGATCAGCACCAGCTTGACTTCGTCCAAGCCGTGCCGGCGTTTGACCTCGGCGCAGGCGGCGATGATCTCGTCAAAGTTGCGGTGCGTCGTCGGCTCGCCGTCCCCGGAAAACGCGATGTCGTTCAGCCGCCGCAACTCCGGCGGGACCGAGCGGAACTTGTCGGTTTCGTACAGCTGCCCCGAGGCCGCAATCGTCAGCAGGGCGTCCAATTCGTCCAGCAGCCGGTCCAGTTCGACGAACCGTGTGTCGCCCGCGACGGTGCGGTCAACCTGGCAATAGATGCAGCCGAAATTGCAGATCTTGTCCGGGTTCAGGTTCACGCCGATCGACAAGCCACGGCTGCGCCGGCTGAGGACCGGATAGACGAACCGATTGGCTTCGAAGCGGCGTTCGTGCTGGATGTGGAGGGGCGTGGTGGACATGCGCAGTTCGACAAACAAAAGCTGCCGGGGACGGGTGGCCGGGGTCGAGCGCAGCGAGCCCCCGGAATCCCCGGGCCGAATGGTACGAGGTCAGCGTGCCAGCGGCCTTGCCGCCATTCTAACCCGAAGCGTCAGCGAGGAATCCGGCCGGAAATCGGTTCATCCTCGCTCACGCGTCGGGTTACGAAGAGCGGCGTTGCCGCTTGGCCTCGTACCCTGCGACTGTCGACTCGCGGCGCTCGACAACAGCCACCCCGTCGGCAACCTTGAGTCCCTAAACTTGTGCGATTCAGAACACACTTCGGGGAACCAGCACCAGAACGCCGCAGTCCGGCTCAGACCTCCTTGGCGTTGATCCAGGGCATCAGGCCGCGGAGCCGCTTGCCGACTTCCTCGATCAGCAGTTTCTGTTCGCGCTTGCGGCAGGCTTTGAACACAGGAGCGCCGGCCTTGTTTTCCAGAATCCATTCGCGTGCGAACTCGCCGCTCTGCACTTCCTTGAGGATCTTTTTCATTTCCGCACGCGTCTGCTCGGTGATGATCCGCGGTCCGCGCGAATAGTCGCCGTATTCGGCCGTGTTGGAGACGCTGTACCGCATGTAGCTGAGGCCGCCCTGGTAGAACAGGTCGACGATCAGTTTCAGTTCGTGCAAGCATTCGAAGAACGCCATTTCCGGCTGATAACCCGCTTCGACCAGCGTATCGAACGCAGCCTTGACCAACTCGCTGACGCCGCCGCACAGCACGGCTTGCTCGCCGAACAGATCCGTCTCGGTCTCTTCGGCAAACGTCGTCTGGATCACGCCGCCGCGCGTCCCGCCGATGCCCTTGGCATAGGCGAGCCCGAGGGCCAGGGTCTCTTCCGTGGCGCCAGCGCCGACGGCGATCAAGCAGGGCACGCCGCCGCCCTTTTCGAATTCGCTGCGGACCAGGTGTCCGGGGCCCTTGGGGGCGACCAGCAAGGTGGCCACGCCCGGCGGCGGCTCGACTTGGCCGTAGTGGACATTGAAGCCGTGCGAGCACATCAGCACGTTGCCCGGCTGCAGGTTGGGGCGGATCGAGTTGCGATAGATGTCGCCCTGCAATTCGTCCGGCAACAGGATATTGATCAGATCGCCGCGTTTGGTCGCTTCCTCGATGTTCAGGGGCTGAAAGCCGTGGGCGACGGCCAAGTCGTAGTTCTTGGTGCCCGGCAGCTCGCTGATGACAACCTGGCAGCCGCTGTCACGCAAGTTCAATGCCTGGGCGTGGCCCTGCGAACCGTATCCCAGAATGGCGATGGTCTTGCCTTTGAGCAGCGAGAGATCGGCGTCTTTGTCGTAGAAAATCTTGGCGGCCATGGGTGCTGTTGACTCCTGGAATTGAAGTAGTGTGTAAGGGGAATGGGATGGGAATGCTCGTCTATCGGATCCGCCGTGCCGGGGCGCCCGCGGCAGCGGGGAACGCACTTCGTTCACGGCAACTCGCCAGCGTAGCGGGCTGCCACGGTCCGCGTCACGGCGCCGCGCCGTTCGATTCATCCTTCTTCGCGGCGGCACTGCGGACCATCGCGATGCGGCCGCTGCGGACCAATTCGATAATGCCGAACGGCCGCATCCGCTCGATGAAGGCCTGGACTTTGTTTTCCCGTCCGGAGATTTCGATCATCACCTGGTCTTCGCCGACGTCGACGATGCGGCCGCGGAAAATCTCGACCAGTTCCCGGACCTCGCTGCGTTGCCCGCCCGTCGCGGCCTTGACTTTGATCAGCATCAGGTCGCGTTCGACGTAGACCTGGCTGCCGATATCCTCGACTCGGACAACCGTGACGATCTTTTCCAACTGCTTGCGGACTTGCTCCAGGACCCGGTCGTCTCCCACGATGACGAAGGTCATCCGGGACAAGTTGGGGTCTTCGGTCTCGCCGACGGCCAGCGAGTCGATGTTATAGCCGCGCGAGGCGAGCATCCCGGAAATGTGCGCGAGAACGCCAGGCACGTTTTGCACGATCGCGGACAGGACGTGACGCATAGCTGAGGTTAGCTCCGGCGGTAACTTGGAAACACCGGATGATAGTCTGAGCGACCCGGATCAGCAAGGGGCAGGCCAGATGCGGCCCCTGGGTACCTGGGGTTGAGCGTCCGGGTGCCTGGGGTCGAGTGCAACGAGCCCCCAGCGGCAACCAGCTGGGGGCTCGCCACTCGTGCCTCGTGGATCGACCCCAGCCACCCCGCATCAAAGTCATGCGAAGAAGCACCCCAGCCCCAATCGCTCGCCGTGCCCTGGCACTAACCCCAGAACTGCCACCAGGAGCGACGCTGCTTCTTCATAACTTCCAGCTTGCTCCGGCCGACGACACCCGTGGCTCGGGCGTTGTGGAGTTGTTGAGGCGTATAATTGGCGTGCGAGAGATCGGCTTTCAGCAGGTTGGCGCCATCCAGCTTGGCCTTCGCCAGCTCGGCGTTCTTCAAAACCGCACCTTCCAATTTGGTACCGCGGAGGTCGGATTCCGACAGGTCGGTGTCGGTGAAATTGCCGCGCGCGTCGGCGACGCTCATGTCGCACTTGACGAGTTTCGAGCCGGTGAAATCGCAATGCGGCAGCTTGGCGTACCGAAAGTTGCTGCCGCTGAAGTTGGCGTTGTGGGCGTGCGTGCCCTCCAGGACGGCTTCGGTAAAATCCGCCCCGGTGCATTCGACGCCGTCCATGTTGGCGAACGCCAGGCTGCACTCGTAGAAATTCGCACCGTTCAATTTGGCGTTGGTCAGGTCGGCTTGCCGGAGGTCCGTGCTGCGGAAGTTCGCCTTGTTCAGATTCAAGCCGGCCAGGTTTGCTCCGGCCAGCTTCAGTCCGGACAGGACAGCGCCCTCCAGGGTATCCGCATCCAGTCGATGCAACACTTGTCCCGACGATCTGTGTTTGATTTCTATCACGGCTTCACCCCTCGACCTTGCCTCAGGCATCCCGACGTTTGCGCATTGTCACCTGGTTGCCCTGCGCGTTGAATTCTACCTCATCCATAAAGGTCTGCATGAGCAATAACCCACGTCCACCTTCGATTTCCAGCGCTTCCGGATCGCCTTTTCCAGGCAGTTTGGACACGTCAAATCCGGGACCTTCATCGCGAACCGTAAAGCTCGCCTCGACGGGCGACATTTTGACGTCCAGGTAGACCTTGCGGTCGCAGTACGGTGCTTGAGCCAGACGCTGTTCGACCAATCCCGCTGCCGGCGGTTCCTGCATCAGCAACTCACGCGTGCTGCGCATCTGGCTGGTGGAGATCTCCAAGTTGCCGCGGTACAGGGCGTTCAGCAACGCGTGCTCGATGGCCAGTCCGACGCGCAACCGGCCCGTCGAGTCGCAGAGCTTCATCCCCAGCATCATCTGCAGCAGCAGGTCGATCAGCGGATCGACCAGGGCGACGTCGTTGGACAACTGGAAGGAGAATTCGTTGCGGACCAGGCAGCCCAGCAACCGTTCGTAGCTGCGATTGACGTGCGCGACGTGCAGGACCTGGCCGACTTCGTCCGCCAACCGCAGGGCCAATTGCGACTTGGGGACGTACCCCGCGGCGCCGTCTTCGAGGGCTTCGATCGCGATCGCGTCCGTGCCCTGACTGGTCATCAAGATCACCGGAATCTCGGAATGGTGGACCCGAACCGCCCGCACCAACTGCAGGCCGTCCATCACCGGCATGACCATGTCGGTCAGCACCAAGTCGACACCGGGTCCGCTGCGCAATCGCTGGAGCGCCTCGCGCCCGTTGGCGACGACTTCGACTTCGTAATTGACTTCCTCCAGCAAGCCGCGAATCTGTACGGCCTGGGTCGCACTGTCTTCGGCTACAAGGATTTTGGTCATGGCAGGGACCCCCTGGGTGCTACGAGTTAAGTTCCACTCAACCGCTTGATCCGAACACTGCGGAACTCGACGGGATCCGAGTGGCCCGCAAAACCAAAGTGGCCTTGCGTCCGGTCCTTGCCGGGATGCGGTGAATTGTGCATGTACTCGGACACCTGGCTCAAGTCCGCGTCCAGGATCACGTTTCCATTCAGTTCGACTTTGATTCGCGAGCCGTTCACGGTCACTTCCTGGAAGTTCCACTCGCCCGTCGGCCGCAGGTAGCCGCGGTGCGCCGGGGCCATGCCATAGGCCGAACCGTGAAACTGGCGTTTGTCCAATCCGGCGTACTTGGGGTGCTCCGAGTCCAGCACCTGCAACTCGCACATCCCGACGTAAGCCGTGTCGCCCGAACCGGGATAGCGAATCGCCAAACCGTTGTTGCCGCCCTCCGGCAGCTTGAATTCGAGACGCGCCACAAAGTTGTCGTATTCCTCTTGCGTGTAGATCGTGCCGCCCTGCCCGGGCTTGCAGACGATCGCGCCCTCGCGGATCTCGTAGTTCTCCACCGGTCCAGCCCAGCCTTTGAAATCCTGGCCGTTGAACACCGAGGCAAAACCTTCTTCGCCGCGTTTGGCCAACAGGCTGTTGGCCTCGTTCGCCGGAATCTCGCGGACGAAGATGTTCCGCCAGCGGATCTCGCCGCCGTGTGTTTGCAGCTGGATCGGCCCTTGCGGGAACAACGGGCTGGTGCGGTCCCAGAAGTTCTCCATGATCGCGTGATCGACCACCAGCTGGTCGTTCAAGTAGACCGTCGTTCGCGCGCCCACTTGCAGGATCCGCAGCCGGTTCCATTCGCCGAACGGTTTGTCCGCCAGGACCAAGGGGTCCTTACCGGGAGCGCCGGCGCTGTTATTCCACAGGCCGCCCGAGCCCTTGTCGGCTCCGATGCCCCATTTCCCGCCCGCCTCGGTATAGTCCCAGATCTGAACCTGCGGGTTGGCCTTGAGGTAGATCCCGCTGTCCGCCTTGGCGACCGTCTTGTAGTCGATCCAGAGTTCAAAGTCCCGGAATTCGCGGCCGGTGGTCAAGTAGACCCCATGCCCGTCGTTGACCAACTCGCCGTTCTCCACCGTCCAGTGCGCCCGGGCGTCCGCCAGATCCGCCTCCCGCTTGGCAGCCCGCTCCTGGTCGGTCATGGCCCATAGCTTGCGCGGATCGAAATGCCCCAAGCCGTACCAGCCGCTGAGATCCTGGCCGTTGAACAGCGCCACAAAACCTTCCGGCGGTTGGTTCTGTTCCTGAGCGGCGACGAGGCTGATCAGCGAGCAACACACGATGGCAGATGCGAGCGCGGCAAGGCGTAGCACAGTGTCCTCTCCTGGTAGGTATGGGCTCAGACGCGGAAACTTTCGCCCACATCGTAACCTTTCCGCAAGCAACTTGCCAGCGTTTTTCTGGTTGGAGCCAATAAAAAGCCACCTTCTTTTAGGGAGTGCTGAATGAGCGGCGTCCCAGAAAGCCGCCGGGCCTGCATTCGCTCCGCGCTGCATTTGTCAGTCGAGGCGACACGGAACCACGCGGAGTCTCCCGATCCGCGGCGGCGCGTCGGCTGGATTCCCGGCGGCTCGGCAGATTATAAAGGTAGCCGGTTTCATGTAGCATCGTGCACAAAATCGAGCCTTCGTTTAACGCCCAGCCGACAGGCGACGGCTTGGGTGGCCGCATCCCGCGGATCCGCAGTCGCCTGCCGGCTCGGTGTTAAACGAACTAAGCCGAAATGGGGAAGTTGTTTCGTGAGCGTTGCTACTGTGCGGCGGACGACTGCCGTCTAGAACTGCCGTCATAGAACTGCGAGGATCGAATGCGTCCATGGATTCTGGCCGAGACGAATTACACGTACACGCGGGACCACCGCTACGAGATCGCCGTGCTGCCGCTGGGCGCCACGGAGCCGCATAATCTGCATCTGCCCTACGGCACGGATACTTTGGAGGGCGATATCGTCGGCCGCGAGATCTGTGCCGCGGCACACCAGCGGGGGGCCAAAGTCGTCCTGTTGCCGACCGTCCCCTACGGCACTCAGACGAACATGCGGCAGATGCCGCTGGCGCTGAATGTCAACCCTTCGACGCTGAATCGGTTGGTGACGGACTTGATCGATTCCCTGGTGGACAGCGGCATCCGCAAGATCCTGTTGCTGAACAGTCACGGCGGGAACGAACTGAAACCGCTGCTGCGGGAACTCAGTGGCCGGACGCCCGCCCACCTGTTCCTGTGCAACTGGTACAAGGCGCTGACCGACGAGTATTCCAGGATTTTTTCCGCCGCGGACGATCACGCCGGGGAAATGGAGACGTCGTTCGCCCTGGCCTACTTTCCCGAACTGGTCCTGCGGAACGACGCCGGCCAGCTGGCCGCGGACGAAGGCCGCACGGCGCCGACGCGGTT
Source organism: uncultured Planctomycetaceae bacterium (assembly GCA_903927685.1). The sequence goes on from CAIYOB010001110.1 coordinate 11,649, forward strand.
CCAGGCGGTGAACGAAGGCTGGGTTTCGATCACGCGGCCCTGGCACCTGCTGACCACCAATGCCGGCTCCGGAAACCCGCATGCCGCCACGGCGGACAAGGGCCGCCGCTTGATGCAGGTCCTGGTCGACCGCCTGGCTGCGTTCCTGGTGGAACTGTCCGAGGCCCAAGTCGACGAACGGTTTCCCTTTTGACGCTGGCGCCTTGATTGACACCGGCCCCGCGGACTCCTAGATTGGCCGGAAACCGCGGGCGTATGCCGCTTGCCTCACCTCCAGGAGCCGCACGATGAAAACCAGGTCGCAACTGAACCGCCGGCGATTTCTGCAACGCAGCGCCGCCACCGGCATCGCCTTGGCCGCGCCGCTGGTCCTGCCGGGACACGTCCTGGGCCGCGGAGCGGCGGCCCCGAGCGAGCGGATCACGCTGGGGGTGATCGGCTACGGCGGCCGGTGTGGCGCGATCCTCCCGCATTTTCTGATGTATGACGACGTGCACGGTGTGGCCGTGTCGGACTGCCGCGCCAGCCGACTGGCCGCCGCCAAGCAGGTCGTCGACAGCCACAACGGCAACCAGGATTGCGCCGCCTATCCCGATTTCCGCCAACTCCTCGACCGCCGCGACATCGACGCCGTACTGATCGCCACCGGGGACCGCTGGCACACGCCGCTGTCGATCCTGGCCGCCAAAGCGGGCAAGGACATCTACTGCGAAAAGCCCGTTTCCATGACGATCGGCGAAGGCCGGGCCCTGGTCCAGGCCACGAACCGCTACGGCACCGTCCACCAGACGGGCCACCAGCGGCGCTCCGTGGGTTCGTACGCCTTCCAGGTCGAAATGGCCCGCAGCGGAAAGATCGGACACGTCCACACGGTCATTTGCCAGGTGTGGGAAGGCCCGACGGTCGCGCTCGACCAGCCGCGACCGGTGCCGGAAGGGTTCGACTACGACATGTGGCTCGGCCCCACGCCCTGGCATCCGTACACGGACGCCTATGTGAACGGCTGGAACTACTTCTGGGACACCGGCGCCGGGCCGGTGATCGGCATGGGCTGCCACTACACCGATATCGCCCAATGGGGCCTGCAACGGGACGACACCGGGCCGGTCAGCTTTGAAGGCACGGCGACCTGGAAGCCGGATGCTTTCAGCGAGACGCCGGTGACCGCGGACTGCTGTTGCACCTATGCCGACGGCGTGAAGATCCTGCTCCGTTCCAGCGGCACGTTCCAGGATCGCTACATCCGCTTTGTCGGAACCGAGGGCTGGATCCAGGTGGACGACGAAACCAACGCCGTGACGGCCGAACCCGCGTCGATCCTGCAGGCCCGGAACACCTCGGCCCCCGGCTGGGCGCAGACCGGCGACCACGTGCGGAACTGGCTGGATTGCATCAAGAGCCGCAAGCCGCCGATCTGCCATCCGGAAAGCGCACAGCGGGCGACCAGCATCTGCCACGCCGTCAACATCGGCCTGCGGCTGGGCCGGCCGCTGAAGTGGGACCCGCAAACCGAACATTTCCCGGGCGATGAACAAGCCAACGCGATGCTGGTGCGAGCGATGCGGGCGCCCTGGGCGGTGATCTGAAGGGCCGGGGA
>CAIYOB010001111.1 GCA_903927685.1 uncultured Planctomycetaceae bacterium
CATCGCCGCCACCAGCAACCCCATCATCCCGGCGGGCACGATCTGCGCCAGGAAAAACGGCATGGCGAACAACGTGCCGTCCTTTTCCCCGAACTGCAGCCCGATGTGCTCGACGACCGCCGGCTCAATCATGGCCAACGCCGCAATGCCCCACATCCCGGGAATGATCCAGCGGCAAACGAAAAAGAAGGCCGTGCCGGTGTAGATCTTGCGGCCGGTCTGGCTGTCCTTGGCCGCCAGCAACCGGGCAATGCACGTCTGCCAGGTCAGCACCGAGGCAATATTGGTGAACAGGTTGGACAGCACGAAAGCCCAGCCCAGGTCCTTGGCGACAAACGGATTGAAGCCGCCCTCGCCGTAGTGCGTCTGCACCGTGTCCACCATGCGGTCCCAGCCGACGTAGCTCAAGACCAGGAAGGACACGACCAGCAGCCCCACGCTCATCACGATGAATTGCAGAAAGTCGGTCACCAGCACCGATAACATGCCGCCCATGATCGTGTAGACCGCCACGCCCACCAACAGGACGGTCATGGCGATTTCCAGGTATCGCAAGTTCAAGCCGCAGCAGACGACCAGGAACTGACCGCCGACCCGCAGGAAGACGCCCATGTTCAACAGACCGCCCAACACGATCACCACACCGGCCAGCCAGCGCACGAACTTGCCGAAGCGTTTTTCGAACAGCTCCGGAATCGTCATCGCGCCCGAATCCCGCAGCGGTTTGACGCAAAAGCCCGTCCAGCCGATGACGAACATGGCCAGCGCATTGCAGATCCCGGGGACCGAGCCGGCAAATCCTCGCGTGTAGCCGGCCTGGGCCGTGTACATGCAGGTGACGATCCCGAATTCGGTCGCCGCCAGCGACGCAATCCCCAAGAAGACGTTCATCTCCCGTCCTGCCACCAGGAAATGGTCGACGCGGGAGACGTATTTCCGCACCATGATCCCGGCGACCATCGTCGCCAGCAGGTACGTCCCGACGATGCTGCCGTCAAGCAAAGTGAAGTTGGTCATGCCGTCTGCTTCCTGTCGCCGGTGTTGGAAATCGGCCGCTTACTTCTGCACTTCCGCCGAGCATTGCCGCAAGTAGTCGCGGCTCTTGGCCAGGGCGGCCGACATCGCTTCGGGCTCCAAGTCGCCGTGCATGAACGGGTTGACGTAGCCGCGATACCGCACCTTGGCCAAGGCAGCCAGCCAGGGGCGGAAATCGGTCGAGCCGAGGCCGGGCAATTGGTCAGTTCCGCCGCCGAGTTGCCAGGCGTAGAAGTAGAACAATTGGGCGCCGCAAATCGTAATCGCGTCTTCCACCGATTCCTTGACCGCCTGAACATGGTACGGCGCCAAGGCGAGTCCCAGCCGGGGCGATTGATTCAGGTCCACGAACGCCTTGAAGGAATCCAGCGAATCCAGCAACGCGTGGCCGTGGTTCTCGATGGCCAGGTACGAGTTGTGTTTTTCCGCCAACTCGACCAGCGGCTTCAGACTCTCCAGGAACGCTTTCATTCGCGCGGTCAGTTCTGCCGGCGGGCAGGGCCCGGCGCTGCCTTGAATCGCCACGCCGCCCCCCAGGTCGCCCAACAACTGGGCGTAGCGGGCGTAACCGCCGGCGTACACCGAAAAAGAAAACAGTTTCAGTTTCTGGCCGTCCAGGACCTTGCGCAAGCCTTCCGCGCCCAGTCGCGCAACCACGTCGTCCAAGTGCGGACAGCCCGCGTGGGCGGACCAGATGTCGACGGCCTCGAATCCCAGTTTCGCGATCTGCTCGCACGCCTGCTCGATGGGCAGGTGCAAGTAATGGATCGACGATGTGGCCAGCCGCATCGTCCACGGGGCGGGGGCCTCGGCAGCGGCGAACGCGGGCCGAACTCCCGCGACCGCCGCACAGGCGGCAGCGGAGTAGCTCAGGAAGGCCCGCCGCGAGATGGTGTTCCGATTGCTGGTTCTGTCGTTGGTCATCGTGTTGGCTCCAAGGTCAGTGGTCAATTGGCAGTGGTCAGTTGGCGGTGGTTGGCGAGACTTCGGCTCGCGGGGCTCGGATGTCCCAGCAGTACAGGTAGGCGTCGTAGCGGACGTACAGTCGGCCGCCGCAGATGACGGGGTGGCTGATACACGGACCGCGGCCCTTCTTGGGCAGCACGAACTGGCTGACGATCTCAAATCCGTCGGGCTTCGCCTCCAGCAGGTAGAACGGCCGTTCGTGATTCAACGCATACAACATGCCGTCCGCATAAGACAAAGCGACTTTGCCCAGCGTTTGGTCGGCCGCCAGCATCTTGCCCGTCAGGAAGTCGACGCAATAGAACCCCTTGCCACCCAGCCGGCAGCCGCAGCCGTACAGCCGTTCACCCAACAGGATCAGGCCACCGTGGCAATTGTCAAAGTCCCGCATGTGCCAGACTTCGGTCACGCCACGCAAATCGTCGTTGATCTTCAACAGGCTGCCACCCGTGAAATGGCCACAGGCAACAAACAGGTAGCCGTCGCGAAAGACGGGGATATTCGCGTTCTGGGAGACATTCGGGCGCCGGAACGGGTGCGTCCACAGCAACCGGCCATCCTTGACGTCCACGGCCACGACGCCTTCCTCGGTCATCGTGATCATCATCCGCACGCCGCGGTACTCGGTGACCAGCGGCGACCCATAGGCCGCGCGGTCGGCGATCCCCGGCGTCGCCCAGACCGTCTTGCCGGTCTTGCGATCCAGGGCGGCGGCCAAGCCCTTGCTGCCGCCGGGCAGGCACAGCACCACGTCGCCGTCGACGAGCAGATTCTCGGACATCGCCCAGATGCCGTACTGGGCATCAAAGCGTTCCTTCAGATCGACCGCCCAGACCTCCCGGCCGTCTTCCGCACGGAAGGCGCCCAGTCGGCCCAGCGGGGTCATGTGGTAGATCAGGCCGTCACAGTAAGTCGGTGTGGTGCGTGAGCCGGGCTCCGAGCCGGTCCAGGCTTTTCCATTGGATGTCTTCCACAGCAATTTGCCGTCCAAGTCGAGCGCGAACACATGCGCCTCGCGATCGAAATCCCCGGCGGAGTAGATCCGCCCCTCGGCAATCGAAATCCCCGAATAGCCGAGTCCGCACTGGTCGTATTCCCAAATCAACTTGGGACCGCCTTCGGGCCAGCGTTTCAACAGGCCGGTTTCCAACGAGAGGTTGTCTCGGCGCGGGCCGTGAAACTCGGGCCAGTACGGGCCGGCGGCCGGCGACGCGGCGTCAGCCTGGACGCCCGCTCCGCAAAAAGCCAGCAGCATCGGCAAGGCGAAGGATAGACGGGACAGCCACCAATTCGATGTCATGCGTAGACTCCTGGGTGACAAACGGCGGGCATCGGAAGCGGATTGAGCCGAGCCAAGGTGACAGACAGTGTACCGAGCTTGCAAGCGGAAAGAAACGGAGGAAGTCGCTGTCAGGGCAATTTACCGAACACCTTGTCGGCAAAGTCCAGGTAACAATGCCAATCGAACAGCGTCAAGTTGTGCTTTCCCTCACGGATGTGATAATGGGCACCATCCCCGTCCAGGGGCTCGCCGATCGCAGGCATCTGGGCGGATGTCCCGAGCCCCTGCTTGCCGAACAACTGGTACACGGGCCCCGCGTGGACGACACTCAGGAACTCGCCGCGCGGATCGGCCCACAGGTCTTGCGAGGCGCTGCCCACGCACACGGCCCGCGGGGCGATCAGGGCGATCAGCAGGTGCTGATCGACGGGCAAGGCTTCCTCGCGGCCGTTGTAGGTCTTGAACGTCTCGTTGAACCAGTGCGGGAAGCTCTTGTTGATTTTGGCCACGGTCTCCTTTTCCTTGTTCTGCCGCCGGCTGAGCGCGGCGCCGCCGCAACCGGAATCGTTCGAGCAGACGATCGCGAACCGCTCGTCCTCGGCGCCGGCCCAGAGCGCGGTCTTGCCGCCCCGCGAGTGCCCGATCACTGCGACCTTGTCCCCCGCGATGTCCGCGTCCGTCTGGAAGTAGTCCAGGCAGCGACTGGCTCCCCACGCCCAAGCGGCAATGGTTCCCCAGGCATCCGGCGGCCGCGGTCCGCCGTCCAATAGCCCGTGAATGCCGTCCTGGAATCCGTCGTGCTGATCGGGGTCCACATCGGCGTTGTAGAAAGCGGCCATCGCGTAGCCGCGAGCCACGACCTCCTCTGCCGGCCAGAATTCACTCTTGATCGTCCGCGTCGGGTCGATGTTGTCCGGGCTACGGTTGCAGATCAGCAGAAAGGCCGGAACCGGTTTGGGAACCCGGTTGGGAACGAACAGCGTCAGGTGAATCGTGAGCGACTTGCCACCCGCGGCAATCGTGATGTCGACTTGCTTGAGCGTCGCGGCGCCCTCCATCGCCCGAGGATCCTCGCGGACGATCTGAAAGTTGGCCTGATACGGCGTGGCCGGCACGCGGCCGTAGACGTGCTTGCGAAACAGTTCCAACACCTGCGGGTGGCGGACCATCCGCCAGTCGTCCGCGGTCGCGATCGGACGGCCGTCCTCGGCGGACAGCGGGTCCGGCAAGGTGTACGCCGGCATATCGGGGGCGTCGGGACGAAAGTGCTTCTTGGCGCCGGGCTCCGCAGCCTGCAGACGCCAAGGGCCGAAGGACAGCACACATGACAGCAGCACGGCGCAGGCCAGCCACACGACGCATCTCATGGTGATTCTCTCCTCAGGTTTGCAGTGTTCGGCGAAGAACCCGTAAACACCATCAGCCATCGACGGCCTGCCGCGGAGGACAGCCGTCTTGGATGCCACCACTGTAGCCCGAAGCGCCAGCGAGTGGGAGCCTGGATGCCAAACTTAGGCGATTATCCAAGATTGCTCGCCGCGAGAAACCGGAAATTGAGGGTACTTTGCTTCCAGATGGTGGCACCGTACCGGTGCTAGCCGCGTCGAGAGATGACCATGAACGGTCGAGCGTAACGGAGGTAACAGAGGCGGCGGATCTTCGCCGGTTCCTCTGCTGCCTTATGTTCAATGGGCCGCGACTGCTGCCATTGCCAACACTTCACGACTGACAAGGCCTACTTGGGAGCGTACCGATGCTCGCCACGCTGGGCGGCCTGGTGAGCTTCGTGCGTGTCCTGCGGAATACCGGGATCGCCTTGCTCGGCCAGCCAGCGGTCGAGTTCGGCCGACAGCCGGGCTTTGACATCGGCGTGGATCGGGTCGGCCGCGAGGTTCTCCATTTCGTACGGATCGGCAGCGGTGTGGTACAGCTCCTCGGCCGGGCGGAGCATGTAGCGCTTGACCAGACGGTAAGTCTCCGGGGTATCCCACGCTGTCCCGATCCAGGTGGGCCAGTAGGGATTGTTCAAGGCGCCCGCGCCTTGGATCCCCATCACGTGCTTTTCGATGTACAGTTCGCCCGGCGTGAGATTGCGGATGTACCGCCAGGTGCCGTCGGTGATCGTGCGGATCGGGTACGCCGGCCCCTCGGGAATGTTGTTGTGCGCGCCGTAGACGAATTCGCGATGCGTCTGCGACTTGCCTTGCAGCACGGCGGCAAAGCTGGCGCCGTCCAGCGCCAGTCCGGCGGCTGCCGAGGTGCCGCCCGCCAAGTCCAGCAGCGTCGGCGCGACGTCCGCATATTGCACCAGTGCGTCCGTGCGACCACCGGCGGGCACGCGGCCGGGCCAGCGGGCGATCAGCGCGGTGTGCAGGCCGGTGTCCCAGTTGGTCCATTTGTTGCCGGGAAACTGTGAACCCTGTTCGGACGAGAACAGCACCAGCGTTTCGCGCTCCTCGCCGGATGCCCGAAGCACTTCGAGGATCTGGCCGACCTGGTTGTCCATGTACGTGATCTCGGCCAGGTAGCTGGCGTAATCCTGCCGCGTCTTGGGCGTGTCGGCGATATTGGGCGGCAGTTGGAGCGACTTGGGCGGATACTGCGACGCGTCGCCCATGACCCACGGCAGGTGCGGCTCGACCAGCGCGATGACCAGGCAGAACGGCTGCTCCGGCTGGCGGGTCATGAACTCGCGGATGCCGTCCAGTTGGTGCGGTTGCGTGGGATTACGGGTGCAGCTGGTGTCAAACCCGGGCACCACCTCGAAGGGATATGCATCCTGGGGCAGCACATGCACTTTGCCCGCCAACCCCGTGCGGTAGCCCAGCGGGCTCAGATGCTGCGGCAGGCTGCGTGTTCCGGGGCGGCTGGCCGAGTGGTTCCAGGCACAGCCGTTCCGCAGGGGATACTGGCCGGTGTACAGTTCCGCCCGGCACGGCTGGCACATGGACATGCCCAGGTAGGCTCGATTGAACGTCAGTCCCTGCTGGGCCAGGGCGTCTAGGTTCGGCGTCCGCGCGTTCCGGCCGCCGTACAGCGGCAGGTCATTGTGCGTGCAATCGTCGGCCAGGACGATCAGGAAGTTCGGCCGAGCCGCAGCGTCGGCGCGGCCTGCCGCCACAGCGGGGCCGCAGAACGTGCCGACGGCGACAAGGGCGGCGCATAATTGGGGAGTCAGGTGCATGGCGAATCGCGGTGAGAGCTTCATGGCCGTGAACCTCGTTGGTTGATGGGTTGGACAGCGTCGCTCTTGCGGCAGGATTGATGTCGGCCGCACGCGGTTGAGGATCGCACGTTCGCTCAACCGCGTGGAGTATAACACACTTGCCGGGCAGCATCTCCGTCCCCGCCGACCTGGCGTCTGCGATTTTCTGGGCCGATTCTATTTTCCGGTCTCTTGGGCGATTCAGCTAGAGGTCTCTTCTTTCCTCGGTGCCGAAGCGGCTGGGGGTTCGTCGATGTTAAACCAAGTGTGGCGGTAGACAATTGATTAACAAGATTCTTGCTCCAGAATAGCCGAAATGCTCCGCCATACTTGATTTGACATGTACCAGCCTGCGATCCATCCTGACCCCAGGATGCTGGCCCGGATGCCAGCGGCTCTTTCCC
>CAIYOB010001112.1 GCA_903927685.1 uncultured Planctomycetaceae bacterium
AGCTTGTCGGCGATGATGTCGAACGGGGCTTTGAGGATCCCTGCGATGGCGGACACGGTGCCCGATTCCTGCCGCAGCAGTTGGCACTGATTTCCCAACGCATAGAAGTACTGCAGCATGGCCATGGCGCCCTTGGCCAAGGCCACGTTGCCGCGGTACGTTGCCGGCTGGCCCGGGCCGGGAACCTCGGCCGACACCCGCGGGAACCACACGTTCCACAGGAAGCCCGTGGGGTCCTCGATCAGCTGGTCGTACTCGTCGGGCCGCATCCAGGCCTGTTCTTCCGCCGGTTCGCTGTACTGAAAGCCGACGTCGTGCGGGATGTGGATACCGGGAATGCCGTAGTACTTCAGGCCCAGGGCTTGCGCCAAGCCCGTCCAGACGTAGACCATGTTGGCGACGACCGCGTCCCAGTCGAAGTCGGCCGCGCACTTGCGGGCCGCAATCAGCGCCTTGTCGTAATCGTGCGTCACCTCCTGGCACGTGTACCCGGCGTACACGCCCGTCACCTCGGCGACAAACGGCCGGATGGGAACCATGTCCGGCATTTCGTTCCGCATGGCGGTGACATACCGATTCAAACGCTGGGTGTACCGTTGTTCCATGTCCTGGTGCAGGTCGCGTGTCACAATTCGGGGCCCTTTCTGACTGGGAGGCGAAGGCCGATCCGGCGGCGGCCGAGCCTGGCTTCGGCGGCGCGGACCGGCGGGACGGAAACCCTGGTATGATACACATTGCCCGGCGGGAAATCCAAGCGGCCCTGCCAATCGCTACATCTTAACATCCGTGCGAACCGCCCTTTTCTTTTCCGGGACAGTATTCGATACTGCCGACCATGTTCGTTCCCCTGGGCAAATTCGTGACTCGGCATTGGCTGGCGGTGATCGTCGGCTGGGTGCTGATCGTCGCCGTGCTGGCCGCCGTCGCGCCGAATTGGGATGACGTGACCCGCGACGGGGATCTGGCCTTCCTGCCTCCGCAGATGCCCAGCGTACGCGGCGAGCAACTGCTGGCCGCGGCTTTCCCCCGCGATCGGGCCAAGAGCGAAATCGCGGTCTTCATCGGCCGCGACGACGGCAAGCTCCAGGGCGACGAATTGGCCGTGGCCTACGATCTGGCGCGGCGGTTCAAGAACCTGCACGGCGCAGCGGCCTTGATCCGCGCCAATCAGTATTTCGCCGAGGCGGACCAAAGCCAGGGCAAGGGACGCCGCGAGGAAGCGGCGGTAGCTTCGCAACGTGCCGCGGAAGCGTTGAGCCAGGCCGAAGCGGCGTTGGACGAGGCCGTGCGACTGGATGACTTGCTGCTGGGCTACTGGGCCAAGAAGGACGAGGCCGCGAAGAAGAAAGCCCTGCCGCCCGACACCGTGCGCCGCCACCAGCGGCTGGCCGCGATCTACCACAACCGCGGGCTGGTCTACCAACGCCAGGGCAAGCAGGACGAGGCGGCTGCGGACGCCAGGGCGGCTGGCGACTTGGAGCCCTCGTTCCAAGGGGCGCCGCAGCAGCCGGTGCCGGAACAAGCCGGACGGCTGACGCTGCTGGACGTTTGGACCTGGCAGGACGAAGTGTTCGGCGAGAAGCTGAGCAAGCCCGAAGTCCGGACGATCCTGTTGCACCTGTCCAACGAATTCATGGCAGTGGACAACATCGAAGTCCTGGACTATCTGGAGACGATTCTCGATGCCGCCCGGGGGAGCCTGTTGGGCGAGTCGCGCGCGCGTCTGCAGATCGGCTATTCCGGGTCCGCTGCCGTCGGCGGCGATCTGCTCCGCGCCGCGCGGGACAGCATTGCGAACACCGAGTTGTTTACGGTGGTGTTGGTCGTGTTGATCCTGAGCGTCGTGTACCGCTCGCCGCTGCTGGTCATCATGCCGGTGCTGACCATCGCCGCGTCGGTCGTGGCGGCCACGAGCCTCGTGGCCCTGCTGACGCAGGTCGGCGAGTTGCCGGGCTTTGCGTGGTGGACCTTCAAAATCTTCACCACAACCAAGGTCTTCATCGTGGTGATCCTGTACGGCTCCGGCACGGACTTCTATTTGTTCCTGGTGGCTCGCTATCGCGAAGAATTGGAACAAGGGTACGAACACCGCCAGGCGCTCGCCCAGGCGTTGGGCGCCGTCGGCACGGCGTTGACCGCCAGCGCGGTGACGACCATCCTCGGACTGGCGACGATGTTCTTCGCCGATTTTGGCAAGTTCAAGAACAGCGGCCCCTCGATCGGCCTCTGCCTGGTGGTCACTCTGGTGGCGTGCTTGACGTTGGCCCCGGCCCTGTTGTGCGCTTTCGGGCGGAGCGTGTTCTGGCCGTTCGGAGCCCCGCGTCCCAAGTCGTCCGGAGAGGGAGAGACGCCAAGCGAGGACGCAGGCGAGTCCTGGTTCTGGGGGCGGCTCGCGACCTGGACGATCGCCCGGCCCGGCTTGATCCTGACGGTCAGCATGTTGATTCTGCTGATTCCGGCGATCTACGGGGTGCGAAATGGCAACCAAATCACCTATGACTTCCTCAGCCAGTTGCCCAAGGAGCGTCCCAGCCGGCAGGGCGCGGCGTTCATGCAGCGGCATTTCGACGTCGGCGAAGCCGGACCGCTGACCGTCGTCGCATTCCAGCCGCAGGGCGAATTCGACACCAAGGACGGCCGGCAGCGGATCGCCGACCTGACGCGGGACTTGTACGTCGACGGCGTCACGGCGGTCCGCAGCGTGGCCGACCCGCTGGGCAAGTTCCCACCCCTCAAGCGGCTCGGCCTTTTCGATCCCAATTCGTGGCTGAAACTAATCGCCAGCCCGCACCCGGAAACCCAAAGACACTACGTGGCCACGGAAGGCGAATACGCCGGCGACGTGACGCGACTGGACTTGATCCTGCGCCATGATCCTTTTTCGCTGGATGCCGAGCAGGTGCTGAAACGGGTCGAGCAACAACTGCAGACCATCCAGAGCGACGCCCAGTCCCCCTGGCACGGCGCCACGTTCGTATTCTCCGGCATGGCCGCCGACCTCCGCGACCTGAAACGAGTCACCCAGTCCGACAATCGCCGCATTCAAATCCTGGTCGTCCTGGCCGTGTTCGCCGTCCTGCTGGTCATGTTGCGCCGGCCGCTGGTGTCCTTGTACATGATCGGGACCGTACTGTTCAGTTACTACATCACGCTGGGCGTCACCGTCTGGTTCTTTGCGTGGCTGTACGGACCCGAGTTCCTGGGCCTGGACTGGAAAGTGCCCCTGTTCCTGTTCGTGATCCTGGTCGCCGTCGGGCAGGACTACAACATCTACTTGGTGACCCGGGTCTATGAAGAGCAGGCGCGACTGGGGCCGCTGGCCGGCCTCCGGCACGCCGTCCTGCGCACCGGCAGCATCATCACCAGTTGCGGCATGATCATGGCCGGCACCTTTGTGTCCATGACCAGCGGTTCGTGGGAACCGTACGTCTCCGGCTGGCTTCCCGGCGCCAGCCAGTTATTGGGCACCGGCGCCAACGCCTTGGCTGCGATCGTGCAATTAGGTTTCTCGCTGTCCTTCGGAATCCTGCTGGACACGTTCGTGGTCCGGACGGTCTTGCTGCCCGCCTTCCTGGCCCTGCTGCATCGCTGGACGGAAAAACCGTCCCCACCGCCCGCCGGCCCGCCCGCCCCGCACCGCCGGACCGCCGATATCTCCGCGACGAAACCGGCCCGCCAATAACGGGCGATCCCGCCCTGCGTCGCAGGACGAGAATTCAACGGCCTGACACCGAAATTTGGACCTTAATCTTTCACTTAATCTCTCACCTAATCTCGTTCGCCTGCTTGATAACTTCCCCATGTCGGCTCAGTTCGTTGAACGCCGAGCCGGCAGGCGACGGCGGAT
>CAIYOB010001113.1 GCA_903927685.1 uncultured Planctomycetaceae bacterium
AGCCGGCGCCGACCAACCCGTGTGGTTCGACGAGCCCAAGTTCTTCATGGACCACGACGGCGTCAGCCTCGGCAAGCCCGGCACCCCTGGCCGAATCGATCTCGCCCTGTACGCCAGCTTCACCGTCCGCCACGGACAGCCCGTGCTCTGGTACCCCGACCGAAAGTTCTTCCTGCTCGGCCGCATCATCGGCAACGAGTGGTTTCCGCCCGTTGCAGAATGAGCAGGAACCAGGATCACCGTTCACAGGAGTCTCGCTATGCGTTCGCTCCGCCAGTCCGTTTGGTGGTCGCTCGTCCGGTTTCTCGATCTCGGGTCCTGCCTGTCGGCCCGCTGGAAGTCCCGGCGGGACGCCGCCCGGCCGCGGCAGCCAGGCGCCCGGCGCCGCAGGCCCGCGCGCGCCGGCCGATTGGGCCCGCGGCGCCTGGTGCTCGAGACGCTCGAACCCCAACTCCTGATGGCGGCGGTGGCTTACCAGGCCTATGGGATCGACTTCAGTCCCTACATCGCCGCCGGCGAAGACCCGCGGAACGGGCCCGGGCAGGTCACCGAGAGCGAGCTGCGTCAGCGTCTGACCGCGGTGGGGCCCTATACGCGGTGGATCCGGACGTTCGGCTGCACGGGCGATCTGCAGCCGGCCGGCCGGATCATCCACGAACTGGGCAAGAAGGCGGCCATCGAGGCCTGGATCGGCCCCAACGCCACCGCCAATCAGGCCGAAATCGATGCCGTTGTCGCCCAGGCGATCCAAGGTCACGCGGACCTGGTCATCGTCGGCAGCGAAGTCCTGCTCCGCAACGATGTCCCTTCCGCAACCTTGGTCGGATACATCAACCAAGTCAAATCGCGACTGGCCGCGGCCAAGGTCTCCGTTCCCGTCACAACGGCCGACGTGTACAGTCAACTGCTCGCCCATCCGGACGTGGTTCAGGCCGTCGATGCCGTGATGGCCCATTATTATCCATTTTGGGAAGAGCAATCCGTCGAGACGGCCATCGCGATCCTGCACCGGCAGCATCAGCAGCTGAAAGCCGCGGTCGGCTCGAAAGAGATCCTCGTTGGCGAAACCGGCTGGCCGTCCGCCGGCGAGACGTTGGGCGCCGCGGTCCCGTCCGCCGAAAACGCGGCCTACTACTTCGAGAACTTTGTGTCCTGGGCACGCAGCACGAACGTTCCGTATTTCTACTTCGAGGCGATCAATGAACCCTGGAAAACCGCGGAAGGAACGCTCGGCACCAACTGGGGAATCTTCGACGCCGCCCTGAATCTCAAGCCCGGCATGGAGCGGGTCTTCCGTGGCGAGACCTACCCGGACAACTGGACCGCCGTTCCCGGACCGCCGATCTATGACTTTGCCGCGATGCCGGCCACGCTCACGACCAACCTCAGCCGGTTCCTGATCGCCGGCGTCACGCCCCACGCCGACGACGTGGTCAAACTGAACGGCAGTCCGATCCCCGCGGGGTCGAAAGACACCGGCGGCGTGTTCGCTTTCACCGTGCCGTTGAGCCCCGGCACCAACGCCCTGACCCTGACCATGGAATCCGCCACCGGCACGCTGCTGAGCACGGCGACCAAGACGGTGAGCGCCGATTCCGCCCTGTCGACCGCGGGGCGGCGCCTGCTGTACGTCGACGTTGTCCCGGGCGAAACGGCAGCGCTGCCCTCGTTGGACGGTACCGTCGTCATCGACCCGGACCGGAACATCGTGCTCGGCCTGATCCCCGGCCAGCACGTCCGCGGGATTTCGCCGGACGGCGCGGAGGTCTATTTCGAGGACAACACGGTGTTCAGTACCGCCAGCCACCAACAGCTCCGCACGTTGCCGTTCAGCCAGTCCATCCCGCTCTCGGGCTTCGTCGTCGACCCGACCGGCCGGCGGCTGTATTCACGCAACGAAGTCGTGGACGTTCGCACGAACGTGCTCGAGCCCGTGAGACTGCCCGTCGACCTGACCACGGGCAATGCCTGGGAGGGGGCCTCCATTCCGGGAGGCGCGACGAGTTCGCCGGACGGAGCGATGCTGTACGCCAACCGGCCCACGGTCCGCATCGACACCACCACGTTCGCCCAGACCTCGACCGGCGTCTCGGGAACGTCCTACTATACGAGCGATCTGGCCGTCACTCCCGACAATACCCGGTTGGTCATTTCCGGTTACTACAGCGTGGCCGTGTACGATCTCAACTCCACGCCGCCCTATTCCCTGGTCAAGAGCTATCCGACGGGCGACTTCGGCGGCGAAATCGGCTTCCTCGGCGGCACGTCCCTGATGGTCGTCGGCAGCTCGGGCAACCCGCAGAACCTCGGTGGCGGCGTGTTTCTGATCGACCTCAACGCCCAGACGGTCGTCGACAGTTTTCCCCTGCCGCTGGCGGATAACCTGGTCACATCCGGCACGGACAACAAGATCTTCGTGTCGGCCGGCGATACAGACTCGCTGTCCGGAAAACGGCTGGGCGTCGACGAGCTGGTGGTCGGGGCCGACGGCGAGCTGACGCGCACGAAGACGATTTTCCTGGGGGTCAACCAGTTCACGAGGTCCGGCGGCAGACCGATCACGGACCAAATTCGCCGCATCGTCGAGAAACCGGCTGCGGCGTTCACGTCGCCGGGCGACCAGGCCAGCGCCGAAGGGGCGGCAATCACGCTGGCGATCGTCGCGCCGGACGGGAACACCTTCAGCGCCACGAATCTGCCCGCGGGCTTGACGATCGCTTCCGACACGGGCGTGATCTCGGGCGTGATCGGCGGCCAGGCGGCGGGGACCTACGACGTGATCCTCGTCGCCACCGATCCCGCGGCCAACTATGGAAACGGCGCCAGCACCCAGGTCCAATTCCGGTGGACGGTCAGCGACACGACGATGCCGACGATTGGGGACTTGGCGATGTCGCTGGTGGCAAACCACGCCCGGTCCTTGCCAGCCGCCGAATTCGCCCGGGTCTTTGCGGATGCGGACGGGGACAATCTGGCCAAGCTCCAGGTCGTCAGCCTGCCCGCCAACGGGACCCTGACGCTGGCCGGAGCGGCTGTGGCGGGTCAGCAGGAGATCCTCGCGGCGCAACTGGCGAACCTGGCCTATACGCCCGACAGCGGCTACTACGGGCCGGACAGCTTTACGTGGACGGCTTCGGACGGAACCTGGTCTGCGGGGCCGGCCAGGTTCGACATCACCGTCATCTCCAGCCCCTGGCAAAACTCGCACGACGCGTGCGACGTGTCTGGCGAGGGCGACGTGACGGCGCTGGACGTTCTGCTCGTGATCAATCGTCTGAATGCCCACGGTTCCGGCTGGCTGCCCATTCCGCCGTCGGGCCTCGAAGCGCCGCCGCCGTTTGTGGACGTGGACGGCGACGGGTCCGTAATGCCCGTGGACGCCCTGCTGGTCATCAACCACATCAACCGCCGCAGTTCGGCGGCGTCCGTGCTGCGGCCGGAAGGCGAGGCCGTTGCTGCGCTGGACGCTTGGGCAAACGTCCTGGCGGACATCGCCCGCGGCCGGACCGTCCTGAGCGTCAAGCGGGCGGCGGATGTGGATGCCTACGGCAGCCTGGTCGACCAGGTTCTTACGGGATTTGCCGAGGAGGTGATCTGACTGGATGTGATCCGAGCCTGTGATCTGAGCCTGTTCCACGCAGAGGGCGACGACGGTAGAATTTGCTGTCATTGGTAGGGCAAGCCGCCTTGCCGGCGAGGGCGGATCCACGAATGTTCCTCGCTGGCCGCCATGTCGGAATCGGACACGTATACGGAGTACGTGCTGGACCGGCGGCTCGCCTGCCGCCAGCTCGGCATGAACCTGACGCAGCGCATCCTGACGCGCAAGGTCGGCGAAATCTATCGCGGGACGCAGGCCCGCTACTACGGCCGGAAGATCCTCTCGCCGTACTTCGAACGCGACTAGATCCGCGGGATCGCCACCGACAAGCTTCCCAGCAGCCGCTTTGCGGACGAGGACTACGCGCTGCAGTTCGCCCGGTTGCTGGGCCGTGCGGCCGCCTCCAATCTGATCGTAGGCCGTGTCGACAAGGCGTGAAACGTCGTGTTCGACGACGGCGACGAAGTCGTCATCGAGCAAAATGGCCTCCCGGTCGAGATCCTGTTGCCGCTTCACCTCGTACCATTCGGCCCCGCGGCCAGTTCGTACTGGAGCGTGAGCAGCGACAGCGGCCAGACGTGGACCCAACCGCGGAGACTGTTGCGCAGGGACTGAGCCGTTGCTGCATCCGCTTTCGCCGTGCCCAATGTACGACGTGGGCGGCAACGCGGCCGGCAGCGGACGCTACGCGCTGGTCATCCACAACCACGACGGCCACTACCGGAACTACGGCCCCACCGATACCAGCTCCCATCGCCGCCCGGTCTATCTCGTGCCCGGCCATTTTCGAGCCGGCGCCGACCAGCCCGTGTGGTTCGACGAGCCCAAGTTCTTCATGGACCACGACGGCGTCAGCCTCGGCAAGCCAGGCACCCCAGGCCGGCTCGATCTCGCGCTCTACGCCAGCTTCACCGTCCGCCACGGACAGCCCGTGCTCTGGTACCCCGATCGAAAGTTCTTCCTGCTGGGCCGCATCATCGGCAACGAGTGGCTGGCTCCGGCGACAAGATGAACAGCACCCGTGAAGAACGCCCCCGTCTTCACGTTTTGCTCGAGCCGCTGCCACGTGTGGGCCGCTCTTGACGTCGCTGTTAGGTTCGTTGCCACGAGGGGACAATGCTGTCGGTCCGTCAGGCCAAGGTTCGTCAAGAGTCAAGAGTTGAGCCCGGATGCGGGCTTCGTCGAACCGCTGGACTCTGCTGCGGCGGACGAAGCGGTCGGTCCGCTTGTGGAGTTATTCTTCTCGTCACAAGGGGCAGAATGTGGTAAGCTGGGGCCATGCCTGAAGCGCAGAACACAGACCGCTCCGAGCGCGACGACCGGCCCGGGAAGGCCCGCACCTGGTGGCACCCGCTGTTGGCGCGGCTCTTGGATTTCGAGTTGGCAACGGGCTACGCGGTGTGGGACGAGGTGCTGGTCGGCAAGTTGCCGTTGCGGGTCGATATCCTGCTGATTCGTCGCGAGGCGGCCACCTGTCCGAGGCCGGCCGACGCGATCTGTCGGTGCTGGTGCCGCTCTTGAATCGCTTCACGCTGATTGAATTCAAGGGTCCCACCGACACGCTGGAATCGGGGGACTTGGCACAATTGGTGGGCTGCGCCTTCCTGTGGCACAGCCAGCAGGCGGAGCGCGTCCCGCAGGAGGACATTTCACTGATCGTCCTGGCGCCGAGCGTGAACGAAGCGGTCCGCGCCGATTTGCGTTGCTTGGGCTGGCAGATCAGCGAGCGCGAGGCGGGCGTGCATCGCATCACCGGCGGTCCGTTCACGATGTGGCTGATTGAAACGGACGTGATGGCGGAACTTGGACAGCCGGTGTTCTCGCTGGTGAGCCGAGTTTTCCTGAAAGAGCACGAGCGTATAATAGAACAACTGACGCGAACGGGCCACGGAATGCTGCTGTGCTACACGCTGCAGCAGATTGAGCAGTTTCGCAGTTTGGGTGAGGAGTTTGCGATGCAGCACGCGGACACGGAGTACATGGGCGAGTTGGAGGAAGAACTGCAGACGGCAGTATTGGAGTCGATTCCCGTCGAAAGGCGATTGCGGGGACTGCCCGCAGAGGAGCGATTGCGGGGGCTGTCATCGGAAGAGGTACTGCGGCGTTTCACCCCCACGGAAGTCTTGGGGCGATTCACGCCCGAGGAGCTTGCGGGCGGGCTAAGCGATGAGCAGGCCGAGCGACTTCGAGAATTGCTCGCACAGAAGAAGGTCAAGTGACAGTCGGCCAACGATCGAAGCTGCCGTCAAGTGGCTATCCGCACATGCCCGTCTTCGACAGTGAGCGGCCTGTCGACGAACAGAAGGGACATTTTAACGGGACAGAAGCACCATCGTGACTTGCCTGTTGGCTCGGAAGTACAGGCAATCCAAGTGTCAAGCTGGGCGGGCCCGGCGGCAGACACGATTGACAGGATGACCGTGGCGAATTCTGTCGAATATGTTCATCCTGCCCGATCCGGCGACTGGGCCGCGGCAGCTATCTCCTAGATGCCTCGGGGCCCCGGTGCTCCTGTCCGGCCTCCCGTTCGTTGACGCCTGGATTCGCTGGCGCCGAGCGGCAGCGGGTGCTACAATGGGCTTGGGTTTCGGACTGACAGACCGCGAGCCGTGGACCGACTCGCCTGGAGATCGCCCGTGCGTTGGCCGCTGAGATACCAGATTCTGCTGCCGATGGCCTGCGTCATGCTCGCCGTCGTCGTCGTTGTCAGTTGTGTCGACGCCTGGCTCGCGGGGCGCCGCGCCCACGAGCGGATTGAAACCCAGTTGCAGGAGATCGGCCGCACGCTGGCCGGGGCATCCTTTCCCTTGACCGACAACGTGCTGAAGCAGATGCGCGGCCTGTCCGGGGCCGAGTTCGTGGTCGCCGATCGGGCGGGAGCGGTCGTGGCCGCCAGCCTGGATCGGGTCTCCACCCGCCAGCTTCCCGAGCCGGCGGCTCCCGGCGCGGGGGCGCCGCTGGCACTGCAGCGGCGGATCCCCATCGCGGGCCAGTCGTATCTGCACTCGCAACTCGAACTCAGCCGTCCCTTCCGCGGCGGCGATCCGGACGTCCTGCACGTGCTGTATCCGGAACGGCGCTATCGCCAGGCGTGGCGCGACGCCGTCGTGCCGCCCGTGGCCAGCGGCCTGGCCGCGCTGGTCACCGTGGTCTTGATCAGCAGCATGATCGCCGCGCGGGTAACTCAGCCCCTGCACCGGCTGTCGGAGCAAGTGGCCGGGATCGCGCGCGGCGATTTCGCACCACTGCCGATCCCGCCGCGGAACGACGAGCTGCGAGATCTGGCGCTGGCTATCAATCGGACCGCGGACATGCTGACCCGCTATGAACAGCAAGTGCGACGGCACGAGCAACTCCGCACCCTCGGCCGACTGGGCGGCGGGATCGCGCATCAGCTGCGGAACGCGGTGACCGGGTGCCGGCTGGCCTTGGAACTGCACGGGCGGGAATGCGGCCAGGCGGCGGACGAGGGACTGGCCGTCGCACGCCAGCAACTGGACGTGATGGAGGAGTACCTGCAGCGGTTCCTGTCGCTGGGCAGACAGGACTCGCGTCCGCCCGCGCCGTTGGACCTGGCCGACGTGATCGAACGTTCGTTACACCTGGTGCGGCCCAAGGCCCGGCACCTGGGTGTCGCGCTGCAGTGGTCGCGGCCGGCCGCTCCGGCGCCGCTGGCCGGTGACGCCGATCAGCTGGCTCAAGCCGTCGTCAATCTGTTGTTGAACGGCGTCGAGGCGGCGGCCGAGTCCGCCGCCAGGCACCCGGGCGGGGCCGCCGCGCCCCGGGTGCTGGTCTCGCTCGCGGCAGACGGAGTTGCCGGGAAGCTCCGGCTGGAGATCCTGGATACGGGCGCCGGGCCCGCCGAGCAGGTGCGCGAGCAGATGTACGAACCGCTGGTGTCCGCCAAGCCGGACGGCGTCGGGCTGGGATTGTCCCTCGCCCGGGAAGTCGTCGAGCAGCACGGCGGCACGCTGGATTGGCAGCGGCGCGCCGATCTGACATGCTTTAGCGTTGAACTGCCCGGACAGGAAGTGGAGAAGTCGCATGTCGAGACTGCTGGTCGTGGATGACGAACCGAGTATCTGCTGGGCCTTCAGCCGCTTGGGGCAGAGCCTGGGGCACGAAGTCGTCACCGCTTCGTCGGCGGAGCAAGCGCTGGACATCGTCGTCCGCCAGCCGCCCGACGCCGTGGTCCTCGACGTCCGCCTGCCCGGCCTGGACGGCCTGACGGCCATGCAGCAGCTGCGGCAGCGGTGCGGCGAACCGCCGATCATCGTGATCACGGCCTACGGCGATTTGGCTACGGCGGTCGAGGCGGTGCGCCAAGGCGCGTTCGAGTACTTGACCAAGCCGTTCGACCTGCAGACCGCCGAGCGGGCCGTGCGGCGGGCCTTGGCACGCGGCCCCCAACCCGCGCCGGCCCGCGGGCCGGAAAACGTCGCCGGGCTGGTGGGCCGGTCGCCGGTGATGCAAGAGGTGTTCAAACGCATCGCCCTGGCGGCGGCTGCGGACGCAAGCGTCCTGCTGTGCGGAGAAAGCGGCACCGGCAAAGAGCTGGCGGCCCGTGCGATTCACCGCTACAGCCGCCGCGCGGACGGGCCGTTCGTGGCGGTCAACCTGGCGGCGCTCAGCCCGGCGTTGGCCGAAAGCGAGCTGTTCGGCCATGTGCGGGGCGCGTTTACCGGCGCGGAGCACGAGCGGACGGGCTTGTTGCTGCAAGCCCACGGCGGCACGCTGTTCCTGGACGAGGTGGCGGACATCCCCCTGCCGGCCCAGGTCAAGTTACTGCGGGCCTTGGAGCATGGCGAGGTCCTGCCGGTCGGGGCCAGCGAGCCGGTGAAGAGCGATTTCCGCGTCCTGTCGGCCACGCACCAGGAACTGTTGGCCAGGATCCGCGACGGCCAGTTCCGCCATGACCTGTACTTTCGCCTGGCCGCGTTCCGCATCGACCTGCCGCCGCTCCGCGAGCGTTCCGACGACATTGGCGAACTCGCCGCTCACTTCCTGGCATCCGCCACGCCGAGCCGCGCCTCCGCCCTCGGATTCTCCGCCCAGACGCTGGCCGAACTCCAGCGTCGCCCTTGGTACGGGAACGTGCGCGAGCTGCGGAACGCCGTCGAACACGCCGTGATCGTGGCCCGCGGCGGCAGCCTGGAACCCGAACACTTGCCTCCGCCCGCGCCGCCGGTCTGGCCGGCGGCCCCGTCCGCCGAACTTGCCCTGGAAGTCCGCTTGGCGGAACTGGTTCGCCAGTGGGCCGAACAGCAACTGGGCAAGTCCGCCGACGAAGGGCAGTTGTACGATACCCTGCTGCGGCTGGTTGAGCCGCCGCTGTTGGAAGCCGCCCTGCGGCGGCACCGCGGCCAGTGCGCCGGCGCCGCCCGGACCCTGGGCCTGCACCGCACGACGCTGAAAAAGAAGTTGGACCAATACGGCGTGGCGTCCGTCGGCGACGCGGACGGGTGAGACTTCGGCCCGTTGGAAAGAGACTGCTGATTCGAAAGGAACCCCAACGATGATCAACTGGCAAGACCTTCCGAGAATCCTCGTAGCCTTCGTGGGGCTGTTCGTGCTGAGTCCACGTCTGGACGCCGCCGAACCCGCCCAGGCACGCCCCAATTTCATCTTCATCCTGACGGACGACCAGGGGTGGGCCGAATCCGGGGTCCCGATGCACCCGGACATCAAGGACGCGTGCTGCTCCTATCTTTCCACGCCAAACCTGGAGCGGCTGGCCAAGGCGGGGATGCGGTTTTCCAGTGGGTACTCGCCGGGGCCGCTGTGTACGCCGACACGGCGGAGCGTCTTGAGCGGCAAGAGCACCGCGCGCAATCGCGGTTCGGAGTTCAGAAGCAACTTCTATGATCCAAGCAAGCACCTGACTATCCCCAAAGCGTTGAAGGCCGTCGACTCGGCCTATCGCTGTGCGCACTTCGGCAAGTGGGGAGAGAACATGGAGGCGACCCCGGAGCAGTGCGGCTATGACGAGAGCGACGGCGACACCGGCAACCTGACTGGCAACGGCAATGCGGCCTGGAAGCAGGGTGGTGAGCAGTTCTCGCCGCAACAGGATCCCAAGTTGATCACGAGCCTGACCGGGCGGGCGATGGACTTCATCACCCGTCAGGCCAAACAGAATCGCCCCTTCTACATGCAGGTCAGCCATTACGCCTCGCACTTGCAGATCCAGGCGCATCCGGACACCGTGGAGAAATATCGGAAGAAGGGCGAGTCGCCGCGCACCTTTCCGCCGGAATGGGCGGCCATGACCGAGGATCTGGATACCGGCATCGGTCAGCTGCTGGACAAGATCGACGAGTTGGGCCTGACCGGCAACACGTACGTGTTCATGAGCGCGGATAACGGCGGCAGTCCCTACGGCCGCAACAACGAACTCTATCTCAAGATGCTGAACGTGGGTGGCCCGGAGGGCAAGCCGCAGGTTGCGGCCAAGGCCCCGGCAAGCAATCCCCACGCCGCCCCGGACGCGCTGCCGGACAACTACCCTCTGCGCGGCGCGAAACAGTGGCTGTATGAAGGCGGCATCCGCGTCCCGTTCATTGCCCGCGGGCCGGGGATCCAGGCGAATTCCTGGTGCCACCAGCCGGCGGCGCAATACGACCTGCTGCCGACGATGGTCGATCTGGCCGGCGGCACGTTTCCGCTGGCCGAGGAACTCGACGGCGGCAGCCTGCGCGAGGTGCTGGAAAACGCGGGGAAAGGCGGAATCAAGCGCGCCCTGGACGGCGTGGTCTTCCATCGTCCGAACCGCGGCCAGTCGGCTTACCGCTCGGGCGACTGGAAACTGGTCATCAGCTGGGGCCCGGACGACAAGCCGGCCAAGACAGAGCTGTTTGATTTGTCGAAGGACATCAGCGAGCAGACGAACCTGGCCGAGGCACAGCCCGCCAAGGCCGCGGCGATGTGGGCCACCTTGAGCCAGTATCTCCAGGACGTGAACGCCGAAAAGGTCGCCGATTTCGGCGGCATCGGCAAGAAGAAGAAACCCAACGCCAAGGCGGCCCCGGGGTTAAAGACACGCCCGCAGACAAAGGGTTGAGCGCAGGCGAGTTCCTCGGCCGGTTTGTGCTCGAGCCGCACTTGATGAACCAAAGACGCCGGGGCCTTTCCGGTCCCCGGCCCCGCCCACGCCCTCGGGTTCCGCGCGGACCGTCTGTAGGGATCGCATCGATTGGCCGGCTAATTCGCATCTTCCCGGCTGGCCCAGCAAATCCGGCGGCATAAAGGGAAAACTCGGCAATCACGGTGAATCGCCACAAAAACGGCGGGGAGGCTACCGAAGTCTACTAGCGAGTAGCCATCGACACTCGGCACGGATGCGATGTCGCCACGAGTCTCGCAAATCCACTTCTGGTTCGTCGTCTGGTTCGCGGCGTGGAGTCTTCCTCACGCGGCGGCCCAGGACGCGTACCCGTACGGCGTTCCGCCCCCGGCGGCCGAAGCGGCCCAGGTGGGCTGTCCGATCCGCTACACGCTGCGCCATTTTGGCGGCGAGGCCCCGGGATACGATCTGGGTGTCACGCGGCTCGAATTGTTCATTCCCTTGGCGGAATACAACGGCTCGAACCTGCTGTTCTGCGACTTGCAGCCGCTGATCTACGACGACGGCAACTGGGGCTCAAACCTGGGAGTCGGCTACCGCTGGTACAGTCCGGCCGTCGATCGCGTGTTCGGCCTGTACGGCTATTTCGACTACCGCGAAACCGACTACCATCGCTTCCAACAGGGAACGCTGGGCTGCGACACCCTGGGCAACTGGCTGGACGCCCGCGCCAATCTCTATCTGCCGGATCAGGACCAGAAGCAGTTGCCCCTGGAGGCCGTCGCCCCGCCGCATTTTCAAGGCCACCAGCTGATGTACGGCGGCTACGAGAGCGCCCTGCTGGGCGGCGAAGTCGAAGCCGGCCTGCGACTGCCGACCATCGGGCCGACCCAGTCGCGTGTACTGGGCGGTCTGTACTGGTTTGACGGCGACGGCCAGCAGGACGTCGAGGGCTGGAAAGCCCGCCTGGAAACCCAGTGGAGCGCCAACGTCGCGACGGATGTCGCGGTGTACGATGACGATGTCTACGGGACGACGCTGATGATCGGCGTCGCGTTCAATCTGCAGTCGGAATCGTTCAGCTCGTTGCATCCGCGGATCCAGTCCTTCCGGCGCGGCCCCCAGCGGCACATCACGCAGATGGCCGCGGACCGCGTGGCCGAGCCGGTGAGCCGGCTGCCTAACATCGGCTTGCGGCAAGGCGAGAACGTAGCGACCCTCGAGGGCGAGCCGTGGCAGATCGTGCACGTCGTGGCCGGCGCGGCGGGGGGCGACGGGACCTTTGAACGCCCCTTCGGCACGTTGGACCAGGCGCTGGGCGTGGCCCGGGACGGCCAGCTGGTGTATACGCCCTACGGAGGCGTCTACCGGCCGACGTCGATGCTCGTGGTCCCGGAAGGCGTTTCGCTGTTGTCCAACGCCCAACTCCATTACCTGCCCACCGACGCCGGCCCGCTGCAGCTGCCCTTGTCCGGTGCGTC
The DNA here is from genome assembly GCA_903927685.1 of uncultured Planctomycetaceae bacterium. The sequence continues at coordinate 12,146 of CAIYOB010001113.1, forward strand.
GCCGGATCTGGCGGCGGCCCCGCAGATCCTGGGCAGCGTCACACTCAGCGACCGCGCCACATTGGACGGGTTTTGGGTCGTCGGCTACGGCGACGCCTTGGGCCAGGCCGGCATGGTGCGCGTGGTCGGGGCCGCCGACGCCACGGTCGCCAACAACCTGATCTGGTCGCGCTACCAGGGGATCTGGATCGAGGACGCGGCGAATGCCACCGTGGTCGGCAACACGGTCGCCCAGTCGCTGAGCAGCGGAATCCTCGTCACCGGCGGGAGCGACACGGCGCTGACGGGCAACCGGATTGTCGAGGCGGGCGGGGACGGCATCGAAGTGCTGACCAGCGAGCGCGCGAACATCACCGGCAACGAAGTCGAGTTGGCGGCAGGACGCGGGATCTCCGTGACGCAAGGCAGTCAGGCCACGATTTCCGGCAACACGATCGCCCGGGCCGGCCAGAGCGGGATCGAGACGATGCAGACGTCGGGGGTGGCCATCCGCGGAAACGCGATCCAGGAGACCGGAGGCGACGGCATCCTGCTGTTCGAGTCAGCCAATGCCGTCGTGACGGAAAACGCCATCGGCTGGGCCGGCCAGCACGGCATCGAACTGATCGACTCGCCCCAGGCCACCATCACCGGGAATCGGATCGATGTTGCGGAGTGGATCGGGATCGTAGCCACGGACGGGACCGGCACCCAGATCCGGGATAACGTCATCAGTTCGGCCGGCTGGGATGGCATCCAAGTCGCCCGGGCGGACAAAGCCGTTGTCGCGGGCAACGAGATCGGCGCCGCGCTCTGGAACGGGATCACGCTGTTCGACGCGGCGGATGCGTTCGTCTCCAACAACCGTATCGGCACAGTCGAAGTCGACGGAATCTGGGTGGGCGTCGCGACCAACGCGACGATCGACGGCAACCTGATCGGCCTGGCCGGCGGTTCGGGAATCCGGGTCCAGGACGGCCTCCAGGCGAACGTGCAGAACAACGAGATCGAACAAGCCGTGGCGGCGGCAATTGACGTCCAGGGGACGGACAACGCCATCGTGTCCGGGAACCACATCCTGCTGGCCGGCGACGGCATCCGGGTGTCGTCAGCCGGCGTGGTTGAGATCAGCCGCAATGCCCTGGATTGGAGCGATCGGGACGGCATCCTGGTGGTCGACGCTTCTGACGCGCGGATTTCCGAGAATACAATCGCGTTTGCCGGCCGCCACGCGATCCAGGTCGTGGGCGGAGCGGATCTGCTGGTTTCCCGGAATACGATCGAGCGGGCGATCGGCAACGGGATCGAAATCCAAGCCGACGATCTGGCCGCCAGCCTGCTGGAGAACTCGATTGCCGACGCCGGAATCGGCATGCATCTGGCACTGACCGGCGCCTTCGACGGAGTCATCGGCGAGAACACGCTGTTGGCCAGCCGGTCGTACGGCCTGTCGTTGGAAGTCGGCCAGTGGGCCGCCGATAGCCTGATCTCCGCGAACCGGATCGAGGCCAGCAGTCGGGAGGGCATTCGCATCCTGGTGACGGGGCCGGACGAGTCGACACTGATCGTCGCCGACAACGTGCTGATCCTGAACAACGCCGCGGACGGCATCCAGCGGCGCGAGTTCGTCACGGGATTGGCCGGCGGAGCGGGGCCGACGGTCGTCGAGTTGCGGGGGAATGCCAGCTACAACCAGGTTCCCCCCGGCGAATTCAACTTCGACTTCCTGAACGCCAGTGGCAGTCCCCTGGTGTATGTGCTCGATCCTGCCGCGCCCAATCTCGGCACCGTCGGCAGTTCGGACGGCAGCGTGCCGCCGCCGTGAGAAGGCAGCGACTCTTGGACTTGAGGCCCTATTCTTTCACCTAATCTTTCACTTAATCTCTTCCCTGCCGCCGTGGAGCGAGGAGATTAAGTGAAAGATTAAGTGAAAGATCCCCAGGAACTTAAAGTGGTTTAGCCCGTTAGCGGGGTTTTACGCGTTGACGCAAACCTCAGCCAGCAAGCATATTACGTGCAACGCGGTGTCCGGTATTAGTACTTATGGGTGGAATCCACCCGTCAGTGAGATGATTCAGTTCCTGCCCGCCAAACCGCCGCCGCGGCGTATGTTGTTTAGGTGAAAGATTAGGTGAAAGATTAGGGTGCACTTCGCTCCCCAGCTCAGAACTCCACCTGGACGATCGAAAAGTCGTCGCTCAGCTGGTCGGAGCCGTGCAGCGTATGGGTGTGCTGCCGCAGACGATCCATGACCGGCTCGTCGGGAGGCAGCCCGCGGATGAACTCGACAAAGGCGTCGTACTCCCACATCTGGCCGTCGGCCTGATCGATCTCAAACACGCCGTCGCTGAACAGCAGCAGTCTGGCTGCCGGACCCAACTCGACGCTCAGCGACTCGAAGTCCATATCGGGCAGCATGCCGATGATCGGGCCCTGCGAGTCCAGCTGCGTCAGGGTGAGTTCCTGCGGCGTCGGGCCATTGAAGAGCAGGGCCGCCGGATGCCCGCCGCCCGTCCAAGTCAGTTTGCGAGTGCTCTTGCAATACACGGCATACCAGATGGTGAAGTACTTGTTGTCGTGCAACTCCATGGCAAAGGCCGTGTTCAGCCCTTGCAGCACCTGGCTGGGATTCCGAAAGTCCGTTTGCGGCAGGGCCTGCGACCGCAGCACGTTCAGCGCCGAGACGGACATCAAGGACGAGCCCACGCCGTGGCCGCTGACGTCCAGCAGGAAGATGGCAAAGTGATCGTCGTCCAGCCAGTGGTAGCTGAAGGAGTCGCCTCCCAACTGCGTGGACGGGATGAAACGCCAATCGACGCGGACGGGACCGCTCGGGATGGGCGCCGGCAAGAGGGAGCAGACATACTTTGCCGCCTCGCCCACTTCGTCGGCCAACAGCCGTTGGCTTTCGGCCAGCTTGGCGTACGCTTCGTTCCGTTCCAGCTGGGCGATGTAGCCCTTGGAGTGGTAACGGACGCGGGCGATCAGTTCCAGCCGGTCGGGCAGTTTCACCAGGTAGTCGTTGGCACCGATCGCAAACGCCTCGGCCTTGATGACGGGCTCCTCCTTGGTGGACAGCACGATCAGCGGGACCTCGCGCGTCGCCGGGTTCGCCCGGAAGAACTTGACCAGCGTCAGACCGTCCAAATCCGGCATCACCAGATCTTGGAGAATGACGGTCGGCCCCAAGGCGTTGGCCTTGGCGATCGCCTGCGTCGGGTCCTGGCAATAGTGAAAGGCGATATCGCTTTCGGGAGCCAGCATTCGCCGGACGGCCTCGGCGACGATCGCCTGGTCATCCACCAACAGCACCGTGACTTGGCGCGGCGGCGGAATTGCCGCGGGATCTGCGACAGCGTTTTCGGGGGAACTCATGGGGAACTCCGATCCGTGATTTCGCCGCGGAGGGCGTTAGCGGTGCCATTCCGGGGCCAGAAAACTGGTGGCCTCGGCAAACGTCGGTTTACGGCGGAAGTCGACGGCGGGGTCGTACGCAGGCACGTTGGGATCCCGATTCACCCACTGGGGATGCTGGCGGCCGAAGTAACTGCCGTAGAACTGGTAGTTGGTGTCCACCCAGCGGCTCAAGATCATCAGCTCCCGCTCCGTCAGCATCCGCGTATGGTCGTCCTTGGCGTTCTTGGCATGCCCGGGGTTGGTCAGGACAGCCAGCAGCACGCTGGTCGAGCAGCCCAAGTTCCGCGGCCGCAGATAGGCGCCGTTGTAGTTGCCTTGGTCGCCTGCATGGAACGACGTGAATTCCGGGATGATCGGTCCGGCCAACTGCTTCCGGGCCAGCTCCTCGTACGACGTGTTGTAGAACTCCGTGATCTCGCCGGTCAGCTTCAAGCCCCCCGCCGGCTCGCTCGCGCCGTGACACGAAACGCATTTGGCGTCGAAAATGGGCTGGATATCAGCGGGGTAGTGAATCGTCTGGCCGGCAAGTCCGTCGCCCCCGTTCTCGGCCAGATCGCACGGCTGCGGCTGGGGGAGGCTGGGCGCCCGCAGCAGCGCCAGCGGCGTGGTGACAGCCTCGTCCGACGCCGTCCGGCTGGATTGACCATGACAGCCCGTACACGAGCGGACTTCGCCGGCCGCGTAGTTCACGTACGTCCGCTCGCGCTGGATCTCGCGAAAGTCCTTGTCCAGCGCCTGGTAGAAGATGCTCCGGTTGGCAGGCACGACGAAATGGGCCGAGCCGTCGGTTTCGACGGGCACGACGCCCCACTGCACCCGCGGCCACAGGGCGCCCTTCCAGCTGGAACTGCTCAGCGACGGCCCCCAGCGCCGGCCGGTGGACCAATATCTCGGCAGGGCCTCGTTGATTCGCAACCACTTGACCTCGCCCGGCTCGACGCCTTCCATTCCCTGGTACACGTTGCTCAAGATGCACACGGCCTGGTTGCTGGCGGCGTAGTGCGGATCGCGCACGCTTTCCAGCACGGGCGGGACACGCCGCGAGACCACCGGCGTCGGATGCCAGCAAGACAGCTGCGGATCGGCGTGCACCAGCCGATGGCGGCCGTCGATATCCAGCAGGTACAGGGCATAGGCGTTGGGAACCTCCTTGTAGTGATCCGCCGGATTGGCCTTGTACGAGACCAAGAACTCGCGGTCGCTGACAGGAAACGGATGCGTGTACAAGTGGCCCTGCTGGCCGTTGCGGTCGTGGACGTATCCGCCGTCCTTGGTCAGGAAATGCCAGCCGGGTTCGGACCGCCGCTTGATGAACACGTGGGGCGTGAGATTGACCACCGGATACCGGGAATCCCACTGGACATAGCCCGGCTCGTCCGGATCCAGCCCCCGCTCGCGGACCCCCAGCCCAAAATCGACCACCAGGATGGCGCCCAGGCAACCACCTTGCGGAAAGTGGCAAGTCCCCACGCTCACGAACCGATGGCTGTCGCCCGGCATGGGCTGGGGATACATGTAGACGGTCGTGTCGTCGTCGGCCAGGCCGTACAACTCCTGGGGCCGGCTGCCGTCGGGATTCATGGCCCAGATCGTCTTGGCGACCCGCGCGCCTTTGTCGATGTACTCCCAGCGGTGATACATCACCCGGCCGTCATCCAGCACCACCGGGCAGAACTCGCTGACCGGACTGCGGGTCAGCTGTTCGACGTTCGAGCCGTCGGCGTTCATGCGGTGCAGGCCCGGCGCCACCAGGTGCCCCGATCCGCCGCACAGCACGGTGTGCTCGCAGCGCGTCGACGAGAAGATGATCTTGCCGTCCGGCAGGTAACACGGATGGATATCGTCGGTGTGCCACGAGGGGTGCCAGCGGGCCACTTTCTCCGCCTCGTCGGCCGGCGGGAAGGAGACCTGCCGCAGACCCGTGCCGTCCAGGTTCACTTCCCAGATACGGAAGCCTGCGCCGGGATTCTCCCGGAAATCGAACACCACTCGCTTGGCATCGAACGACAGGCTGAGCTTACCGAGGAAGCCTTGCCCGCCGGGCAGGTTGGCCGCGGTCACCACCGGCCGCTCGGTCCGGGTCCGGAGGTTGTAGACGTAGATCCCGTTCTCCGGCAGGAAGCGGTCGGGACTCGTACCGTTGTTGATATCCGTGTAATAGTGATCCGACGAGTAGGGTTTGCGCTTGATGAACACGATCTCGTCGAACCCCAAAGCGTTCGGATCGACAGGATCGGCTACCGGCACCGGCAGGCCGCGCACCGCGGTGTCCGAGTCCGTCGCCGAAGGCTCGACCGCCCCTGCCGTCGGCGCTGACGATCCAACAACGGCGGCGAGCATGGCCGCCAGAACGACGGAACAGAGTACGAAGCTTCGGTCCGGCATGGCTTTTCCTCTCCAATTCGAAGGAAGGCGGGGCTGGGTCCCAATGGGCTGTGGCTAATTCTACCCGAAGGCCCTGCGGCAAGCCAGAGACGATGAAGACGAGGAGTCAGTGAAGGGTGGCCGGGGTCGAGTGCAGCGAGCCCCCGGAATCCCGGCGGACTGTGGGCTCGCTGCACTCGACCACAGCCACCCAGGCAATCCTGAATCATTAACCTTGTGCCATTCGTGGATAGCCCCCGACAAGCTCTCGACGCGGCGCGCTAGCGGCCCGGCCTGACTTCATCTGGGGTCGCGGACGCGCCGGCCATGTCGTACGGTAGCCGCCAGACGCGATCGCCGTTGCGATTGGTG
>CAIYOB010001114.1 GCA_903927685.1 uncultured Planctomycetaceae bacterium
GACATCGTGAGAATCCTGGAGTGGTCCTGGGACGGCGGTCGGACCTGGAGCCGGCGTGACCGCCGCTTCCGGCATACCAGCCGCAAACGCAAGGAAGTGTACCACTTCATCGAACGGCGGCGCCGTGCCCGGTATCAGGCGCGTCCCTTTATGGGGCCGGCCTTGGAAGCCGAACGCAAGAACATCCCCGACGCCTGGGCAGGCACCTTGAGTTCGACGGGATCTGCTGCGACGGGAGGCGGCTGATCTATGCCGGACACGAACCGGCACTCCGCGTCATTCCGTTTTCTTCGTCTGTAAGGGTCGCTGCCGAGCAACGCAACACCAGACTGGATGAGGTAGTATGTCCATCGCCTTAGTCAACAGTGCCATTGAAAACGTCAATGGAAACTACACATCCAAATCGATCACCATTCCGGCTACCAGTGCGGGAAACACGCTTGTGGTGGTGCTGGGAACGTGGGGTGACGCGACGACCACCTTGTCGGACAACAAAGCCGGTGGCAGCAGCACCTACCTCACGAACCTGTCCAGCATGCGCAGCTACTACTGGACAGGGTTCATCCAGGTCTTCTACCTTCCGAATTGCGCCGCAGGGATCACGCAGATCACGGCGAATTTCACGGCATCCATCCAGTCAGCGATCTGGGTCGGTGAGTATTCCGGGATTGATGCTTCAACCCCGCTTGATGCCGCAGATGCACGGCCGCTTGACTACAGCCCGACGCCCACGGCTCAGTCGATAACGACAACTGCGAGTGGCGATCTGATTTTCGGCGCGTTCTCGATTGACGGCGCAGACTACGTTCCGAGCCCGCTGAATGGTTTCTCAACAAGGGTCAATCAGCAAGACAACAGCGGCACGCAAGCGTTTGTCGTCTTGGAGAAAATCGGCAGTGCTGCCGGAACTGAAACTCCATCGATGAACGGCAGCTACACCGTGCGCGCCGGCTCGGTGAGCATCGCGTTCAAGGCGGCTACAGGCCCGCCGCCGGCATCGGCAGTAATCGCTGAACAGAATTTGCCGGCGAACCACAGTGGCGACATTACCGTTAACCTGACCGGCACCAACACCAACTGGAACTCTGCCACGACCTGGACGCCGTCCGGAGTTTCAGGTTGGTCGGTGGCCTCGAAGGTCTGTAATAGTGCGACCAGCTACACGGTCGTGCTCACTCCGCCATCGGCAGCAACTCCGCCCAATGGAGCAACAGGAACCCTGACGCTCACCGAAGGAGTGACGGGAAGCGTCACGGCGACGACCACCATCGGCACTCCGACGCTGTCCTTGTCCGTTACGAGCGGTGTCATTAACGGCACGCAGGCGCTGACGCTGACGGGAACGAATACGGTCTGGGACTCCGCGCCTGACAGGTCTGGATTCGGACCGCTGGGTGGACCGTTCACAGTCACAGGCGGCACCGGAGCGAGCATCGGGTCCGTCACGATCGTGAGCAACACCAGCGCCACGGCGACTCTGACAAAGGGCTCGACAGCTGGCACCTTGACGATCACGGATGCGTCCACGGGCGCGACAGCCACGTTCACCGTCCAGGCGTCCACGGCGACGATCGCCGAACAGAATCTCCCGGCGAACCACAACGGCAACATCACCGTTAATTTGACGGGTGCGGGAACCAACTGGACGTCTTCAACAACCTGGACGCCGTCCGGGGTTGCCGGCTGGTCGGTCGCGTCGAAAACATGCAACAGCACGACCAGCTACACGGTCGTGCTGACTCCACCTGCCGCCGCGAGCCCGCCCAGCGGAGCCACGGGAACCTTGACGCTGACGGAAGGCGTCACGGGCACGGTGACTGCCACAACCACGGTCGGTACGCCAACGCTGTCCTTGTCGGTAACGAGCGGCCAGGTCAATGGAACCCAGGCACTCACGCTGACAGGAACCAAGACGCTCTGGTCAAGCGAAACGGCTGCTTCGCTGTTCACGGTTTCCGGCGGGACCGGAGCGAGTATCGGATCGATTTCTGTCTCCAGCAACACGAGCGCCACGGCCACTCTGACGAAAGGCAGTGCGACCGGAACGCTGACGATCACCGATGCTTCGACGGGCGCGACGGCGACGTTCAGTGTGACGGCTGCCGGCATCACGCTGGTTAATAGCACAGTTGCCACGGGGAGTGGAGCAAGCCTGTCGCAGACAATCACGATCCCGGCGACAACCGCTGGCAACCTCCTCGCGGTCTGCGTGGCGACTCTCGGCTGGGACAATGTGTCGCTTTCCGACAACAAGTCGGGCGGCAGCAGTGTGTACACGACCAGCGATGCAAACCTCTGGCACGGTCACTACAACGCATACATCAAGGTGTTCTACCTTCCGAACTGCGCTGCCGGTATCACGCAGATTACGGCGACCCATGCTGTCTCGCAGGCGTCTGCGATGTGGGTCGGCGAATATGCCGGCGTGGCAACCTCGAGTCCGCTGGACGCCAGCGCGAAGTACAAAACCACCACGATCACTCTTAACGCTGGCAACATGACGACCACGCAGGCCGGCGACCTGATCCTGGGGTTTTTTACACCGATAGAACAGTCGCTCACGCCGACACCTTCCAGTGGTTACATGCTGCGAGTCAATCAGACCAACAGCACCGGCACGCACACGTTCTACGTCACAGAGAAAATCGGCACTTCAGCTGGGACTGAAAACCCTGGCGTGACGTGGAGTGCAACGCCAAGTAATGCGGCGTCAGCCATCGGCGTGGCCTTCAAGGCCACTTCCGGCCCGCCTCCGGCATCTGCGACGATCACGCAGCAGAGCCTCCCGGCCAACCACAACGGCAATATCACCGTCAACGCGGTCGGTACGAATACGAACTGGACCGAATCAACGACCTGGGCCGCATCAGGCGTCAGCGGCTGGTCTGTTGCCTCCAAAACCTACGTCAGCCCGACCAGCTACACCATCGTTCTGGCTCCGCCGGCGGCGGCGAGTCCTCCCAATGGTGCCACCGGCACGCTGACGCTCACTGAAGGTGTGACGGGAGTCGTGGCTGCGACCACCACGGTGGCAACTCCCACGTTGTCGCTATCGGTAACCAGCGGAGTGGCCAACGGAACGCAGGCGGAAACGCTCAC
>CAIYOB010001115.1 GCA_903927685.1 uncultured Planctomycetaceae bacterium
CTGCAGTTGCGGCGCTCGCTGGACGAAGCCGCGTTCTACCAACTGAACCGCGAGCACCCGCCCGTGGCCGCCGAAGCGATCGTGCTGGGCAAAGCTCAAGCGGATCTGCCGCCGGTCCGCGTGATCGTCCGCAAGGCGGCGGAACTGACCGTCCGTGCGGTCACCGCCGAGGGGGAAACTCCGAGCGGCCGAATTCAAATTGACGCGAGCTACGGGGCCGACACCGAGAGCCGCATTCAAGCGGCCGAGCGGGCCAACCGCGAGCCGTCCGCCAACTTCATGGCCCCGCGGATAATCCACCTCCAGCCTGCGGGTCGCCCCTGGAACCCGACCTTTCAGCAACTGGTCCCCGGCGAGCCAATCGTCGTCTCCGTCCGCTCGGATGCGTATACCGCGGAGGCGGTGACCGTCACGTTGCAGGAGGGCGAGCACCGGTCCCTCGAACTGCGCATCCGCAAGACGACAGACTGAAGTCCGTTCTACGAGCGAGTGCGTTGTCCAGGCGAAATGTTGGGGTGCCTGGGGTCGAGTGCAGCGAGCCCCCAGTGGCAAGAACTGGGGGCTCGCCACCCATGCCTCGTGGCTCGCCCCCAGCCGCCCAACCCCAACACTCAGCTTGGACAACGCACTCGTTGTGGATTCGCGGGCCACAGCCCGGACTGGCGCACAGGCCGCGCCGGTCCGTTCACCGGTCCGTTCGTGCCTTGCGGGGCCAGCACCTGGTATGCTATTGTCTCGCTACACACTTGGATCCCCGCAAGATGCCCCTAGCCATTCGCTGTACCAACTTGAAAAAGACGTATCCCGGCAAGCCGCCTGTCGAGGCGGTGCGGGGGATCGATCTGTCCGTTGCGGAAGGCGAGTGCTTCGGCGTGTTGGGGCCCAACGGGGCCGGCAAGACGACGACGATCGAGATCCTGGAGGGGCTGTTGGAACCGACCAGCGGCGAGGTTGAGATCCTGGGGATGTCGTGGCACGACCAAGGCCCGGCGATCCGCCAGCAAATCGGCATCTCGCTGCAGGAAACGCGGTTTTCCGACAAGTTGACGGTCCGCGAGACGGTGGACTTGTTTCGCAGCTTCTATCCGGCCGGCTTGGAACCGAGCGATGCCATCCAGCGCGTCGGCCTGGAAGACAAATCCCTGGCTTGGATCAAAAACCTGTCGGGCGGCCAGCGGCAGCGGTTGGCGATCGCCATCGCCCTGGTGGGCGACCCCGCGCTGCTGTTCCTGGATGAACCGACCACGGGCCTGGACCCGCATTCTCGCCGCCGGTTGTGGGACATCATCGGCGATTGCCGCCGACAGGGACGCACCACGTTGCTGACGACGCACTATATGGAAGAGGCGGAACGGCTGTGCGATCGGGTCGCCATCGTGGACCAGGGCCGGATCATCGCCTGCGGCTCGCCCCGTGAACTGATCGCCAATCTGGGCGGCCACCATGTGGTCGAGTTCTCGCTGGCCTGTCAAGACGGCGCAGGGCAACCCGCCGAGTTCTGGAGCGATCTGCCGTCGGTCGTCAGCTGCCGCCGCGAGGCCGCGGCCTTTCACCTGTCGGTGACCGAGCCGCATCGGGTCTTGCCCGCGCTGGTCGAGCGGCTGGAGCAGCGGCGCTGGCAGTTATCGAGCCTGCTCACCCGGCACGCCAGCTTGGATGACGTCTTCGTGGTCCTGACCGGCCGCCAACTGGAGCAGGCCGAGGAGGCGAACTCGTGATGGATCGTTCCCCACCGGCCGCGGCCGGGCGTCATCCGTTCCTGAGCCTGATCGCGGCTCGGGTCCGCGAGTTCCGCCGCGAGCCGACGGCCATTTTCTGGGTCTACGTGTTTCCGTTGATCCTGGTGGTGGCGTTGGGTGTCGCCTTTCGCAACAAGCCCGTGGGCGGCTGGGCGGCGGCCGTTCCCCAAGGCGCCCGCGCGGCGGACGTCCAGCAGACCCTGGAACGGGCGGACCGGTTTCGCGTCTGGGTCGGCAGCGAGCAGGAATGTCGGGCGCGGCTGCGGACCGGGCGAGCCGACCTGGTGGTCATCCCGGACGCGACGCCCTCCGGAGGCTACGCCTACTATTTCGACCCGACCCAGGCGAACAGCGTCCTGGCGCGGCACGTGGCGGATGAACTTCTGCAACAAGCCGCCGCGCGGCAAGACGCCATCGCGGTGCACGACCACCCGCTGACTGAGCCCGGCGGCCGTTATATCGACTTCCTGATTCCCGGCCTGTTGGGCATGGGTGTGCTCGGCGGAGGCATGTGGGGCGTGGGCTTCGCCATCGTGGATATGCGGCTGCGCAAGCTGCTCAAACGCTACCTGGCCACGCCGATGAAACGCAGCCATTTCCTGGCCGCCGTAATGGCCAGTCGCCTGCTGTTCACCGTCCCGGAAGTGCTGACCGTGCTGGTCTGCGCGCGGCTGTTCTTCGGCGTGACCAGCCAAGGCGGCTACGGGGCGCTGGGCGTACTGATCCTGTTGGGCGCCTTCCAGTTCTCGGGCATCGGACTGCTGGTCGCCAGCCGGGCGCAGACCATCGAGACGGTATCCGGCTTGATGAATGCCGTGATGCTGCCGATGTGGATTGGGTCGGGGATCTTCTTCTCGACCGACCGCTTCCCCGAGGCCGTTCAACCGCTGCTGTCGCTGCTGCCGCTGACCCCGTTGATCCAGGCCCTCCGCAGCGTCATGCTCGAAGGCGCTAGTTTGTTGGCGCTGGGCCCGCAGTTGGCCCTGATCCTGGCCTGGGGCAGCGTCACATTTGCCCTGGCCCTCCGCTGGTTCCGCTGGAACTGAAGCACGGGCTCAAGAGCCATCAACCGTCTGCTCAAGCGGTGGGAAACGTCAACAGCTCCTGGCCAAGGAATACCGCAGGGCGTTGCGCGAAACCCGGTGCGGCTGCGAGCTGGATGCTGCACCAGCTACCAGGGGCCTAACCTCGCCGGCATTGATCCTGGGACTGGCCTGCTCACGCGGCTGTTCCATCCGCGAGTCGACGAGTGGTCCGATCATCTCGAGTGGGACGAGCCGAAGCGAGGGAGTGATTTCGTGAGCGACGCTACGGCCGCAGCAGCGTGACCGACATCAGGCCCACGACGACCTCGTTGGCCAGGCAGCGGACCGTCAGCGAACGGAGGTCGCGTTCGGGATCCAGGGGCAGGTCCAACAGGGTCGCGCGGCCCGAGCCCAGGTCGATCCGGGGCGGATGCGGCCCGGGGATGCAGAAGCCGTCGATCGCCGTCTGGTAATCCGCTTCGATGGGCCACCACGTCGTTGGATTGTGCAGGGCCAGCCGATTCTCCGTGCCGTCGGTGTAGGTGACGACCAGCTCGCCGTTGTTCAGCTGCGAGTGCATGGGATGCGTCGAGCCGGCGACCAGGAACCAGGCATGGCGGGCCCGGCCGGCGAGTGGTATTTCGGCCTGGGCGGGGAAGTTGTCCCAGCGCGAGGTGAACACGATGTTCGCCTGCTGCCCCGGCCCGGGCGTCGCCAATGGAATGCCTTGCGGACTGACGAACCGCCCCTCGGCTCCGGCCGCGGCACGCAGCGCGGCATCGTCGATCGTCGGCAGCGATTTCCCGCAATAGCACCAGTCGCCGTGGCCATTCAGCGGAATCTGCAGCGAACAATAGGGCGAGCGCGGCGAGCGATATTCGTGCTTGAAGATCTCCGTGACGCGATCGTTGAAGACTCGACTCAGGTCGACACACTCGCACGCGGCTGCCAGCTGCTCGCCTCCGCTTCGCCAGTCGACAAGCTCGCCGCGAACGGGATCGTCCTCACCGCGCAGGACCTCAAGCGGATTCGCGCCTGGGACCAGGCCGTCGGCCGGCAGCGACAGAACGGCGGACACGGCATGCGGGGCGATCTCGAGGCGACCTGGCTGCCGTGCCGCCGCACACGCGATGGTCGCAGCGCACGCCAGTGGCTGGCTCGTGTTGTTCTGGACGGTGAACTGGACAGTCCCGGCCTCGCCGTTCACGTGGGCCTCGGCGATCTCCAACGCCGGCCGGATCTCGAAGGACACTGGTGTCCACCAGCTGAGGTCGCCTTGCTCCAGCCGGGCGAATACCGTGCGGTGGCCGAGTTGACCCTGTGCCTGCGCCGAAAACGCCGCTGGCTCCTGCCGGATGTCCGTCAACGCGTCCTGCGGATCGCGAACTTCGCACAACCGGGCATCGCCCAGGCCGACGCCAAAGGTCTCGCCACGGCCGACCACGGCGGGGCCTTCCGCCCGCACCGGCGGCGGGCCGTCCCAGCGGACCGCGATGCGTGCCCCGTCGGCGTTCGGGGCCTCGATTTCGATCCGCGGGTCGCCGACACTCGGCAGGCACTGCCACGGGGACGGCTGGCCGTTCACCGTCACCTCGGCAACTCGCACCCCGCGCGCGGCGATTCGCAATCGCAGACGCATGGGCCGGCGGAATTGGGCCCGGATGCCGTACGTCTCCGTGTTGGCTTGACGCTGGTACGTATAGCCGACCTCGGGCGTGTCGATCGCCGCGGACTCCCACGCGGCCGGCAAGCCCGGCCGGATCAGCAGTTCGCCGTCGAGCGCATCCGGGACGATGCCGAACAGGCCCTCGACAAGCGTTCGGCAGTACATCCCTACGGTGTCGGCAAAGTCGGTGCACAGGCCCGCCATCCGGCCATGCTGTTCGGACGTGCCGATGCATGCCCCCGGCGCGCGACAACCGAACATCGAATCCCGAATCGCTCCGCGCCACAGCTCGCAAGCCGGCTCGATTCTGCCTGCTTGCCAATTGGCCAGGGCCGTGTGCGCCACCTCGACCCCACTGACGTCGCGAATGCTCCAAATGTAAGCCGACGCCTGCGTACAACCGCCGCCGCTGTAGTGATGAGCGTCGCTGATGAACGTGTTGGCAAAGTTCTCGTACAGGCCGTCGTCATCGGGATCGAAACACCGCTTCTCCCACTGGAGATGAGCGACCAGCACCGGCCACATCTGCCGGGCGAACTCCAGGTCGCCGGTCCACAACACGTGCCACAACAGCTGGTCGATGTACACCTGTTGCATGTCGTACGGCCCGCGCGCGTCCGGCTCCGGATGGACGGGGATGTAGCCGCGGCTGTACAGGACGGAATCCGGGGCCTGGCGTGCCAGATTGCTGGCCGGATCGGCGTGCGGCACGCCCGTCGCCGGCTCCTTCAGCTGGACGTCGGCAAAGGTGCGGAAGTGCGTCTGGGCCCGGTCGTGCCAGCCGAACTCGCTGGCCGCATACGCGCCCCGCCAGCCGAGATAGGGCGCATGCCAGGCGACGCCGCCGTGCCGATAGACCGGCGGCTCCCAGATGCCATCGGCGGCGGAGCAGAGGGCGGGAACCGCCGCGTTCAGGTAGGGATCGGGCGTCTGCACGCGAACTCGCTGGGCGACGGACGCTCGCTGGGCTTCCGCGGCCGCCAGCACCGCCGGCAGCGCGTTCGGCTGAGGGGCTGCCGTTGGGCCGGTCAGCCAGTCGAAGCCAAAATACAGATCCTCGCCGCCGCGGATCGTCCGGCGTCCAACCCAGATCGGCCGCTGGTTGCCGGTGGAATCCCACAGCGCCGCCGGCGAGGCGAGCGAGTCCGCGTCGGCCACCTTGCCCTGGGAACCGGGCGGCAGCGTGCCCACCAGCGGTCTGCCTTGATGGCACGCCGCGCGGAGTTCAAAGCCCGTTTCGGTCACGCGGAATTCGTTTCCGGCGCAATCCTCCGGCTTCAGGTGGCAAACCGCTTCGGGACAGTAGGCGCAGGTATCGAGGTTCCATTGGTTGAAGCCGGAGGCTCCGCCAAAGGCCCACACGAGGTCCACGGGCGGCGTTTCGTCGGCGACGGTCACGCGGACCACCGCGCCTTCGGATTCGGCCCGCGGGAGCACGTCGATCGTCAGCCGGCCGGCCCCCAGCAGCGCGTCGGAGATCTCGTAGCGCATCGCGCCGGCCCGATAGCGAGTCACCACCTGGTCGGCGTCGGACAGCCACTTTGCGGCAGCCGGCGTCAGGATGCCCAGCCACAGCGTGCCGCCTTTGCCCGGCAGCGACAGCAGGATCTCGGGCTTGTCCCCCGCGTAGACGAAGAACGCCGAATTGGTTCCGTACAGCGGCCGGTTGAAGCGGTTCTGGCCGTTGGTGATGACGATCTCGTTGCCCTCGGGGCGGTAACGGAGCGGCCGGACCAAGCGCGGCAAAGGCCCGTCGCGCGGCTCGCCAAACGCCCGCCGGTATTCGTACACCACCGGATCGCCGGCAAAACTGACCGCGTACAGCGTTTTGTCCTTGTCCTGCGGATCGATCGCCACCGCCGTGGCGGGCACGGCCAGGACGTGCGTCCGCGCGAGCTTGCCGTCCGGCGTGTACTCGAACAGCTTGCGGCTGCCGGCTCCGGCTCCCTCCAGCACGTACAGATGCCCGTCTCCATCGATCGTGAAGTCATGCGACGTCGCCGACGACTGCTGGTCGGTGGTGAATTGGCGGAGCAACTGCCCGTCCAGGCGCATTTCGTACAGGACCGGCGACTGGTAGTTCATCGCCCACAGCGTCGATCCGGAACAAGCCACGCCGCACGGATTCCCCGGCACGGGCGGCTTGATGTGCCGAAGCGGCCCGCCGTCCTTGGGCAGCACGGCGATCGAGTCCCAGGCCCCCGTCGCCACGAACGCCGAGCCCGTCCCCACGCCGTGTCCCAGGTACCGGATCGTCCCGCCGCCCAGGTCGCGCTGCGGCACCGGCTGGCCCTGCAAGTCGTAACAACGCACCCAGCCGCCGAACTCGCCGACCCAGAAATGCTGGCCGTCGAACCCCAGTCCGCGATTCAGGGAAGAACAGCGGAACACGGCGCGGTGCAGGTGGTAGTGCCGGTCGTCCTCCGCGGCCTTGACGACCGTCGTATGGACCAGGAGCAAAGCGACCAGCGGGGAAAGCAATCGAGCCCGTGGCATGAGGCACCTCCTCGTTCAGATTCGCACCCCAAGACTTGACGGCGCAGATTCTACCGGCTGCCACTCCGAGATACGACAGGTGGACCGTGATCGGCACGCCGCCCGGCACGGCATGGCTCGCGACTGGCTCGCGACTACTTTTGTTTCGCCGTGCAATCCGCTAACCTGAAACGTCAGCGAGAGGCCGAGTCCGATCGCGGCTGCAGACATGCCGACGTTGGCCCCACACCCAATCCCAGGAGCCCCATGATGAAACCGTCCCATTCCGCCTTGCCCGTTGTGCGCGAATCACGCCGCACGTTCCTGAAGGCGTCCTCGGCGATTGCCGTCGCCGGCGCTTTGCCGATCGCTCGCAGCGCCCACGCCGCCGGCAGCGAGGTGGTCAAGATCGCCTTGGTCGGCTGCGGCGGCCGCGGCACGGCGGCCGCGGTCGAAGCCTTGCGGAACAAGGCGATGCCGAACGTCAAGCTGGTAGCCTTGGCCGACGCCTTCGAGGACCGGGTCGAAGCGAGCTACAAGATCATCTGCACACAGCTGAACGACCAGGTGGACGCGCCGCCGGAACGGCGGTTCTCGGGGCTGGATGCGTACCAACAGGCGCTCGCCTGCGACGCCGACATGGTTCTGCTGTGCGGCCCGCCGGGCTTCCGCCCGGCGCAATTCGAGGCCGCGGTCCGGGCCGGCAAGCACGTGTTCATGGAGAAGCCCGTCGCCACCGACGCGCCGGGCGTGCGGCGCGTCCTGGCGGCGAACGCGGAAGCCAAGCAGAAAGGCCTGTTGGTGGCGGTCGGCCATCACTTACGGCACGAAGTCAAGCACAAGGAGATCGTGCAGCGGATCCACGACGGGGCGATCGGCTCGGTCATGTTCCAGCGGGCCTATTTCAACTCGACCGGCGTCTGGGTGCGGAATCGGCAGCCGGACCAGACGGAGATGCAGTACCAGGTGCGCAACTGGTACTACTTCACCTGGCTCAGCGGCGACCACATCGTCGAACAGCACGTCCACGACTTGGACGTCTGCAATTGGATCAAGCAAGCCTATCCGGTCGAAGCCCAGGGCTCGGGCGGCCGGCAAGTTCGCATCGGCGCCGATTATGGCGAGATCTACGACCATCACACCGTCGAGTTCACCTATGCCGACGGCTCGAAGATGTTCAGCTACTGCCGCCACATCCCCGGCTGTTGGAACAGTTTCTCCCAGCACGCCCACGGGACCAAGGGCGTCGGCGAGATCGAAGGCCACGGGCAAGCCGAGTTGCGGATCGAGGGCCAGTCGCCACAGCGCTGGGAGCGCGGGCCGGACGGGCACCAGTTGGAGCACGACGATTTGTTCGCCGCGCTGAAGGCCGGCCAGCCGTACAACGAAGGCGACTACGGCGCGACCAGTTCGATGACCGCCATCCTCGGCCGCATGGCCACGTACTCCGGGCAAGTCCTCCGCTGGGATGATGCGTTGGCGAGCCAGATCGACTTGACACCCAAGAACCTGCGGTGGGACGGCGAGACATTGGTCAAGCCGGGGGCGGACGGCCTTTACGCCTGTGCCATGCCCGGTTCCACCAAGGTGATGTGAGGAGGGTCTCGAGCGCATCATGCGACTGGACATCTTCCTGCCTGTGCTGCGCCGGCCGACACGCGGCCAGTCGCCGCCGCCCGAGCGGTGGTGGCTGCGGGCCACGCGGCGGCTGGTGCCGGCTTCGTGGCTGGCCGACCGCGGTACGGCCCGGCCGGGCCGGATTCGCCGCGTCCTGACCTGGCTGGGCCCCACGTGGCGCTCGTCGCCGGTGCGCCGACTGATTCAGGCCGCCTGCCTGGTGCTGTTCCTCGGTCTGTTCTTTGCCGTCTGCTGGCCGTACAGCGCGCGGCCCAGTCGCACGTGGCCGGGCTGGTCGACCAGGCAGGCGGACGAAACCGGGCAGATCCTCCTGGCGGCGGGCGGCTCGGGTGTCGACTCCACCGCCGACCTGCCGCCGCCGAAAGCGTCCGTGTTCCTGGCCGAGTCGGGCGGGGGAGCGGACGACTCAACGAACCTGGGACGCTTCACTGTTGCGCGCGCTGCCCCAGGCGAAGTCGCGCTCACGGCCGACGCTCCGCTAACGCCGGACCAGCTGGCACAGTTGTCGTTCGGCGGCCCGTGGACGTTGTCCGAACAGCCGCCGGGGCACTGGCCCGCGCATTATGCCGACGATCTGGCGGCCAAGGAGTTCGTACCGGCCGAGATCTTTCTGGCCCTGGATCCGCTGGTCAGCATCTCGACGGCACTCGCCGCCAGGACCTGGGTCTGGTCGCTGGCGTTTGCGGCGACGATCCTGGGAATCGCGATTCTGATCCCCCGCGGGTTTTGCGGCTACCTGTGCCCGCTGGGCTCGCTGATCGACCTGTTCGATTGGTCGGTCGGGCAGCGTGTCACGCGGTACCGCGCACCGGACAACGGCTGGTGGGTGCACATCAAGTACTACCTGCTGGCCGGCTCGCTGGTGGCCGCGTTGTGCGGGGTGCTGGTGACCGGGTATGTAGCGGCGATCCCCGTGGTGACCCGCGGCCTGCTGTTCCTGCTGGCGCCGCTGCAAGTCGCCTTGTTGCGCGGGCCGCACCAAGTGCCGCCGTGGAACGCCGGGCATTATGTCTCGCTGGGCCTGTTCCTGCTGGTGCTGGGGTTGGGATTGTTCAAGCCTCGCTTCTGGTGCAAGTATGCCTGTCCCACCGGCGCGGTCTTTTCGGTGGGCAACCTGTTCCGGCTCAGCGAACGCAAGGTCGAGACCAGTTGCATCCACTGCAAGCGGTGCGTCGAGATCTGTCCGTTCGATGCGATCAAGGCGGACTTCACGACGCGGACCAGCGATTGCACGCTGTGCCAGACGTGCGGCGGCGTATGTCCGACGCAGGCCATCAAGTTCGTCGAGCGCTGGAACCGGACCGACTTGAAGCCGCCCGACGACCCGCCGACGCACGAAACCCGCTGGGGCCGCCGGGACGTGCTGGCGTGGACGGCCGGCGCGACGGCGGCGGCCAC
>CAIYOB010001116.1 GCA_903927685.1 uncultured Planctomycetaceae bacterium
CCGTTTGCCTAGCCCAGCCCAACGGGCTGGGTATCCGGTGCCCAAATGCCCAACAGGGCCAACGGCCCGGCCGTTTGCGCCATGGCTCAATCCCAAACGTATCGTTCGTCAATCTCAAGGCCGTGCTTTGCTGCAAATGGCCGGGCCGTTGGCTCTCATGGTATGGACGGCATCATTACCCAGCCCGTTGGGCTGGGCTAGGCAAACGGCTGGTCCTTCGGCCCGGAAACGGTTCCCTCCGTCCTTCGCCCCGGAAACGGCTGCGTGGTTCCTCGGCCCGGAAGGGTTTAGGAATCCTGCGTCGAAACGAGACGTTGACTTCCATACTGCTCGGAAAATGGAACGCGAGTTCCGCGCCGTTCATATTGACCTTCTCCCAGTAACCACGGACCGCTTTGTGCGTCAGGGCGCAAGCACACGTTCCAGGGCCGCCCGGATCCGTGGCTCGGCGCCGGGGCCGACCCACCGCCAGTCGTGGTTGAAGCGGTCGGCAAAGGCGGCCTCGGTCGGGATGTAGCCGGTCCAGCACTCGCCGTAACCTAGCGTGGCCACGAACGAATTCGGCCGCAGTTGCTGCGCCAGCAACTGGTAGCCTACGAACGACTCGCCGGGCAGCACAATCAACTGGGCTGGGCCAAAGTCGACGCAGGGCAAGTCGATCTTCTGGCCGCGGGCCTGGCGGTGCCGGCTGCTCAGGCTCATGGCCGCCAGGATCCGGTCCGTCACGCTGGCGTTGGCGTCGCGCAGGGTCTTGTCCAACACCGCCACCTGGAAGGCCGGGTCCTCGTGAAAGTCCAGGTCGAACGTCGTACAGCGGAAGGCGACGTGCTGTAACGGGACGCGGCGGGTCGCTTCCCAGGCGGCTTTCATGCCCTGGTAGAGGCGTTCGGCCAGGACGGGACGCGTTGTCGGCGAGCCGTCGTTGTACTTGCCGGCCGTGATGTCGCCGCTGCAGCCGCTGCCGTAGATCTGCGTCACGCGGAAATCGTCCCGCTGCCGGTGGTCGCGAGCCATCCCGACAAAATCGGCGCTCACGCCGCCTTGGCCGTAATAACTCATCGGATGCGTGGCATAGATGTGCAGCGCGACCAGCGGCTGATCTGCGTCCCAGAAGCTGAGCGTTTTCAGCCACGGATCGATCAAGCCATCGTCCGCGGTGCGATGAAACTCGTCGCCGCCGCTGGCGCTGTACCGGTCGAAATCGACTCGGCCCCCCGGATGCACCACGCGGCGGTTGCTGGCGATCTGGTCCACTCGAACTTGTCCGAAGCCCAGGTGGGTCACGCGGCGAGCCTGCGGAAGACTATCGCGCAGCGCCGCCGCGGTGCGGCGCACGGCGTCCTCGTGGAACCGCACGTCGAACAGTTCGCCGGCCAAGCCGACGGAAGCCAGCAGTTCCTCCGCTTCGCCGTCCACGACGGGCGCGTCGTGCTGGTGGATGCTGCTGAGCAACACCCGCTCGCGGACCGTGCCCGCCGCTTCGGCCAGCGCGTCACGCCACTGGTCGTACGAGCGGTTGCGGATCTCGCACCAATCGACGCACACCACGACGAGCGGCGGATCGGGGCCCAGCAGCACGAACCCGATGGCGTACAGCGGATCGACGATCCGTTCCGCCTTGCGCGGCAATACGCCCATACAGCGGTGGCCGAGCGGAATCGTGACGTCGGTCTTGAACGTTGCCAGCCGATAGCTGCCCGTCGGCGGAGACGACGTCTCGGCAGCATACGATTCCGCGCCCACAAGCACACCGCCGATGATCCACAAGCACGTGATACAGGCGAGGTCCTTCATCTCAACGCCTCCCAAGAGAAGTGATGAATGCGGCTCCTGACCACAGGCCTGACTGGAGGCGGGTAGGACACGCTATTCAGATGCAGGCCCAATTCTCGACCACGAGACCAGGCACTTCCGCCAGGTCGCTGTCGGTACTGACGACGGTGCAATTGCCCAGGCTGCGAGCGATGGCGGCGATCTGCATATCGACCAATTGCATCGGCCGACCGGCCCGACGCAGCTCCGCGAAGACGCGTCCGAACTCCTCCGCGGCGGCACGATCGAACGGCCAGCAAATCACGTGGGTCAAAGCCCTCCGCAAACGCGGCAGATTCTTTTCGCGGCTGGCACTCAACTCGACACCGGCGAAAAGCTCACCGATCACGGGAAAGCACGTGCCGATCCGCGCGCCCCGCTGCCGCGTCTCGCAAACCCGCAAGTCGACGCCGTGTCGATGATCGATAAAATGCCCCATGATGCCCGTATCGAGAAGGTATCGCTTCATTCGAAGAGCCCCTTCAGCCGCTGATCCGCCCGCCCACGCTCATACGCTTGGACTTCGCGTTGCCACGCGGTCGCATCAGCACGTTCATCGGCCGTAATTTCGAGGGGCTCCAGCGACTCGTACCACTGGATCCACGCCGCGACGGCTTCCGGAGAATCCTGCCATTGCTCTTCCGAAAGTCCCCACGATCCCTCCATCAACATCGGTTCTATGAGCACGCGGCAGCCATCCGGCCAATCGGCGACGCCATCCAGCACGATTTGTCCACTCTGCCAAATCCCAGTTATGGAACTCACGTTGTGATCTCCGTCCAGCCATCGACCGCCGACACGACTAATTGAATTCTAAACGGGTGTCCGCTGTTGGCCAACCTAGCTCTTTCTCGGGAAGCACTGTCTCGGGAAGTGACCCGAGCTTGGTCATTCGTTCTTCCCACCTTCCTGCGCCCGGACCGTGTACATCGTTTCGCCTACCTCGCGGCAGGCGGCGATCGTCTCCGGGTAGGGCGTGTCGCAGATGTCCAGGAAGCCGATCTGGTAGTTCTCGCCGTCGCCGCGGCCGGTGGTGGCCTGGTCGCCGTACTGGAACCAGTGGGTGCCGACGATCACCGGATTCCGCAGCGCGCCTTGCACATAGCTCTTGTACATCGCCGCCCGGTCCTGCTGGTTGGCCGTCTTCTGCAAGCCGGGATGGAACATGCCGCGGTCCAAGGACCCGAAGTGGAACTCGCCCACGATCACCGGTTTGTCGATGCCGGCGGGCGGCCGGAACTCGGCGATGTCGCGTTTGTACAAGTTGTAGGCGATCACGTCGCAGTATTCCGCAGCCGCCTTGGCCGCCCGGTCGTTGACCCAGGCAAAGCGGCAGCCCAGGTACAGCTGCTTGGGAGCCACGCGTTTGACCTCCTCGCGGCAAGTCCGGAAATACTGTTCGGCCAGGCGCGAGTAGAACGCCTTCAAGTCGTCTCCGGCTTGCTGCTTGTCCGGCGTGTCCGTGGCCGCGGCCAGCGCAGCCCAAGACGCGTGCCGGGTGCCCCAGGCCGCGTTCAGCCGTTCGACGGTCTCGTACTTGGCCTGCAGGTCTGCCAGCATGGCCTGCTTGGCAGGCTGGTCGGCCGGCGAGGTCAGGGCGGCCAGGGCCAGCGACGTCTCGTCGCCCCACCCCAACTCGTTGTGCACGAAGAAGCCGAGGCACCACGGATCGCCCGCGGCCTGGCCCTGCTCCTGGTCCAGCGCCCGCCGCAGGCCGGCGCGGAATCCCGGGTCGAACGGGTCGGGGAACTTGCCCCAGTAGCCGGTGCTGCCTTGGATCTGCCGCCCTTCCCGGCCGGAAGGCGAGCAGGTGGCGACGTACGGCGTCTTGCGGAGCTGGTAGATGTGCGGTTCGGACCAGTTGCCGATCGAGTTCAGTCCCCAGCTGGCCAGCCGGACGTGAGCCAGTTGGGCCGACGCGGTGGCCCAATCCGGGCCGTACTTTCGCAGCAGGTTGACGCCCGTAAAATTGAACATGTCATACGGCCGGCCCCGGAACCGCTCGTAATAACCCTTGGGCGCCCACGATTGCCGGCCCACGAATTGGAATTCGGGCGTGCCGGGCGCCGGCAAAGGCTCGAAGTAGTGCAAGCGATCAGTGACGGGCGTATAGCCGCTAGACGAGCGGACACAGTCGATGCCGTGCGACCAGAACAGCGATCCGTCCGGATCGACCAGCCACCAGCGGCCCTCGTGCTTCTGCACGCGGAAGAAGCCGGTGGCCTCGACGTCCGGCCCATCCAGCCAGCCGCCGTACGTATCCCAATTCTTCGGCCCGGGATGGTCGCGCAGGTCTTTCTGCTCCGCCTCGCGGTGCCGCTGCAGGTCGTCCAACGTCTTGACCTTTCCCGGCCAGTCGCGATGGCGGTACTGCCCAAAGCGGTCGACCAAGGGAAACAGTCCGCCGGGCGCTTGCAGGGCGGCGAGCACCTCGTCCTGCGGCGGATTGCCGCGCATGCCGATCAGCACCAGCGGCGCGGTCAGTTGAGTCCGCTTGACGCCGTCGACGACCACGTCCAGCACGTCCGGCCGGATGCCCCAAGGCAGCGGATCGAACGATAGCTTGGCCGCAGCCCGCTCGCCCTGACGCTCAAACAGACCTTCGCAGACGGTTGTGTTCTCCTTGCGCAGGGCGATCGGTTTATCCACGAGGTCCGACGTTCCCAGGATCTCGATCGCCACCGCTTGGTCCGCCTTGGCGTGCAGTTGGGGACAGCGGATTTCCAGCGCCGGTTCGCCCCCTTGGACCGACGCGGCCGCTGCGGCGAGGCAAAACAACAGACTGTAAAATGCTCTGCGCATGATTATCTCCTTATGGTTGCGTCGAGCCGATTATAACGGATGGCGATTCAAGCAGGGTTCGACCATCAAGAAAACGCCGGGGACGACGAATACAATACCGTAGCGGTGCCCGCGGCCTGGTGGAACGAGTACGCGGGTTGTGGCCAAAATAGAACCTTCACTCATGTCCGTGCACCCAATCCCAATCTCCAAGACACTGCGAATTCTGCTGGGCCTGGCGTTCTGGCTGTGCGCCGTGGGCGCCGGTGGCTGGTACCTGACGGGGCGCGGTCCGGATTCGGCCGTTCCGCCGGGCTGGGGTGACGCCTTGTGGCGCTACACCAGGGCGCCGCGTCGGACGGGCGAATTGCAGTTGGAGCAGCGGTGGGAGCTCCGCCCGGGCGATCCGATCTTTGCCCGCCAGGGCGACCGCCTGCGGCAGATCGGCGAGGTGGCTTCGGTCGCGTCTCAGGCGGATCCGTTGCGGGCTCGAGCCGTCTTCTACGGCACGGCGCCGCCGCTCGCGACGCCGGCAATGCTGACCTATCACCGCACGCCCGACTCGCTGGACTGGGTCCTCCGCACGATGCTGCCAGCGGAAAAGCGCCGGCAGATCGCCGACGAACTGCGGCTGGCCTTCGAACAGAATCGCGAAGAAGTGTTGCGTCAACTGCAGCCGGTGGTCGAGGGGGCGCTGCGGGACGCCATGTCGGCGGTCGAGCAGGAAGTGCCCAGGGTGCTCGAGCGGCATCGGGATGACCTGCAACAGTTGGCCGGCAAGTACCAGCGTGACATCCTCGAACGTCAGCTCGTGCCCTTGGTGCGAACCGAAGTCTGGCCCGTCGTGCGGCGGCACACCGAGCCGATCGCCCGCGAGGTCGGACAAGAGATCTGGCAGCGGGCTTCGCTGTGGCGATTCGGCTGGCGGTACGCGTACGATCAGATGCCGCTGCCCCAGCGGGACCTGACCCAGCGCGAGTGGCAGCGATTCATGCAGCAGGAAGCGGTGCCGGTCCTGCAGGGTCACACCGACGATTTCATCCGCGTCCAGCAGCAGGTCATGCGCGAGTTGGCCGCCGATCCGCAGATCCGCGCGGCGATTCGCGACAGCTTGAGCCAGATCGCCGGCGATCCCGAATCGCAGCGAATTGTCTGGGGAATCCTCCGCGAAGCCACCGCCGACAATCCGCGCGTCCGCGAGGTTCTGGAGAGCCATTGGCACAGCCCGCAGACGCAGGCGGCGATTCGGCGGGCGACCCAACCGCTGGAGCCGACCGTCCAGCGGATCGGCGCCTTGCTGTTCGGCACGCCCGAGGGCGGCGTCACCCCCGAATTCGCCCGCGTCCTGCGGAATCGCATCCTGTTCAAAGATTGCCGCTGGCTGCTGCTGGCCGCCGCTGGCGCGGCGACGCAGACCCGGACGTCGAGCGAATCGGGACTTGTCCTCCGCGTGACGCGAGGTCTCGATGATGATCCGAATCCGTTCGTGCCGTAGCGTCGTGTTCAACCGGAAGGCGACCTTGAAGCCGTTGGATCGTAACCCGAAGCGTGAGCGAGGCCGGCGCTGTGGCCGGTCTCCTGACCGAGCCACGAGGGACGAGCGGCGAGCCCCCAGTTCTTGCCGCTGGGGGCCCGCTGGACTCGACCCCGGGCACCCGAACATTCCGCCGTGACGAATTGGATTGGAGAATAGACTCTCGAAGGGATGACTCAACGATGCCGATCGCTCCAGGCGTAACCGTCGAACTCTGGGCAGCCGCCATCCGCGCCGGCGGACGCGTCCTGCTCGAGCACGCCGCAGCGACGTTCGAGCCGGGCCAAGTGACGCTGATCGTCGGTCCCAGCGGCGCCGGCAAGACGACCCTGCTCCGGTTGCTGGCCGGCCTGCTGGGCGAAGGCGACGAAGGCATCGAAGCAAGCGGCACCGTCACCCTGGATGATGTTCCGGCCTCACCGGCCCAGCGGCGGCGGAGCGTGGGCGTGGTGTTTCAGAGTCATGCCTTGTTCGACGAATTCTCGCCGCTGGCCAATGTGCGTTTGGCCGCCGCGCACCGCCGCCGACGGGCCGGCGAGGGCGAGTCCGGCGACCGCTCGCGAGACCTGCTTCAGGAGTTGGGCGTGCCTTTGCACGTGCGGACTTCGGCGCTCAGCGGCGGCCAGCGCCAACGCCTGGCCGTGGCGCGCACCTTGGCCTACGACCCCGACGTGATCCTGTACGACGAGCCGACGGCGGGACTCGACGCGGCCACGGCCGCCGAAGTCGCGACCTTGATCCGCGCGACGCAGGCCAGTCATCCCAAGACGTCGATTGTGGTGACTCACGACTACCAAGCACTGGCGCCGATCGCCGACCGGATCTACCTGTTGGATCCGCAGGCCCGTGCGTTACGGCGGATCGACCGGACGGAATGGTCGCACTTGCGCGAGCAACTGCGGCCTCTCGCGGCAGACGAGCCGAGCGAAACGCGGTCGCCAAGCGGGCGTCTGCGGGCCGTCCTCGGGCGAGGATTGGGCGGCTTCTGCGAGTTCCTGGCGGGGACGACGCGGGCGGGCGAACGGGTGCTGGCCGCCGTCGTGGCGTTGCTGCCGATCTGGCGGCGCCCGTTGTGGGGCCTGCGGTTCCTGTTGCATTATCTGCGGTTGGTGGCCGGACCGTCAGCTTGGGCGTACCTGGCCATCAGCGGCGCGATCATCGGCTTTGTGACGACCTACTTTACGTTCCGCTTCCTGCCGTTTGCCCGCTACAGCGAACCGCTGTTGATCGAGGACTTGCTGACGTCGATGGGTTTTGCCCTGTACCGTATCCTCGTGCCCGTGCTGGCGACGATCCTGATCGCGGCCCGTTGCGGCGCCGCGGTGGCGTCGGACATGGGAGGCAAGTCCTACAGCCGGCAACTGGATGCCCTGCGGACGATCGGCGTCCGTCCGCGTTCGTACCTGCTGACGCCGATTCTATACTCGTTTCTGCTCGGTACGCCCCTGTTGACCTGGATCAGCTATCAGGCCGCGGCGGCGACCAGCCTGGCCGTCTTTACGGCAACCCACGCGGACCTGGGCCCGGATTTCTGGCAATCGCATTTCGAACGGCGGCTGGTCGTCCCGGACGCGGTCTGGTTGGCCGGCAGCGGCTGGTGGCTGGCCAGACTACTGCTATGCGCCGCGGGAATCGGCCTGATCGCCTATCACGGCGGCGCCAGCCCCAAGCACTCCGGCCGCGACGTCAGCCAAGGCATCACGGCCAGTATCTTGTGGGCGACGCTGTACGTCCTGGTCATCCATTTCATCTTTGCCTTCTGCGAGTTCGAGTGACGCGCAGCGGGCAGCCCCCGGCTTGACAATGGCACGTTCAGGCTAGTATACCCAACAAAGACTCTTTGAGCGGTTTCCGCAAACGACTTCCGAGGACGGACCAATGATTCTGGGCAAGCTCTGGCGTACGTTGGCAGCGCAGGTGAACAAATTGGCCAACTTCTTCTGGACATCCGATCCGATCGCCCAGATGCAGTACGAGTACGATTCGGCGGTCGCCCAGTTGACCGAAGGCCGGGAAGGTCTCGAGCAGTATCGGGCGCTGGTCGAGCGCGTGAGCCGGCAGGTGGCCAACGACAAACAGCACGTCGCCAGCTTGGAGGCGAAGATCAAAGCCTACTTGACCGCCGGTGATCGCGAAACGGCGTCGCGGTTTGCCCTGGAACTGCAGAAGGCGAAAACGCAACTGGCCGAGGACCAGGCTCAACTCGACTTGCACGAAACCGCGTACAACAACCATGTCACCAAGATCAAGCATGCGACGAAGAAGCTGTCCGACGTCCGCCAGAAGATCTCGAAGTACGACGCCGAACTGAAGATGAGCCGGGCCGAGGCGGAGATGGCCAAGCTGGCCACCAGCTTCAACTTTGACGTCACCACCGACTTTGGCCAGATCGAACAGGTGATCCAGGACCGGATCGGCCTGAACCGCGCCAAAGTGCGGGTATCCGCCGACCTGTCGGGCGAGGGCGTCGCGGACATTCAGCACGAACAGGCGATGGAACAGGCCATGGCGGAACAGGCCCTGAAGGAATTCGAGATCCAAACCGGCCTGCGCACGCCCGAGACGGCCGGCGTGACGGACACCGCGAAACAATTGGGACCGGCGGTGGAGAAGACGGCGGCCGTCCAGAAGCAGACGTAGTCCCGCAAAGGAAATGAGGACGCCTGTGGCTGAAACCGCAATGATCGGCGCTGTTGCGACGGCGGACGAGCCCGCCACCGGACCGGCCGCGACGCTCCCGGCATGGTATCCCGGCTGGGCGCGGGAGCTGGCGGACGCCTATTTTTCCCGCACGACGTGCGTGTTCGTTTTGCACGGGAACGTCCACGACCTGATTCGCGCCCCAAGCGGCGCTCCGGCCGGCGGTCAGGACGGGTACTTGAGCCTGCCCGAGTTCCTGAGCACCCAGGCCTTTGGCAGCTGGGACCTGGTCCTGGGCTACGATGTCAGCCGCGGGCTGCGGGTGTTGGCGGGCAGTGATGCGGGGCGACTGCGGGCGATGGTGCAGACCTTGACGGCCCGCTGGGGCGAGCCGGCCACGTGGCCGCGCGACCCGGAGAAAGTCCTGTTGATGCTCGAAGCCCTGATCGAGCGGACGCTGCTGGACGAGCCGGCCAACCGCAAGAGCATCGCGGTGATCTTCGAGTACGGGCAGTACCTGGTGCCGGCCGGAGACCTGGCTGCGCTGGCCCAAGGCTCAGCCGCCCGGCTGGTGCGGTTCCTGAGCTGGGCCCAGAATCCGCACATCCGGCGGGTCAACATCGCCTTCTGCCTGTCCGCCGATCGCGTGGCCGAGGTCAACGACCGGCTGGTCCAGAATCCCTACGTGACGGCGATCGAGGTCCCGCTCCCGGACCGCGGCGAACGGCAGGCGTTCATCGACGCGGCGGCCCGCGACGGGCGATTGGCCAAGGCGACCGACTTTTCCAGCGACCAGCTGGCGGACATGTCCAATGGTCTAAGTCTGGTCAACCTGAACGTCGTGCTCGCGCAAGCGGTGCACGCCGATCGGCGGCTTGACGCCCAGCGTTTCCGGCAGCTCAAGAAGACCATGATCGAACGGCAATGCCGCGATCTGGTCGAATTCGTCGAGCCCACGCATACGCTGGACCTGGTCGTCGGGTACGACGAGGCCAAACAGCGGCTGCGGCAGGACGCCGAGTGGATCACGCGCGGCCAGACGGACGCGGCCCCCATGGGCTACTTGATCTGCGGCCCCGTGGGCACGGGCAAGACGTTTTTGGCGGAGTGCTATGCCGGCTCGATCGGCATCCCCTGCGTGGTCCTCAAGAATTTCCGCTCCAAGTACGTCGGCGAGACGGAGGGGAACTTGCAGCAGGTCCTGACCGTTCTGCGCTCGCTGGGCCCGGTGGTAGTGATCGTGGACGAAGCCGACGCGGCCTTGGGCAGCCGCCGCGCCGAAGGCGATTCCGGCACCTCGGCCCGCGTGTTCTCGATGATCGCCAGCCAGATGGGCAATACCCGCTATCGCGGCAAGATCATCTGGATGCTGCTGACGTCGCGACCAGATCTGCTGCCGATCGACCTGAAGCGGCAGGGCCGAGCGGAGGTCCACATTCCACTGATGTATCCGCGACAGGCGGAAGAGATCCGGGCCATGTTTGCGACGATGGCTCGCAAGAACAAACTGAAGCTGGCAGACGGCGCCGTTCCGGATGTGTCCTCCGACCGCAAGCTGACAGGGGCGGACATCGAGAGCATCGTGCTGAACGCTCGGCGCCGGGGGCTGGCCGAAGGCCGCGCCGAGATCACGCGTGCCGACCTGGAGCAGGCGGCCGACGAGTTCGTGCCGTCGGCGCAGGGCCTGGAAAAGGAACTGCAGGAACTGGCCGCGGTCCTCGAATGCACGCAGCTGGGATTCCTGCCGGACGAGTGGCGGGAGCAACTCGCCCAGCCGGGAGGCACCACGCGGTTGCAGGAACGCCTGGCAGCGATTAAACAACTGATCGGAGAATAGCTCCGGCAACTCACCCCTTGCAAGACGAGGCTTGGCAGATGGCAGGCAAGAGATCCCACTGGTTGGACGAAGACACCGACGAGCCGCTGATCGCCGAGCAGGCGCAGCGGCTGGAAGCGTTCCTGGCAGCCTTGGCCGACGGGCGCGTGGACGAGGCCGAATTGCAGGCCCAGCAGCAGCGGTTGGCGCAAGCGATGCGCGAGGTCGAGCCCTTGCTGGACGAATCGCTGCACGCCAAAGTCACGCAGCTGTTGTGCGAATTGACCGCTTATGACATCATGCAGGCCGTGCACACCATGCAACAGGCACGGCCCCAGACCGCCTTCCGCGGCTAAGGAGAATTTCATGGCAGGACAACCCAAAGCACCGTTTTACGCCGTTCTCGGCTTGGTGATCCTCGGCCTGCTGGGTTTTGCGATCTACCGGGCCGACATCTTCGCTCCCGAGGCTCCACCGCCGGGGCAAGCCAAAGTCCCGACCGGCGGCGAGCCGCAGATCGATCCCGCCCAGCTGGGCCAAGAGGCGGAAGCCAGCGACGCGGCCAGCGTGACCACGGTCAAGGAGTACAGCTTCAAGCCCGCCGAGAAACTGCCGGCGGTCCAAGGCGTCTCCGCCTACAAGCCAATGGCTGACAACACCGTGCGGTTCGCGCTGAACGTGTGGGCCGGCTGGGGCCCGATCATCTTGGCCAACAACGGCTTCAAGGCCGGCCAGGTCTGGAAGACCCCTGATGGAAAGGACTTCCGGGTTGAACTCGTGCTGATCGACGACCCGGTGGCGATGCGGAACGCGTATGCTTCGGGCGAAGTCCACATCGGCTGGGGAACGCTCGACATGGTGCCCTTGTTCGTCGACGGATTCGTCAAGGCGGGCGACAGCCGGATCATGCCGCGCGTGTATCAGCAAGTCGACTGGTCCAACGGCGGGGACGGGATCGTCGTGCGCGAGAATATCAAGACCGTCGCCGACTTGCGCGGCAAGAAGCTTGTCCTGGCCCAGAACTCACCCTCCCAGTACTTCGCCTTGAACGTACTGGTGGCCGCCGGCGTGCAGCCGTCCGAAGTCGAGATGGTCTATACGGCCACGGCCTTTGAGGCGGCCCGGGCGTTTGAAGTCCAGAAGGACATCGCGGGGGCCGTGTCCTGGGCTCCCGACATCTACAATCTGGCCAAGGTCAAGGGCAACCGGATGCTGGTCAACACGCAGACGGCCAACAAGCTGATCGCTGACGTGTGGTTCGCCCGAGCCGACTTTGCCAAGGACCATCCGCAGATCCTCGAGGGCCTGGTCCGCGGCATCTTCGACGCCATGGAACAGCTGAAGCAGCCGGATAAGAAAGAACTGTGCGCCAAGCTGATGGCCGACGGCTATGGGATCCCGGTCCCCGATGCGATGAGCATGGCCGGCGATGCGCATAACACCAACTGGGCGGAGAACTACCAGTTCTTCATGAACCAAAACAATCCGACGAATTTCGAGCGGATCTGGCGGCAGGCTTCCTATCTGTACCGGCGGATCGGCGCCATCGAAGGCCAGCCCGTGCCGTTC
>CAIYOB010001117.1 GCA_903927685.1 uncultured Planctomycetaceae bacterium
ACGTTGTCGCAGTTCGTGCCCTACGAGAGCAATTACGTCGGCGGGGCGAGGGTCGCTCTTGCCGACTTGAATGGTAACGGGACCGAGGAGATCATCACCGCGCCCGGCCGCAATCGAGCTCCTGACGTAAAGGTGTTCGATCAGTTGGGGCAGGAGGTGCCGGGGTTCCCAAGTTTCCTGGGCCAGGCCGCCTCCTTCACCGGTGGCATCCAGGTGGCGATCGGAGATGTGAACGGCGACGGCAAACTGGACATTATTACCGTACCGAGCTATGGGGCGGCGAACGTCCGGGTGTTCTATAACCAGTATCCGGCGACCCCCGCGTTTACGGAGGTGCCGAACTATATGTTCCCGGCATTTCCCGTGGCTTCGATTGGCGGCGCGGTCGTTGCGGCAGCCGATATGGGCAGCTTGGCACCCAACGGATCGTTCACCAATCATTTGGACGGCCGCGCGGAGATTATCGTCGCCACGGGGGGCGGAACGAAGGCCGCGGTGTCGGTGTTCGAGCTGTCCGGCGGGACGCCCACGCGCGTGCAGACGTTCTATCCGTTTACTCAATTGAACCCGAAGTTTCTGGGGGGGGTCTCGCTGGATGCCGCCAGAATCGACGGGGACGCCATTCCGGACATTGTGGCCGGCATGGGAGTGAACGGGGAGTCCAGGATTGAAGTCTGGAACTGGAACACTTCGAATGCCACCCTGGCGCTACTGGGAGCGATTCCCGCTGCCTTTACGGGGCCCAGCAACAATGCGCCCGTAAACGTCGCCGCCATGGATACGAACGGTGACGAGGTCGCCGACCGCATTCTTGCCGTTCAGGGACCGATTGGTACGGTCGGCATGGTCCAGCGTTTTGACATTCAGGTGGATCCGGCCGGGACACCGCCGCTGACTTACCAGCGGCTTGATCCCCTGGGCGGTTTTCCCGGTCCGTGGTTCATCGCCACGAGCGAACCGGCGCCGTCCGGCCCGGATCCGCAGCCAGCTCCGGTCGCACCGACTCCGGCCGTCGTGTGGACGAACCCCCGCGATCCGTTTGACGTCAACGCCGAAGGACTCGTCACTCCCCTGGACGCTCTGGTCACCATCAGCTACCTCAACGCGAATCAGGGCGTCACGGCGTTGCCGGCTCAACAGTTCACGCCGCCGCGATTCTTCGACATCAGCGTCGATGGGTTGATCACCCCCTGGGATGTGCTGCTGGTTGTCAACCTCCTGAATCGTTCGGCAGAATCCGCCGGCGAGGGCGAGGCGGGAGCGGCGGAGGAATTGGTCGCGGCGATGTTTCCTCAGGAGGAGCAGTCCAGAGGTATCGCCACTGCCCGTGGCCAAGCTTCATTGTCTGAAACGCGACCCGATCAAGACTTTGGTGGGCTGGTCCCAACCAGGAATCTGGGAAGCGCGTGGTACCTGTCGGCGGTGGAGCGGCTGTGGCCTCACAGTGCCTTCGCTCCTCGAGCACAGGACGATGCCGGGCCATTCGATCTCGAATCCATCCTCGACGAGATCGTCCCAGAAATTGGTGCAGCGTGAGCGGTCCGTCGAAAGCAAGATGCCCCGAATTCCGTTGGGGCGAGTGGCTGGGAATTGCCGGTCAATAAACTGCGTAGGATTCCCATTCGCTGCATAGCCCGCAAACTTCATAAATCACCTTTTCGACAAAACACCCAAATTCTCGCCAAGGGCCGTTGAATCCGCAACTCCGCGCGTTAACTTAGGTTTCGCGAACTTGACGTGCGGCGATTGCGAGTTGCAGGACGGACCTTCTTCATTTGTGGGTGGTATGGTACGCGGTTGGCAGGGCTGCCAGTGCTGCAACGAAGTGCAGCTGCAGAGGGGAGACACGCGGGCTGCAGACGCTGCAGGACGTCATGGCGTGCTTGTTCTTGACCGAGCGCGGTCACTTCTTGGCGCACGTCCCACCTCGGCAACCCACACACGGCCCCATTCGCCGTGCTGGGCCCGGCAGAGCCGCGCAATCGGTCGTGGAGCAGCGATGGGGAGCCGACCTGCTCACACCGCACCAAGGCTAGGCTTCTGTGCCCCGTCTAAGCCCCGTGTCAAGTGCTTCTGACGATGCATAGCCGGAGGAATCGACCATGTTTTCGGGCTTCTTGTTTTTCCTCCGCTCGGAAGTTGGCCCTCGTTCCACGCTTGGGAAGGTGCGACGGCGGCAACGGAAGCTGCGGTTGGAGACGTTGGAGAATCGACGCCTGCTGGCGACGTTCAGCGAATCGGGGCCGACGCTCGATCTGATCCTGGGGCTTGATGAAACGCTCACGGTTGTATCCACGCCCTCCGACACCTACTCCTTCACGCTTGGCAGCGGGGCGATCTGGAATGGGGCGGACAGTGTTCGAATTTCCGGACAAGGCACGTCCGTGCTGACGGTCACCGCCGCGGGCAAGGCCGCGCTGGACACGATCCGCCTGACGGATTCGGCCGCGGTGACAAGCGTGACCTTCGCGGACAGCGGAGGCAACCTGTACTCCGACAGGTTCTCGATCGTCCTGGATAATGCTAGTACCACGGTATCCTTCCAGGGGGAATCGAACTTCGGTACCGCTGGCGTCACAGTAGCGACGTTGGGCCCCATCATCGTCTCAGGTGCGTCCCCGGTCGGCGCACTCTCCGTATCCGACGGGAACATCGAATTGTCTGCAAACGGCGCAGGCAACGCCGCGGGCAATTTCACCGGCATTCATCTTTCCGCAGGCAGTTCGATTACAACAAACGGAACAGGCGAGATCCGATTGCTGGGCCGTGGAGCTGGAGGTCTCGCGGACACGCTGGGCATTGCGATCGACGCCGGGGCCGTGATTCGCTCGACATCGTCGGCTGCCGGCGCGGGTGCGATCACGGTGGACGGGACGGGAGGTACAGGAAGCAACAACGACGGAGTGCGTGTGACCGGCTCCAATGCGGGCATCCGGTCCGTCGTCGGCGCTATCCAGATCCAAGGAACCGCGTTGTTCAGTGGTTTCGGGGTCAACCTGCAGAGCAACCGGGCGGTCGAGTCGTCCGGGACCGCGGAGGTGGTTCTGACCGCCGACAGCATCAGTCTGACCGGTACTGCGCCCGTCGTCGTGGGGACGCAGAGCGGCGTGACGGTGCGGCCGAAGACGGTCGGCACTTCGATTGACTTGGGAGCCGTCGACGCCCCTGGCAAGCTGGGCTTGACCGATGCGGAATTGGATCGGATCGCGGCCCAAGCGGTGCAGGTCGGCGACCCGGCCAGTGGCCCAATCACCGTCAGCGCGGCAGTCACGCACCCCAACAACCTGTTTCTGGCGAGCGCTGCCGGGCTGACCTTCCAGGAGTCGCTCACCGTGCCGGCCATCAAGACGTTGACCCTGCAGACCGGGGGCGTCGCGAGTGCTGCTGGCGACGCCGTCGACGTTCTGGGCGGGACGCTGTGGCTGGACACCCAAGCGGCAGTCGGCGCGGTCGGCAATCCCTTGACGGTGGCGATCGACCGTCTGGGAGGCACGGTCGGCGGCGATTTGTTCATCCGAGAAAACGACGGCGTGCTGAACAAAGTGCAGTTGATCGCGCCGTTCAGCGCGGGCAACAACTCGGTCCATCTGATCGGTGGACAGTTCATCCTCCAAGCGGCAGACGTGATCGACGATGCGTCGCGGATCAACGTCGCCGGCGGCATCTTGGACCTGAGCACCTGGCACGATACGGTCGGCGGGTTGACGTTGACCAGCGGCCAGATCGTCGGCGGCGGTCCTGATCCGGATGATGGCCTTCTCGCCAGTTGGACGGATTTTGAGGTGGAAAGCGGGGTCATCAGCGCGAAACTGGCCGGCTCGGTGGCGCTCAACAAGACAACCAGTGGCGTGGCGATCCTGGCTGCCGACAACACCTACACGGGAGCGATAACGATCCGTCAGGGTGTCTTGAGCATCAACAAGGACAGTTGCCTTGGCACGCCGCCAGCCAATCCGACTCCGAATCACCTGGTGATCAATGGCGGGACCCTGCGGTGGACGGGCTTTCTGTCCTTGGCGGCCAATCGCGGACTCGGTCTGGGCAGCGAGTCCGGGGCCGGTTCGGGGACCATCGACGTGGCCAGCGGCAATTTGACCTACGACGGCGTCATTGCGGACCGCGGCGTCGGACCGGCTAAATTCGTCAAGACTGGCCCGGGTGCACTGACACTCAGGGGCGTCAATACCTACAGCGGCGGCACGCTGATCGAGCAAGGGGAACTCCGCATTTCCGCCGATCGTGCACTGGGGGTCATTCCCGCGGTGCCGGTCGCGGACCACGTGCAGCTGCGCGGCGTCTTGACCGCGACGGCGAATTTCGAATTGGCGGCCAATCGTGGGATTGTGTTGGGCTTGCCCGAGGGGACCGGTACCGGCACGATCTCGGTGGCCACCAACCGGACGCTTTCCTATCGCGGCGTGATTGCCGACGCGGGCAGCGGCGCGGACAGCTTGGCGAAGCGAGGCCTGGGAACGTTGGCTCTCGGGGGGAACAATACCTTCCGTGGCGGGACCGATTATGCTGACGCTAACTCCGGCATCATCCGCATCGACCACGCCAACGCCCTGGGCAGCCTGGGGACGATTCGCTTTCCGGGCAGCGGTACACTGCGTTACGGAGCCGGCATCACGATCGACCTGTCCAGCCGCATCGTCACCGGGCTGCCGACGGTTCGTACGATGGTGGACACCAACGGCGAAAACGTCGTGTTCGCCTCGGCCGTCGCGGGCGGCGGGAGGCTGGAGAAATGGGGCGCTGGCCAGCTGAGCCTGATGTATCCCGGAATCAACGTGTTCTACGTCGTATTCGTCAAAGGGGGCGAGTTGGCATTGCCCCAGGGGACGTTGCGGCTGACGGGCGCCACCAGCGAGACAATCGGTGCGGACGTCTACGGCCCGGCAAGTCTGCTGGTGGACAATGCGGTGCTGAACGTCAGCGGAGGCAGTCTGCAAACCGCCGATTCGCTGTTGATCGGCTACCTGACCGGCGGCAACGCCAGGCTTGACTTGACCGGCGGTGAGGTCCAGGTCGGCGGCGACCTGTCCACAGGAGACGGCGTTCCGGCGACGGTCGACATCAGTGGTGCGGCCACCCAGGTGCTGGTGGCTCGCGATCTGATCGCCGGCAGCCGTGGCGGCAACCCTACCGTCGACATCAGCGGCGGAACCGTACAGGTCACCGGCCACTTGACCGCCGGCGACAGCGGCAGCCCGACGGTCAACATTCGCGGTGGAACCGTGACGGCGGCCAGTTTGAGGCACCTGAACAGGAACAACGCGATTGTCAACTTGACCGGCGGCGAGGTGAACGTCGGCGAGGCTTACCTCGCGACGGCCAACGATGTAGCCAACGACAGTCTGACCATCAACCTGGACGCCGGCGGACTGCTGCGCACCGACCGCATGTACTTGAATCGCACGGGGGGAACGCAGCCCCAGGTGGTGCACACCTTTGTCCTGCGGTTTGACGGCGGCATGTTGAAGCCGCTGTCCGCAGCCGTCGACAACCTGCTCGATGACATCATCGTCGCTCCGAATGCCGGCGGAGCACTCGTGTGGGAGGCGGTCATCGAAGACGGCGGAGCGTGGATCGACACGGACGGCTTCAACGCCAACCTCCTGCGGCCTTTGGTCCACGATGCGGACCTGGTCGGAGTTCGCGATGGCGGGTTGACAAAGCAAGGCTCGGGGACGTTGACGCTGCACGCCGTCAATACGCTTACGGGGCCGGTCCGCCTGACAGCGGACACGCTGGCGCTGGTGAATGGGGCCTCCAGCAATACCATCGCCCAGGTGAACGTCATTGATGTCCAGTTCGGCACCGTCCTGGATGCGACCCGACTGGACAACGGTTCCGTCACGGGCAGACTGATTCTGGCCGACGGCCAGACACTGAAGGGCACCGGCACGGTCAGGGGCCGGTTGACCGCGGCTGGCGGCTCGACGGTGGCACCCGGCGGAGCTCTCGTTCCCGTGGGCGGCAGCCCCGGAATCCTGATCCAGGAAGGCGATTACGTGATGGATCCCGACGCGTCTCTGAACATCGACTTCGGCGGTACAAAGGCAGGGAACGAATCGCATAATCACGGTCAGCTCGACGTCACCGGCACGGTACGCTTGAACGGGGGAACGTTCCAGGCGAGCCCGTTCGACGGTTTTGTTCCCCAAGCGGGCGACCGGTTTGTCATCATCAATAATGACGGGACCGACAGCGTGAGTGGCACGTTCACGGGCCTGCCGGAAGGCGCGACGCTACCCAACTTCTTGAACTCGGGGTTGCCCGCCAGGATCAGCTACGCGGGCGGCACTGGCAATGACGTTGTAATCTCCTTCGATGTCACCACCGGCATCGCGATTAAGAAGTACACCCTGGGCCAGGATGCCGACACTGCGCCCGGGCCGTACCTGGCGGTAAGCTCGACCGTCTTCTGGTCGTACGAGGTGACCAGCCTGGGCAACACGCCGCTGTCGCACGTCTTGGTCACGGATGACCGGGGCGTAACCCCCGTCGGTCCGACAGGGGATGCTAATCTGGATGGAATGCTCGACTCGGGCGAGGTCTGGATCTACACCGCCAGCGGCCCCGTGGTCGCAGGCCAGTACCGTAACGTGGGCGAAGCGACAGCGACGGACTCTTTCGGCCAGACCGTAACCAGCCAGGACGCGAGCCACTATTTCGGCTTCACCCCGACGGGAGTTCGGATCGAGAAGTACACGAACGGGCAGGACGCGGAAATCGCGCCCGGGCCCTACCTGCCGGTCGGCACGCCGGTGACTTGGACCTACGTCGTGACCAGCGCGAGCAACACGCCGTTGGCGAACGTGACGCTGAGCGACAATCGGGGTGTGAGCATCTCAGGGCCCAGCGGCGATACGAACGGCGACGGCAAGCTCGACCCCGGCGAGACCTGGACGTACACCGCCGCTGGTACGGCGACGGAAGGGCAGTACAACAACGAGGCCACCGCCACGGGGATCGATGTGCTGGGACAGACAGTCAGCGCCCGGGACGCGAGCCACTATTTCGGCGTCACCCCGACGGGAATCCGGGTCGAGAAGTCTACAAATGGGCAGGACGCGGACGTCGCGCCCGGGCCCTACCTGCCGGTCGGTACGCCGGTGACCTGGACCTACGTCGTGACCAGCGCGAGCAACACGCCGTTGGCGAACGTGACGCTGAGCGACAATCGGGGTGTGAGCATTTCGGAGCCCAGCGGCGATCCGAACGGCGACGGCAAGCTCGACCCCGGTGAGACCTGGACGTACACCGCCGCTGGTACGGCGACCGAAGGGCAGTACAGCAACGAGGCCACTGCCACGGGGATCGATGTGCTGGGGCAGACGGTCAGCGCCCAGGATGCGAGCCACTATTTCGGTGTTCGCGCGGCGATCGAAATAGAGAAACTGACCAACGGCACGAATAATGACGCGCCGCCAGGGCGTCCACTGAGGACAGGAAGCGTGGTCACGTGGACGTATCACCTGACCAACCCGGGAAATGTGCCTTTGCGGAACGTGACGCTCACGGACGACCAGCCTGGCGTACAGCCCCAGGCAGTCTTGGTGGACGGCTGGAACATCGGAGACATCGACCGGGACGACTTGCTGGATCCGGGCGAAGACTGGGGGTACGTAGCAAC
Source organism: uncultured Planctomycetaceae bacterium (assembly GCA_903927685.1). The sequence goes on from CAIYOB010001117.1 coordinate 7,640, forward strand.
CGGCGTGGTCGTCGAGGGCCCGTACGCAAACACTGGGATCGCTATGGGCGTGGACAGCACGAACACCGTGCCCGCGCTGACGGATCGTAATACCGAGCACTACTATGGAATGTCCGCGGCTCCAATCCTGGTGCTGGCGCCGGAAAAAAACGCCGGGACTCCGCAGTATGTCAAAGTCGTCAACAGTGAGACCGGCGAAACGCTGTCTCAATTCGTGCCCTACGAGAGCAATTATGTCGGCGGCGCGCGAGTGGCCGTTGCCGACTTGAACGGTGACGGAACCGACGAGATCATCACTGCGCCCGGCCGCAATCGCGTACCGGAAGTCAGGGTGTTCAACCAGCTAGGTCAGATGATTCCTGAATACGCGAGTTTCTTGGGCTACGACTCCGCCTTCACCGGTGGCGTCCATCTGACGGCCGGAGACGTGGACGGCGACGGCGAGTTGGATATCATCACCGTGCCCAGCTATGGAGCCGCGAACGTGCGTGTGTTCTATGCCGACCATGGGTTTGTGGCTACCGACTATGATTCATTTCAGGCTTTTCCCACCGTTTCTGTGGGCGGCGTGGTTGTCGCGGCAGCCGACATGGGCCACCTGACTCCCGACGGTTCGTTCATCAACCAGTTGGACGGCCGCGCGGAGATCGTCGTCGCCACGGGCAGCGGGACGAAGGCCACGGTGTCGGTGTTCGATCTGTCCGGCGCAACGCCCACCCGCGTGCAGACCTTCTATCCCTTTACTCAGTCGATTTCGGATTTCCTGGGAGGGGTCTCGCTAGATGTCGCCAGGATCGACGACGACGCCATTCCGGATATCGTGGTTGGCATGGGAGTAAATGGGCGATCCCGGATTGAGATCTGGAGCTGGGATAAGTCGAACACGACGTTAGCGATGCTGGGAGCGATTCCCGGCGCCTTTACCGGGACCAGCGACAACTCGCCTGTTAATGTGGCGGTCATGGATACCAACGGCGACGCGTTCGCGGATCGAATCCTCGCGGTTCAGGGCTCCATCGGCACTGTCGGCGAGATTCATCGTTTTGACATCATCGTTGACACCGACAACCCCTCGCAATTCACGTATCGCGTGGCGGATCCGCTGGCCGGGTTCTCCGGGCCTTGGTTCATTGCGACGAGCAGGTCCGTCGCCTCCGCCAGCGGCATGCCGTCGTCGGCGGACCTATGGACGAATCCCCGCAATTCGTATGACGTGAACGACGATGGAATCGTCACGCCGCTGGATGTGCTCGAAACCACTCGCTACATCAACGCCAACCCGGGCCAGACCGAACTGCCGGCGCGGCAGTTGTCTCCCCCGCTGTATCTGGACACGAACAGCGACGCGCTGCTTTCACCCCAGGACGCGCTAGTGGTCATCAACTATCTGAATCGCACCGTGGCGGGGGCGGGCGAGGGCGAGGCGAGCGGAGCGTGGCGTGAGGGTGCCGCGCTGCTCTCGGCACCGGAGGCGGACACGCGCGGGGGCTGGCCACGCAGCGACTCGCTACCGGCGGAGCGAGCATCGGTGCGTGCCCGAGAGCGTCGGCAAGCAACGGGAATTCCGGAGGACGCCTGGCAGTTGCCGGTCCCGCCCGCTCCGTTGCGCCCGGTGGTCCGCCGTTCCAACTTCGGGGGGCAGCAATACGAACTCTTGGGCCTGGAAGAAATCCTGGCCGATATCGCCGCCGAAATCGCGGCTGCCAGGCCCTGATCGGCTGCCTTGCGAGCGTCTGCCGGCGGCCGCTCCAAGGCGGCGAGGTGCGTTCAGCCGGGAGGCTGGTCGCCGAAGGGAAGCCGCATTTGGGGATCGCGGCCGGCGGCGTCGGGATTCAGCTCTTTGAACAGCATGCTGGGCTGTATGTCGCGGTTGTGCTGGTACTTGTCGCTGACGTATTCGGAGTGCTCGCCGTCCAGATGGTGATAGAAGATCTGGCAGATCCCGACCCCCGGATAGATCCTCACCGGCTGGATGGCGAACATCTCCAGCGTCCAATAGCCGCAGAACCCGACGTCGCCGAAACCAGCGGTCACATGGACGAACAGACCAAGTCGGCCGACCGACGACCGGCCTTCGATCATGGGGACAAAGCCATGCGTCTCCGTACGTTCGACGGTTCTGCCGAGATACAACTGAGTCGGGTTCAAGACCAATCCCTCGTCGGGAATCGTCAGTCGGCGGACGCGATTCTGGGCACGCATGTCCAGCACGACTTCCTCGTACGTCAACAGTTCATTGTGCAAAGTCAGGTTGTAGCTGTTGGGATTGAGGTTGGCGTCCTGGAACGGATCGATGCCGATCCTGCCTCCCAGATGCTTGCGGATCTCGTGACCGGATAGAATCATGATCGATGACTCGCTGCAGCAAGGGTCAGGCTGGCGGCAGATCGCTGCGATCCGACACTGGATCATCGCTCCCGCCCGATGGGCCGTTCAACCCGAATTGTCCTGGACATATCCCCCGGATGTCAAGTATCCTGGTTGTCCGCCTGTTGAGAGGACCCAGAATGACGCCAGCCGCAGACGATCCGAGATTCCTGGAAGGCATCCGCTGCTTCAACCAGCAGGCTTTTTTCGAGGCACACGAGGTGTGGGAGGACCTCTGGCGGGACGAGCACGGGCCCGCACGCCACTTTTATCAGGGCTTGATCCAAGTCGCCGTCTGCCTGCACCATTTTCGCAACGGCAACACGCGCGGAGCCAAGAAGTTGTACCGCAGCGGCAGCGACTATCTGGAGCCCTACCGCCCCGTGTATCTGGGATTGGATCTCGAACGTCTGTTGTCGGAACTGCAGGCCTGTTGCCGTGAACTGCTGGTCGGCGACGAGCCAGCCCCGAGCGCGAAACTGGACCTGGATCGCCTGCCCAAGATTGTCACGACTGCTGCGGCGAGGTGAGCGGATGGACGTTTCGCAGTGCCTCGACGGTTTGAATTCCGCGGAGCCGGGCCGGCGCCGAGAGGCGGCCGAGCAACTGTCGCGGGAGCCGGACTTGGCGGCCGCCGTTTCGCTGGTCCGGGCCTGCGGCGATGGCGACGAGCAGGTTCGCGAGTGGGCTGGATCCGCCTTGGAGCAGATGGGAGCCCCCGATCCTGGCGATGCGGGCGCTTTGCAGACGCTCCTGGCCGACGACCGGGCGGACGTCCGCTATTGGTCGGCGACCCTGTTAGGCAGGCTCGAGGGCCGGGCTGCGTCCGCTGTGGGATTGCTGATCCAGGTCCTGGATACGGACTCGGCCCCCGCCGTCCGCCAACGGGCAGCCTGGGCCCTGGGCCGGGTAGGACGCGAGGCCGCGGCGGCACGCGACAGCCTCACTCTGGCGGCGTCCAGCGGCGACGCCCGGCTCGCCCGATTGGCCGGCGAGGCGCTGAAAAACCTCAGCCAATGACTGATTTCGCCCGAGTTCATTGGTTCGCGGGGCGGCTCCGGCGATCATGCTCAATCGGCACATCACTGCCGGTCCGCGTAATCGGCAGTCTCGAAAAAGGTGGAAAAGGCCGTTTTTTTTCCCTCACGGCAACTTATCCGATCCGCCTCGACGATTCTTTGCGTTAACGACTCGAGCGATCGCTGTCCGGTTTTGCTGCCTATTTTCTATGGAAGGAAGATAGCCGATTTGCTGTTCGGTCGTTAAATTGGATAATTGCATAAAAGCAGGCTGTCCCTCAAAAATAGAACTTGGGGGCAGGTATCCGGACATGTCGCGGGGAGCAGCAACGCTATAGGGGGATTTCGTTTATGGCCAGGAGTTTTGTATTCGGGATTGCCGTCCTGCTGACGCTGGGAGCGGCTGTTTCGTCCAGCAGGGCCCAGGATTCGCTGTTGCAGGAGATGTACGGCCAAGGCGTCCACGCGTACTTTTCCGGCAAGTACGACGTGGCTCATCAGATGTTCAGTTCGGCCATCGATCAAGGCAGTCAGGACCCACGCTGTTATTACTTCCGCGGCTTGGCCTATGCCCACCTGGGGCGCCCTGACGAGGCGGAGGCGGATTACAAGCGCGGAGCCGAACTCGAAGCTGGGGGAGCCGCGGTCCAGATCAACGTCGGTCAGGCCTTGCAGCGAGTTCAGGGCAGCCTGCGGCTGAAACTGGAGGAGTACCGATACACGGCGCGCTTGGCCGTCCGACTTCGCGAGATCAAGGAGAAAAAGGAGCGTTACGAGGAGCTGCAGCGGAACGAGCCCAATGTGCTGCGTGCCGTCCCGCCGGCTGCCGGCGCTCCACAGGCTGGCCCGCCTCCGGCGGCGGCGGCCACCGATCCGTTTGCAGCCGGCGCTGGCGCGGCGGCTCCGGCTCCCGCAGCGCCGGAAGCGGCACCCGCCCCGGGAGCCGCAGAACCGGCTGCCCCGGCCGCTGGCGATCCGTTTGCCGATCCGGCGCAGCCGGTGGAAATGCCGGCGGAGGGGGCCGTTGAGGCTGCTCCTGCGGCGCCCGCTGCGGCTGATCCCTTTGGCGCTTCGATGCCCGCGGCTCCCGCTGCCGCCGATCCATTCGGCGCGTCTCCTGCGGCCGCTCCTGCCGCTCCCGCGGCTGAGGCGGCTCCCGCCGCTGCGGATCCGTTCGGTGCCGCTCCGGCGGCTGCTCCTGCCGCTCCTGCGGCTCCGGCAGCTCCTGCGGATCCGTTCGGCGCCGCTCCGGCGGCGGCTGCTCCTGCCGTTCCCGCGGCCCCGGCGGCTGAGGCGGCTCCCGCCGCTGCGGATCCGTTCGGTGCCGCTCCGGCGGCTGCTCCCGCCGCTCCTGCGACTCCGACAGCTCCTGCGGCTCCGACAGCTCCTGCGGCTGCGGATCCGTTCGGCGCCGCTCCGGCGGCCGCTCCTGCCGTTCCCGCGGCCCCTGAAGCTCCTGCGGCTGCTGACCCATTCGGTGCCGCCCCGGCCACTGCACCTGCCGCTCCTGCGGCTCCGGCAGCCCCCGCCGCTGCTGATCCGTTCGGTGCCGCTCCGGCGGCCGCTCCTGCCGTTCCCGCGGCTCCGGCGGCTCCGGCGGCGGACATGGCTCCCGCGGCTGCTGATCCGTTCGGCGCGGCTCCTGCAGCGCCCGCGGCGGCTCCCGCGACGGTACCGGATGCCGCCAAGCCGGCAGCAGCTCCCGCTGGCGAGCCGGCACCCAAGAATGACAATGACATCTTGGGCGGCGACGACCCGTTCACTACGCCTCCGCCGGCAGCCAAGGCCGACCTCGATGACGAGGCCAAGCCGGCCGCCAAGCCCGCGGGGAAGCCAGGAGCCAAGCCGGCAGCTCCGCCGGCCGCTGAGGCATCCGACCCCTTTGCCGACGACCCGGCGGACAACGCAGCCAAACCGGCTCCCTGACAAGTCACCGGCGCTCAGACGCCGATTCGGGCCATGATCAGCACGCGTCGCTGGCACAGTGCGGTTGTCGAACGTCCGGCCACCGCTCTACTGCCTGCGCCGCGTAGCTTTCTTGGGCGGTCGGAAAACGGCGGGCCAGCTTGGCCACCGCCTCAGTTGCATGAGTAGCTGTGGTCGTCTTCCTCGCCCAATTCCAAGCACAAATCCGCGATCTTGATCATGGGCACGGTCCATTGGTCCATTCTGTCAGCAGCGTCGACCGACCAGCCCGAGCGGATGCGGAATGTTCGTTCTGACCACTTGTCGCGAATCTCGCGAGTGCGGTGCAAGATCTCCTGCGGAGATGGATCGATTGTCTTTGGTCCTCGTGCGCCCATCGGTCGTCCCTCGTTTCCATTGCGCGTGCGCCGACGTTCAGCGCGCCGGCCGATGATGAGCTGCCGTCGCACTGTGCGGCTTGCGTCTTGAGATGAGAATCCTCAGAACCCGTTTCACCGGTCCATAGGATCGCACGTGATGCGCCAAACTGAAGGAAAACGCAAAAAAGCGTGAAACTCATTGATGGAGTTGGCTTTGCGGCAAGACGACCAACCGCGTTTCAGCTTGCCCGCTTTTTCGCCTGAGGTGGGTGTATCGAAATAATGCACTGCCTCGACACGGGCTGTGTATTGTTTTGACGCACCACGAAGCGTGACTTCGTGCAATGGTCGTTATCGCGAGCCGGCCCAGACCTGCGCGAGGTCGACGATGACCTTCGCGGCCAGCACCATCTCGTCCAGGCACGCCCATTCCAAGCGGGAATGCGGATTGTGCTGACCCGTGGATAAATTGGGAGTGGGCAGACCCTTTTCCGTCAGCAATGCCCCATCGGTGCCGCCTCGGACAATTGTCCGCCGGACGGCGAGTCCGAGCCGTCGATGAGCAATCTCAGCGTACTCCACCGCCCGGGGATCTCTGGCCAGACCATCACCCATGTTGCGGTACTGCCGCGTGATGGCGACCTCGATTCTGACGCCGGGGAAAGCGAGTTCGACGTCGGCGGCCAGTTGGCGCAATAAGTCCGCATGGCGGGGCAATTGCTCCGTTTCAAAATCGCGCAGGATGAGTTTGACGACCGCCTGGCCAACACCGCCATCCAGATGGTACGGGTGGATGAAGCCGAGGCGACCATCGGTCACTTCGGGCGCCAGACGCTCGCGCGGCAGGCGGGCCAGGAACTCGCCCGCTGCTCGCACCGCATTCACCATCCGCCCCTTGGCGATCGACGGGTGAATATTGACTCCACGCACGGTCACCGTAGCCAGATCCGCCGAGAACGTCTCGACGTCGATCTCGCCGGCTCCCGATCCGTCCAGCGTATAGCAGACCAGGGCGCCGAGCCGCTCCAGGTCCACGTGGTTGACACCGCGGCCGATCTCCTCGTCGCACGTGAACAGAATCCGGATCGGCCCATGCGGCAATTCGGGGTGCTCCGTCAGGTAGGCGGCGGCTTCGACAATCACCGCCAGTCCTGCCTTGTCATCGCTGCCCAGCAGCGTCGTTCCGTCCGTGGTAATCAGCGTGGCCCCGCGCAACGCCTCGAGCGCAGGGTTGTCGGCAATGCGGATCACCTGTTGCGGGTCGGCCGGCAGGGGCAGGTCGCCGCCGGCGTAGTTGCGGATCACTTGTGGCCGGACGTTCTTCCCCGAGGTTTCCGGGGAGGTGTCCAGGTGCGCGTTGAAGGCGATCGCAGGAATGGGATCCGCCACCGTCGCCGGGATAGCTGCCCAGACCAAACCATGCTCGTCCTGCTGAACATCCGCCAGCCCCAGCTCGCGCAACTCCCGGACGAGCAGGGCTCCCAATTCCCACTGGCCCGCGGAACTCGGGTACGACTGGGAAGCCTCGCTGGCGGTCGTGTCGATTTGGACGTACTGCAGAAATCGCGACAACAGGCGTTCGGCGTTCATCGGCGTCTCCCCGTATTAAAGCCGGCCTCGGTTTGCTACCATAATGCGGATCATGGTCGACTCGGCAACCGTTGGAAAGGGGGCATCGGTGGCAAACCCGGCAATCAAGTACTTGGTGTTTGACAGCGAAAGCGTTTCCGACGGGGAACTCGTGTCGCGCGTGCGATATCCGGGGCAGGGATTGTCGGCGGCGGACGCGGTGGCAAAGTACCGCGCGGAACTGGTCGAAACGACCGGCAGCGACTTTGTTCCGTACACGTTCCAGGTGCCCGTATCGCTGGTGGTCGCCAAGGTCACGGCGGACTATTCGCTGCTCGATATCGTCGCCCTGGACGCCCCGCACTTTCGTCCGCACGTGATCACCGATCATTTCTGGCGTGGTTGGGAAGTCTATCGGCGTCCGACGCTGGTCAGTTTCAACGGCCGGACGTTCGACCTGCCGCTGCTCGAACTGGCCGCCTTTCGCTTCGGGATCAGTGTGCCCGCCTGGTTCAACATCGGCGACAAGAACTGGGAGCAGAACCGCAGTCGCTACAACACCGCGGCGCACCTGGATCTGCACGACCTGCTGACGAACTTTGGCGCCACGCGATTCAATGGGGGGCTGAACCTGGCGGCCAACCTGCTGGGCAAACCGGGCAAGATGGACGTCCAAGGCGACATGGTCCAGGACATGCACAATGCGGGGCGGCTGGCCGAGATCAACGACTATTGCCGCTGCGACGTGCTGGATACCTACTTTGTCTTCCTGCGCGTCGCTGTACTGTTGGGGAAGTTGCCTCTGCAGCGTGAGCAAGAGTTGGTCGCCGCCACCAAGACCTGGATCGAGGACCGGGCCGGGCAGAGCGCCGCCTACGCCAAGTACTTGGCCAGCTGGGGTGATTGGGTGAACCCTTGGCCGGCAACGCCCGCCAGTCCGGAACTCCCTGCCGCCGGTGAGGAAGCGGCGCCGGCGGGGAATGACCCCGTTCGTGCCTTGCCGACTCAGCGACTTGCTGACCTGCCCACTTCTTGACTTACCGACTTTGCGACTCAGCGACCTTCCGATTTAGCGATTTAGCGATTTCCCGCCGAGGCCCATCATGAGTGGCTCCGTCGAACCTGCTGTGGGAATTGACCTGGGCACCACGTTCTCCGTGTTGGCGCATTTGGACTCCGACGGCAAGCCGCGGACCATCGTCAACGAGGAAGGCGAGTTGATCACGCCCAGTGCGGTCTTCTTTGACCGGGATGCGCCCATCGTGGGCCGCGAAGCCCTGCGTGCCGGCGAGGCGGAGCCACACCGCTTGGCGCGGTTTGCCAAGCGCGACGTCGGCCAGCGGGAGTTCGGCAAGTCGATTTGCGGCCGCGTGCTGCCTCCGGAGGTGATCGAGGCGCTGGTGCTGGCCAAGCTGAAACAGGACGCGGGCCTGAAGTTGGGCGAGTTCCGCAAAGCGGTGGTGACCGTGCCCGCGTATTTCAACGAGCCGCGGCGCAAGGCGACGCAGGATGCCGGGCGATTGGCGGGCCTGGACGTGATCGATATTATCAACGAGCCCACCGCGGCGGCGATCGCCTACGGGTGGGAGCAGCGGCTGTTCGCCGCCGATCTGACGACCGGTGTTCGCGAGCGCGTCCTGGTCTACGATCTGGGTGGCGGCACGTTCGATGTGACTGTGATGGACATGGAGGGGACCGAGTTCCGCGCCGTGGCGATTGCCGGCGACGTGTTCCTGGGCGGCATGGACTGGGACCAGAGAATTGCGGGGCACGCCGCCGACCGGTTCCGTGCCGAGCACGGCGTCGAACTGCGCGACCTGCCGGCTCCGTGGGAGTGCCTGATGCAGGCGGCCAGCGAGGCCAAGCATGCCTTGAGCGCGCGAACGGAAACCCGAATACCGGTCTCCTGGGATGGCAAACAGTCGCAAGTGCGCCTCACGCGGGCGGAATTTGAAACGCTCACGGGCGACCTGGTCGAACGTACGCGGATGACTTGCGTCAGCGTGCTGCGGGAAGCGGGAGTCCAGTGGAGCGACCTGACGCGACTGCTGCTGGTCGGAGGCGCGACGCGGATGCCGATGATCCAACAGATGCTGGCCGCCGAGTCCGGCCTGCAACCGGACCGCTCGCTGTCGCCGGACGAAGCCGTGGCGCACGGCGCGGCGATCTACGCCGGGTTGCTGCTGAACCACAGCCACGAAGCCGTCCGCCGGTTGTCGGTCCGCAACGTGAACTCGCATACCTTGGGTGTGCTGGGGATTGAGCCGGAGTCGCGGCTGACGCGCCGCAAGGTGATGATCGCCCGCAACACGCCGCTCCCGGCAGCGGTGACCCGCAAATTCCAGACTGCCAAGGCTGGCCAGCGGGACGTCGCGATCCCCGTGGTCGAGGGCGGCACGGAGACCGGCGAAGGCTGTACGCACATTGGCCGGCTGGTAGTGACCGATCTGCCGCCCGATCTGGCCGCCGGGACGCCCGTCAAGGTCGTGTTTCGCTATGGCCAAGACGGACGCCTGACGGTCCAAGCCTCCCTGCCTGCCGCCGGCAAGGAGGCCCAACTGACGCTGGAGCGAGCGTCCGGAATGACGGACGACGAACTCGCCCGCTGGTCGGAAGAAATGCACGCCGGCCTGGCGATCCCCGACGCCGAATCAGGCCCGGCAGACGGCGGTCCGTCGGACGCCGGGCCAGTCCAGCCCGCATCCTGGAATCCGGCTGGCGAGGGTTCGGGGCAAGCCGTCGTCTTTGCGGGTGACGAACCGCAGCGGGCCGAAGTCAGCCCGGACGACGCCTTGGCGGCATTCCTGCAGAACGCGGGCAGGAAACCTGGCTAGGCCTCGGTCACCCACCGCAGCCCGGCACATGGGCCGGCACGTTGTAGCAGTTCCAACTGCTGTCGATCTCGGACCAGCCAGGCGCCCGCGAAAGCCAGCGCATTGCAGGAAATCGACTGGTAACATTCGCGCGTCCGGGGCACGGCCAGCAGCCAGCGTCGGGTGAGCAGCAGGTTGTACGCCCGCGCGAACCGCTCGCCCGCGGCGGGCCATGCCACTCCGATCGCGTCCAGCAAGCGACGATACAGGTCGCATGTCAACGCCGCTGCCTGCTGGACGTCGGCGAACCTGTCCGCATCCAGCGCGGCAATTGCGTGGACAAAAGGAAGCGTTTCCACTCGCCCCACGACGCCAGGGGCCGACTCGACGTCGATCCGTGAGGCGATGGGCAGCGGGGCTCCGGCCGGATCCAGGGCCAGGGGGATCAACTGCAGGTGCCTGTGCGGCTGGCTGGCCCCGGCAATCGCCCCGCTGTTGTAGAACCCCAGCCCGTCGCCTTCCGCCAGGCACGTCCACAGCGCCTCGAAATCTCGAGGCGTCAGCGGTGTCTCCTGGTCCTCGAAGGCCCGGGTCACGATCAGCAGGTGCCGCTCGACCACATTGAACTTGTTCAGCAGGCAGACGTGCGTCGGCGAGGCGTCGGCGACGTACATCGCCGGCTCGAACGGCAGGAACGGGTTGGGACGAGCCGCGGCAAGCGGGGCGCCGGCGCTCGCCCGGCGCGGCTTGCCTGCCAGGTGCCGAAGGATGCGGACCAGGAAGCGGATGCCGCCGTCGTCCAGGTACTCGCTATCCGTCGGGATGGGCTGCAACGCGCCGCAGGCCAGGGCCCGCTCGGTGGTTGCCTGGACCCGCGTCCAAAGCGTGCCGGGGGCAAACGAGGTCCCTTCAGGTTGCGCGACCGTGTCCATCGCCGTCTCCTTCGATCTACCATTTGTCATTGCAAGTGAGCGACCAGTCGGTTGCAGAGGTCCGCCCGCCGCCTTTAAGATGATAGCTGGAAAGCGAAAGGAGGGCGTCATGGGGACTTGTCTCTTGCTGATCGGCGGAATGCTGTTGGGCCAGGCGGCGGATTCCGGCGACGAAATGCGTTTGGAGGTGCGGCGTCTGGTCCGGCAGCTGGATGATGTCCAGCGGACGACACGCGAGGCAGCTGAACGCCGGCTGATCGAACTCGGGCCACCGGCCTTGACGCTGCTGCCCACGCCGGGCCGTGATACGTCGGCCGAGGTCAAGGTCCGACTCGAACGCATCCGCGAGGCGTTGGAGGCCGCGGTCGCGGAAGCGGCGGCCCAGCCGTCGCGCATCACCCTGCACGGACAACACACCCTGTCCGCCGCGCTGGCGGAGCTGCAACAACAAACGGGCAACCGAATCGTCGACTTCCGCCAGCGTTTCGGCCAGCAGACGCCCGATCCCCCGTTGACCGTCGATTTCGAAAAGGCGCCGTTTTGGCCGGCGTTCGACTCGCTGCTGGACCAGGCCGGGCTGAGCGTCTATAACTTCAGCGGCGAAATCGGGGCCTTGGCCGTGGTCGCGCGGGACGAGAACGAACGGAAGCGGGTCGAAAACGGCGTGTACCAGGGACTGTTCCGCTTCGAGGTCTTGCGAGTCCAGGCGATTCGCGACTTGCGGAACCCGGCGAATCACTCGCTGCGGCTGGCGATCGAGTTGGCCTGGGAGCCGCGCGTGTCGCCGATCCTGTTGCAGATCCCGCTGGCCGAATTGCGGGCCACGGATGAATCCGGCCAGCCGGTCGCGGTTGCGACGCCCCGCGCGAGCCTGGAGGTTCCCGTGGAGAACAGCCTGCCGGCCGCGGAAGTGCAGCTGCCGCTGGTCCTGCCGGCCCGCAGCGTCGCCAAGATCCGGACGCTCCAGGGGCTGGTTTCCGCGCTCCTGCCGGGCCGAGTCGAAACGTTCGAGTTCGCCGATCTGCCGAACGCCCGGAACGTCGAGCAGTCGCGCGCGGGGGTGAGCGTGATCGTCGAGCAGGTCCGCAGGAATGTCGATGTGGATGAAGTCCGCCTGACCGTCCGGTTCGACGAAGCGGCCAAC
>CAIYOB010001118.1 GCA_903927685.1 uncultured Planctomycetaceae bacterium
CGGGCTGCTGGGCAGCGTGACTCGCGAGGCGGGCCTTTTGCTCGGTGGGGTCCCCATTGTGGTGCTGACGACCGTCGTAGCCAGTCGGCGAATGGCGGGCTTGAGCGTCGGCAAGGTCGCCGGAGACAGCCTGTTCGGCTACTTGGGAATGACGCTGTCGTATGCCGTGCCGCTGCTGGTGCTCGTGGCGGTGCTGGTCGGGCACGCGATCCGCGAAAAGCGGCAGATCTATGCCCTGGCCGGTTCGGTCCTGCTGCAATTCGTGGCGTTCCTGGCCTACGCGTTGCAGGCCGCTCCGACAAATCCCGGATTCCTGGCCGGGTTGCTGCAGTGGATCGCCGTCGCGCTGGGCGGTTACGCTTTGGCATGGCGCGGCCTGCAGCGGTGGATGACGGCGGAATCGACGTGCGCCGCAGCAGCGGATGGAGCGGCCCCGACACCTTGGCCGTTCGCGATCCACTTGGCGGCCGTCCACGTGGTGCTGATCGCCATGGCGACGTGGGCTACCGTCAGCGTCTTTCTGAGCCCCGGGCAATTGCCGGCGGCTTGCGGACCGCTGGGCGAGCCGTTGAGCTACCTGGCTTGGGCGCTGGCGGCGGGCATCAGTTGGCTGCTGGCGACGAGGCAGTCCGGTGAGCAACGCTGGCGACTGGGCGGGGCGTTCGCGCTGGCCCTGGTGACACTGCTGGCCGTCACCGTCGATGCTCGCGACGTGTCGCGGATGTGGGCCGCCTATCATGTCCTGACGTATGGCGTGCTGGCCGTCGCCGCGTGCGGGACGGTAGTAGATTGGCGCTGGCCGCACTTGGGGCGCGAGGCGGCTACGCTGTGCGGATTGGTCGCGCTGTTGGCGGTCCGCGGCACGGGGGTGGATCCCAGCCCCTGGGCACCGTGGTGGTCGGTCGGAGCGGCCGGCGGGGCCGCGGCGTTGGCCACGGCTCTGGCGCTGGCCCGTCGCAGTCAAGGCTTGGCTTATGGTTCCGTCCTGCTGGCGGCGCTGGCGGCCAGCATTGGCGTGATCGGCGTTTACAGCCGGGGCCCACTGGGGAATGTGGAATCCGCCGTGGCGGATTTCATTCAGGCCAACCTGATCGCCTTGGCGGCCGGCGGATTGTTCTGGCTGGCGGTTGAACTCTGGTACCAACGGCGACTCGTCGTCGGCTTCGATCCTGGTTGGCGCCGGGGGCCGGTGCACGTCGTCGCCGGAATCCTCAGCCTCAGCATCGCGGGCTTGTTCTTCTGGGGAGCCCTCGTGGTGAACTGCGTCTCGCGCAGCGCGTGGGGTGGAAACGGCATTGCGGCGGCGGACCTGGGCGGGATCCTCGCCCTGGCGGTTCTTGGTGCCTTGTTCATCGGCTCACTCTGGGAGCGCCGGCGGGGATACGGCGTGCCCTGCCTGTACGTCTGGGGCGCGCTGGTGGTTGCCTTGGGACTCGACCTCGCGGGGATCAAGGATCGACTGGCGTTCTGGGCCCTCGGCATGGCCGCGGGGTTGTATGCGACGTTGACCAGCCTGGTGTGGCGGCAAGGCGTCGGGCTGGCCGCTCTGGGCAGCCGCTGGGGAATCGCCGATCCCGTCTCCGGCCTGCGGCGGACCGCCCTCTGGCTGCCGACCGTGAACCTGCTCGTGTCGGCGGCGGCCATGTTTGCCACCCTGATTGTCGTCTCGTTCTTTCCCGAGCGTTGGATGCGAATCAGCAGCGGCATGCTGCCCGCCGCGTTGGCTGTCGCCCTGGCCGGCTTGGCCCAGCAGGAACGCCGCACGCTGCTACAGTTCGCGTCCCTGCTGATGACGGGCGTGGCGGCCGTGTGCCTGAGCTGGGCCGACTTGCAGCCGGATTGGACCGAGCGAATTCTGCTGCTGCGGCTGATTCGGGTGGTCATCGTGCTGGCGGGCTTGACCTTTGTCTACGGGCTGATCGTGGTCCGGCGCGTGCCCGGGACCAGTTCCTGGCAGGGACCGGTCCAGCGGATTGCCATGACGTTCGGGGCCGGCGCGGGCTTGGCGCTGGTCGCGGTGCTGCTGCTGGAACGGCTGTACTATGTGCCGGGCGTCGGCGCTCCGGTGGACACGGCGCCGATGTTGGTCGTGGCCGTCGTTCTGGCGGCGTTGCTGGTCGGGCTGATTTCGCTGGCCCTGTTGCCGGAACGCGGCGCCGTGGGGCTGACGGAACGGCAGCGGATGATGTGCGTGTACGGCGCCGAGGCGATCGCGGCGTTGATCTTTGCCCACCTGTTCATGTGTCGTCCCGGTTGGTTTGCCGGCGTATTCCGGCCGTACTGGCCGTACATCGTGATGGCGATCGCGTTTGCCGGGGTGGGGGTGGGCGAGTTGTTCCAGCGGAGCGGGATTCGCGTGCTGTCAGATCCGTTGCAGCGGACGGGGGCGTTTCTGCCGCTGATTCCGGCGCTGGGATTCTGGGTCGTCGCCGCCGAGAAGTCGGACTATTCCGTCGTCTTGTTTGCGGCAGGCGTGGTCTACCTGGTATTGAGCATGCTCCGCCGGTCCATGACCAGCGGCCTGGCGGCGCTGGTGGCCGGCAATGCGGCTCTCTGGTCGCTGTTGATGGACACCGGCTTTGCCTTCTGGCGGCATCCGCAATTCTGGCTGATCCCGCCGGCGGTTTCGCTCTTGATTGCGGGACATTTGAATCGTCGGCAGCTCAAGCCGGCCCAGTTAGCGGCCGTGCGATACTGCAGCGTGTTGGTCATCTACCTCAGTTCGACCAGCGAGATCTTCCTCCGCGGCGTGGGCGAAAGCCTGTGGCCGCCGATGGTGCTGGCCAGTCTGTCCGTCGCCGGCGTCTTCTTGGGGATCATCTTCCGGGTGCGGGCGTTCCTGTACTTGGGCACCGGCTTTGTGCTGCTGTCCGTGGTGACGATGGTCTGGCACGCGGCGCGGGCCATCGAGCATGTCTGGCCATGGTGGGCGTTTGGGATCGGGCTGGGGATCTGCATCCTGGTGCTGTTCGGCCTGTTCGAGAAGAAGCGGCCCGAGATCACCGCTTGGGCCCGGCAACTGCAGCAGTGGGAGCAGTGAGCGACGTTCAGAACTCGCTGTGCAGAGCCGCACTCGGTGCGTCTTGCCCAATACCGTATAAGGCCACAGACGCCGTGGAATCTCCGCCGGCGTCGCCGCTGACCAGCCATCCAGGCCGGGACCGGCTCGCCGCGACGGGGACCGAAAACGCCGTTTCGGACGTCCGGCCGCTTGCACCAACGCTTGCACCAGCTGCCGACAAATCCGATACGCCGCTGTCAAATCCTGTCAAAATGGCGAATCTGGGAAGCGACCCCAAGAAACGCGAAAACCCTTGTCTTCCCGAAGGAAAACTAGGGTTTTCAGCAGTTTCAGCAAGTCGGGGTGGGGAGATTCGAACTCCCGACCTCTTGCACCCCAAGCAAGCGCGCTAATCCAGGCTGCGCTACACCCCGAGTGTCGCTTGTCCGACAACAG
>CAIYOB010001119.1 GCA_903927685.1 uncultured Planctomycetaceae bacterium
AGCGGAAAGCGGACTGGCGTGGCCGCTCGTTCCAGACAGCGTTATACTAGCGCCAGCGTGGACTGCAAGTACGCATTGCCGTTTGTCCTTCGTTTGGCGTCAGGAGCCCTTGGATCATCATGGCCGAAGCAAAACTGAGCCCCGTCGAAACGCTCAAGGAACAAAGCAACTACCTGCGCGGGACCATCGCCCGGGAACTGCGGGACGGCAGCGAGGCGTTCAGCAAGGACAGCAACCAGCTGCTCAAGCTCCACGGCACGTACCAGCAGGATAACCGAGATGAACGGTCTGCGGCCCGGAAAGCCGGGGACAGCGGCAAGGCGCACAGCATGATGGTCCGGACCAAGGTGCCGGGCGGCAAGCTGACCAGCCGGCAGCTGTTGGCGGAAATGGACCTGTGCGACGAACTGGGGAACACCACGATGCGGCTGACCAGCCGCCAGACGATCCAACTGCACGGCATCCTCAAGGGCAATCTCTGGGAAGCGATCCACCGGATCAATGAGATTCAGTTGACTACCCTGGGCGCGTGCGGCGACGTCGTCCGCAACGTGATGGGCTGCCCCGCGCCCCACGCGGATCCGGTGCACCTGCAGGTCCAGGCTTTGGTCGAGCGATTATCGGCGCATTTTCTGGCCCAGACGCCGGCGTACCATGAGTTGTGGATACAAGACCCGGACACCGGGGAACGCACGTTGGCGGGCGGTCAGGTTGAAGGGGAAGTCGAGCCGCTGTACGGCAAGACGTACCTACCACGCAAGTTCAAGTTTGCCGTCGGTTTTGCTGCGGACAACTGCGTCGACATCTACACGCAGGACCTGGGATTCATGGCGATCCTCCGCGAGGGCGAGATCATTGGTTACAACGTGCTGGTCGGGGGCGGCATGGGGGTGACGCCGAGCAATAAGGCGACTTTTCCTGCGCTGGCCAAGCGCTTGGCGTTCGTGGCCCCCAGCCAGGTCCTGGATGTCGCCGAGGCGATCGTCAAAGTGCAACGCGACTTCGGCAACCGCGCGGACCGCAAGCTGGCCCGGATGAAGTACCTGATTCACCATTGGGGATTGGATAAGTTCAAAGCTAAGGTCGAGGAGTACTACGGGACGCCGCTGCTGACGCCCCAACCGGACGATGTCACCGGTTTCAACGACCATTTGGGCTGGGACGAACAGGGCGACGGCAAGTGCTTCTACGGCTTGAACATCGAAAACGGCCGGATCCTTGACAGCGCGCAGACGCAGCTCAAGTCGGCCCTGCGGGAGATCTGCCGGAGTTTCGAGCCCGGGGTCCGCTTGACCTCGCACCAGAGCATCCTGCTAACCGATCTGGACCCGGCCGTGAAACCCGAGTTCGAACAGATCCTGCGGCGGCACCATGTGCGTCTGACGGAAGAGACGTCGACCGTTCGCCGCTGGTCGATGGCTTGCGTGGCGCTGCCGACGTGCGGCCTGGCGATCACGGACAGCGAGCGGGCGTTGCCGGGCGTCATCGACCAATTGGAAGCCGAGTTGGCCAAATGGGGCCTGGCGCGGGAAGTGTTTACCGTCCGCATGACCGGCTGTCCGAACGGCTGCTCCCGGCCTTACAATTCCGATGTCGGCCTGGTCGGCAAGGCCGTGGGACGGTATACGCTGCTGCTGGGCGGCCGGTTGGTCGGCGACCGCCTGAATTTCGTGTACAAAGACCTCGTGCCGGCGGCGGACATCGTCCCCACACTGGTGCCGCTGTTGGCCTATTTCCGGCAGGACCGCGTGGCGGGCGAATCGTTCGGCGATTTCTGCCACCGGAAAGGCAAAGAAGATCTCGCCGCTTGGGCGGCGAAGTACCAGGGCGGCACGCCGGCGGGAGAGACGCAACCGTAGGCCGCTCGCTCCGCGAGCGGAGACCGTGAGTCGCGGAATTGGCGAGAGGAGTCCGAGCATGGCGACGAAGTGGTTTTACAAGTTGGGTGGCAAGACCGAAGGCCCGATTTCGGGCGCCGATTTGCTGGCGAAAGTCCGGGAAGGCGTGATCCGGGAAGGCTCTTGGGTCCGCAAGGATGACTCGGCCTGGTTCCCGGCCGAGGACGTCAGCGGCCTGTTCGAGCAGGCTTTTCGCGATCAGCCCGGAAGACTCAGGAAAGATACGTCCACCGAGTACCATGGGGACTGACGAAGCGGACGTCGATGACGAGGCCATTGCCGCTTGGCGTGAGGCCCTGCTGGGTCTGCCGGCCTGGTTGGTCAGTCTGCTCGTGCACCTCGCCCTGCTGTTGACGTTGGCGTTCTGCAAGTTCCGCGAAGAGGTGCGCGCCGGCGGCGTGCTGGTGATCGCCCAAACGGCGGAAGAGCCGCAGGAGCTGGCCGAGACCCTAGCGGACTTCGCGGTCGACCTCCAGGCACTCGAACTCGACTCGGGCCTGGCCGAAGCTCCGGTCGCCGATGTCGGCGTCATCGCCTTGAGCGATCTGACGCTGGCCGCCGAACTCGCTGCTCCCGGCGATCTGGGCGACGTCTCGCTCGCGGAACTGCCGCTCGGCGAAATCGGGGCACTGTTCGGCCGCGGCGGTTCGGGGATGACGGACATCGGCGACGGCCTCAAGGCTGCCGCAACGTTCTTCGGCGCCCGGTCGCGCGGCCAGAAGTTCGTCTTCGTCGTGGACAATTCCAACAGCATGGCCCGCGGGCGGTTCGAGACGGCACTGCTGGAATTGATGCGCTCGGTCGACGCGATGGGCTCCGACCAGCAGTTCTGTGTGATCTTTTTCAGCGACACGGCGTATCGCATGTTCCATCCGGAACCGGCGCCGGGCCTGGTGCCGGCCACACCGCGCAACAAGGAGCGGCTGAGATCCTGGCTGGGGACGGTGCAGATGTGCTTGCACACGCAAGGCCGCGAGGCGGTGACGGCGGCCCTGGCCATGAACCCCGACGCGATCTACATCCTGGGCGACGGCGTTTTTACCGACGACACCACGGACCTGCTCACCGCTCCGCACGAGCGTCGCCTGCCGATCCACACGCTGGGGATGGAAGTGGATCCCCGCGGAGAAACGCAACTGCGAGCGATCGCCCAGGCCAACCACGGCACGTATCGCGCGGTGAGCGCCACGCCGGAGGCGCAGCGCCTGGCCCAAGCGAATCCGGTGCGGCGCAACCGGACGCGCGGTGCGGTCTGGGGACTGAAGCTGCCGCTGGTCGACGACGTCAAGAAGAAGAAAAAACGCTGAACCCCGGGGCGAGCCGTTCAGACGCCGCCGCGGATTTCCAGAGGCACCAGCGTGTTCAAGCTGCCCGAGCGGAAGCCTTCCAGGTCCAACGTGACGAAGCGGAACCCCAGGTCTTTCAGGCTTTGGACCAGGGCCTGCCGCGTTGCCGGCTCGACCAGCCCGCCCACTTCTTCGGCCGGCACTTCCAGCCGCGCCAGATCGCCTTTGTGGTAGCGGACGCGGACGGTCCGCAAGCCGCGGTCGCGGAGCAGTCGCTCGGCCTGGTCGATCATGGCCAGCCGCTCCGGCGTGACCTCTTCGCCGTACGCCACCCGGCTGGCCAGACAGGGCATGGCCGGTTTGTCCCAAATGGGCAGCCCCCAGTCGATCGCCAACTGCCGGACCTCGGCCTTGTTGATCCCGCACTCCAGCAGCGGGCTGCGCACCCGGTGTTCGGCCGCCGCCTGGTTCCCGGGCCGATAATCGCTGACGTCGTCGGCGTTAGCGCCGTTGGCAATCACGCGGACGCCCAGCCGCGGGGCGAGTTGTTCGAGCTGCGTATACAATTCCGACTTGCAGTGGTAACAGCGATCGGGCGCGTTCTGAGTGTAGTTCGAGTTCGCAAACTCCTGGGTGCGGATGATCTCGTGGCGGATGCCGATGGTTTCCGCCAGCCGCCGCGCTTCGTCCAATTCGCCCTCGGCCAAGCTGGCGCTGACCCCCGTCACCGCCACGGCCCGATCGCCCAGGGCCAGTTGGGCCGCTTTCGCCAAGACCGTACTGTCGACGCCCGCGGAAAACGCCACCGCGCAGGTGTCAAAGCTCCGCAACATGTCGAGCAGCCGCTCGCGTTTCGTCTCCAGCTGGTCCAAAGCTACCTCCCTTGCTGCAGAAAAAAAGGCAGTCTCTCCACCGCAATGCC
>CAIYOB010001120.1 GCA_903927685.1 uncultured Planctomycetaceae bacterium
GACATCGTGAGAATCCTGGAGTGGTCCTGGGACGGCGGTCGGACCTGGAGCCGGCGTGACCGCCGCTTCCGGCATACCAGCCGCAAACGCAAGGAAGTGTACCACTTCATCGAACGGCGGCGCCGTGCCCGGTATCAGGCGAGACCC
This sequence comes from uncultured Planctomycetaceae bacterium, assembly GCA_903927685.1. Next base: position 148 of record CAIYOB010001120.1, read on the forward strand.
TTTATGGGACCGGCCTTGGAAGCGGAACGCAAAAACATTCCCGACGCCTGGGCAGGCACGTTGAGTTCGACGGGATCTGCTGCGACGGGAGGCGGCTGAGCCATGCCCAAACTCGGACTCTACCACGACGCGGACCCGATCGTCCTGACGTCCGCCTCCGGCGCGCTCACGCGGTCCGCAACCGGCAAGCTCCATGTCCGCAAGGACAACCTGTCGGCCTCGGCCGCGCCCACCGTCAATGCCGACTCGAGCGCGGGCTATGAGGTCGGCTCTTTGTGGCTCGACCTGACGGGCGGCAACTACTACGTCTGCAAATCCGCCGACGCCGGCGCCGCATCCTGGATGGCAACCGTCCAGGCTCCGTTGACTCCAGGCGGCAGCGACACGCAGATTCAGTACAACAGCAGCGGGTCGTTTGCGGGCTCGTCGAACCTCACATGGTCGTCTTCATCGTTGGGTGTCACGGGTAGTGTTGCAGTCACCAGTGGAGCGACTGGTTCGGTGCCGCTGTCGATAACGGCAGCAAGTGGACAGACTGCCAACCTGCTCAACGTCACGCCCTACGGCGGAACAGCTGGGGATTTGTTCAAAATCGATGCCAACGGGGTCGTGACAGTCCAGGCACGCTCCGGTGGCAATACGGCTGCTGGCTTTATCATTAAGCCCAATGCGGTGACCAGCCCAACCAAGGGGTTGCAGTTTGTTGCAGTAGGTCCGTGGTCACAACCAGCGATCTACAACACCTCCCACGGTCCCAGCGACGGCGGCTACATTGCCTTCGGTAACTTTATCTCGCTGGGAAGGGCGAATACCGAATACATCCAGATCGGTGGCGATACGACGGTGACAGTAAAGTCTCCGTTGGTGGTCATCAATGGACAAGTAGCTGGGGTGGCCTTGTCCGTTACGGGAGCCAATGGACAGATTGCCAATCTGCTGAATATCACGACCTACGGTGGAACGGCAGGAGATCGGTTCAAGGTCGCGGCTGACGGTGCTGTTTCTGTTGTCGGTAAACTGACCGTCACCTTGACGACTGAGCAGCTTCGCTTGGGGTATGACGGTTCCAACTACTTCAGCACGACGGTAGGCAGCGCCGGAGGCGTCACGTTCGACGCAGTAGGAACTGGAGCTGGCTTCACGTTCAGCGATCCCATCTACTGGCCGGGCGAGTCTGAAGCGACGAATCGCACGATTGTGTCGATCACAAATGCCTGGGGGAATGTGTTCGCCATCGATGGTAAATCTGGTGCCATTCGGATGGGTAATACCACGTCCACAGCGTCTGGTGATGGACAGTGTGCGCTGGCTCTTGGGAAGGACTCGGCAGCGACTGGGCAGTATTCGTTTGCGATGCGAGGTTCAGCATCCGGCGGTCACTCAATAGCCATTGGTCCCTATTCGTCTTCTACGGGAACTCGGTCCATTGCGATTGGTGCCGCCGGAGTTAGCCCCTGTCAGGCGACAGCGGACTACGCTTTGGCAATTGGCCAAATCGGTGTAAACGCGACCTACTCGACGGGGATTGGCTACGGGTCAACTGCTGCTCGTTATGTACTCGCCACAGCGGATGCTTTCGCCGTTGCCCACACCTCTGGCATTGCTCTGCTGATCGACAACAGCAGGAACGCTAGATTTTACGGGGCACTCACCGCCGATGGTTGTCTCTACGCTAACGGCGACATTAGCGTGCATGGTGGGCGGTTTGAGATGCACGCGGCAGGTGGCGGTGGATCGTGTGAGATCACCTACGGTGGCGGTGCGCTTTCCAAGTTGAGATTTGCGGCAAACAACTCCACCACAGTTCCCGCCTTTAAGATTGGTACGTCGCTGCTCGAAATCAAGGATTGCGGCGACACGCTCTACATGCCCGTGGCCATGGGCAACCTGACGGTCAACGGGTTGGCCAGCGTGGTGAGCACGACCGGACCGCAGCTTCAGGTCAAGTATGACACATCGAACTATCTGAGCACGACCGTCGCCAGCAATGGCTATGTGACGTTCAGTTCCGTAGGGACCGTCCCTGGATTCAAGTTCGCCGGAAACGTGAGGGTCGATGGACAGCCGACGATTGTTGAGGGTGGCGCAACCCCAATGTTCCTCACGATCTTTGAGGGCGGCGATCAGTCAGGCAACATTACGTACACATTGCCTACAGCACAGGCAGGTGGTAGCGGCTACCTGCTCGCCAACAATGGATCTGGCGTGTTGAGCTGGGTTCCACTTCCAAGTGGCAGCCAATGGACGACCTCGGGATCAGACATCTCCTTCACGACGGGCAAGGTGGGGATTGGCGCGTCCAGCATGTCCGCCCGCCTGCATGTCGTCGCGACAACCGAGCAGCTGCGGATTGGCTACGACGCCGCCACGTACACCAATTTCGTGGTTGCCAGCACTGGCAGGTTCGACATTACGTCGGCATCAGCGACCGCGTACGCTGCCCATATCTACCTGAACCCAGGATCGAACAGCGTCTACATTTCGGGGACAAGCACAGCCCGCCTGAACATTCTGGATACGCCCGGCTCGCAGTCATGGGGTGAGTACAGCGGCGACCGGTGGGTTCTGGTGAGCGGTCTTGCCACGGCCCACAGCGTCAATTGCACAACGGGCGTTGTGTTCAACGAGATGGGAGCCAACCTGGACTTCAGGATCGAAGGCGACACGAACGTCAACTTGTTCTGCGTGGATGCCAGCGCCGACATGATCGGGATCGGCTTGATTGATCCTGCTGCGATCCTGCACATCCAGAAAACGTCCGAGCAACTGCGACTGGGGTACAACGCCTCCAACTACACCAGCTTCACGACGAACAGCGGTGGTGATTTGGCTATCGCGCCGTCGGGAGGCAATCTGACCGTCACAGCGGCGGATGTGGACATTGCCTCGGATAAGGCGTTCTATCTGGGCAACCCGACCACGGACGGTAGCTGGAAGATCATCCGCAGCGGCAACAACCTGCTGATGCAGCGCCGCGAGGCGGGCAGCTACGTGACCAAGACCACGATCACGGCTTGAGAGGGCAGCATGGGGATCAGTGTCGACAATCTGCAGATCAATGACGCGGTCGTGTACGACGCGGAAGTGGCCGCCGCCTCCGCGATCAATTGGAACACGGGCAACCGCCAGAGGTTCACGACCAGCGGCGACGTGACGTTCACGTTCACGAATCCCGCCGGGCCCACGAACTGCCAGTTGAAGCTCAGTTACGGCGGCGCGCACACGCCTACCTTCCCGGCAATCAAGTGGGCCGGCGGCACGGAACCGACTTGGACCAAGACCAGCGGCAAGACGGACATTGTCACGCTGTATTTCGACGGCACGTCCTGGTGGGGCAGTGCCGTGCTGAACTTCACCACTTAGCGCGAGTCCCGGTATGGCGACCATCATTGACCAACGCGATCTCGGCTGGTGCTACGACCTGCGGGTGCAGTACGCGGACGGCACGCAGTCGGTGCTGACCTTCCCGCAGCAACCCGCAGACCTGCAGGCGGCGGCCGACACGGGCGAGGCCATGTATCTGGATTTCCAGCAGAAGCAGGCGGATGCGAAGGCTGCTGCGGCCGCTCGCAGTCTCCCCGTGAACGAACCGGGCGCGAGCAACCCGTAACGCAGAGGACGCATCAGCATGGCGACAAAATACGCGGTCGCGTCCGGCAACTGGAGCAGCACCGCCACGTGGTCCGATACGGATGGCGGGGCAGGCGGTGCCGCCGTCCCGGTCAACCTGGATGTGGTGGTGATCTGCGCCGGCGTGACCGTAACGTTCGATGTGGATATGTCGTCCTTCGCCAATGGCATCAACGGCCTGACAATTCGCGGCGGCGTCACGCCCGGCATGCTGCGGTTCAAGTGGGACGCCGACGGCACGTATTACCTGAAAATCAGGTCGTCGCCCTACATCATCAGTGGTACGACCAGCACCAATCGCGGACGCTTGCTGGCCAACGGCACGGGCACCTGGGGCGACACGACGCCCCTGCCGTTCGGTTGTAAGGCGATCATCGACCTGACCGGCACGGCGACGCCCGCCAGGATCGATGCGTCCAATCTCGACATCCAGTTGTACTGCACGCAGCCCACGCGCAAGTACGTCACCCTGTACGGGACGAAGTTCGCTGTGACCGGCGTGGATCCCGGCACCGGGTATCTGACCACGGCCAGTGCGCATGGCTGGTCCGCCAACACGTTCGTCGCTTTGCGGTCATCGGGCGCGGTGCCGCAACCGCTAGTGGCGGACGTGCCCTACAAGATCGACACGGCCCTGACCAGTTCGCTGAAGCTCAAATGGATCGGCGACAACCCGCTGTACCTGGACTCGGCCGGGTCAGGCGCGATCGAGGTGTTTTCCGGTCCGGCGACGAGCGCCACCACCGTGAACGTGTTTGAGGACGTAACCACGGATCCGGCCTGGACGACGGTCGACGGACATGATTTTGTCACGCTTTTGAACCGAACGTATGCGACGAGCGTTGACCGGCAGCGGGTACAACTGACGACCATTAACGCCGGCTCGCTGGTGCTGACGACCGC
>CAIYOB010001121.1 GCA_903927685.1 uncultured Planctomycetaceae bacterium
CCATCCCCCGGGCGGCGAGGCCCATCACGCGTCTTCCGGCCGATCCAACTCGGCAAAGACGTCTTTCAACGGCAGTTCGAACCCCGGAAGCACATCGCCGCCCACGAGCGATCCGGCCTCGTCGATGGCGGTGAACTGGTCAGCCGCGTTATAGACGCGTGCGGTGCGGGTGCGGGGTTCGATGACCCAGGCCAAGCGTGTCCCACCGGCAAAATACTCGCCCAGCTTGTCCTGGATCTCCCGTTCCGTATTGCTCTCCGACAGGACTTCCACCGCGAGGTCGGGCGACACGGCTGGAACCGCGGCCCGCCCCGGAGGCAGGCGGTCCCAGCGAATGAAAGAGACATCGGGAATGCGAATCCGGTTTCGCAGGATCTTGAGCATCCCCGCCTCGCCACCCACGATTCCGAGGTTCCGCTGTTCCAGGTAGTTGCGCAGGAAGTGGCCGATCACCGTCGCCAGTGCGGATTCATAGAAGCCCATGGGTTTCTCCACCAGGATGCCATCCACCAATTCGCACAGACGCCCGGTTCGGGCGTGCACCTCGAGCACGTCCTTTTCGGTCGCTAGGCCTGGCCAAGGATACAGGTGGATGCGTTCCAGCGGGATGCCGCCCAGACGCTGCTGGACGTCGGCAAAGGTCCCCTCCATCGGAAAGGCGGTGGGCCGAGCGGGCTCCGCGTTCGGAACGGCAACGGCGGGTGGGGCGGTCGGATAATCAGTCAGCGCGGCCGTTGTCATCAGGAGCCCCTCCGGTAGCGAACGCAAGCGTAACGCAAGCTATTCTACGCATTCCACCGCGATGTTCCCACCCCGGGACGGACAGAATCGGCACGCTCAAGACCTCGGCCGAGACCGAACCGCTCACCGGCTTGCACCGGCCGACGGCCGTGCGTTCTGATTCACTACGTCCAGGGCGGCGGGGAACGGTTCCAGGGCCCGGGGGAAGATGCCCAGCGTGTACGCGATGGTCAGGCCATAGTTGGTGATCGGGATGCCGGCGCGGCGACAGCGGAGGATGCGGGACAGCATCTCGCGGCGGTTCTGGACGCAGGCCCCGCAGTGGACGACCAGGTCCACGCCGGTCAGGTCGCTGGGAAAGTCGTGGCCTTGATAGTGCTGGAACTCCAGGTCGCCCCCGACGTACTGCCGCAGCCAGCGAGGGAGCTTGACGCGGCCGATGTCGTCGCCGATCGGATGGTGCGTACAGGCTTCGCAGATCAGCACCCGGTCGCCCGGCCGCAGGCGGTCAATCGCCAGCGCGCCGCGCACCAACTCGACCAGATCGCCCTTGTGCCGGGCAAAGAGGATCGAGAAGGAAGTCAGCTTGACCTCGCGCGGCGTATCGGCGGCGACTTTCAGGAATGCCTGCGAGTCGGTGACGACCAGGGCCGGGGGCCGGTTGAGCCGCTCCAGGGCCCCGCGCAGTTCCCGCTCTTTGACGACCAGGCAGTAGGCATCGCCGTCCAGCAGGTCGCGGATGGTCTGGACCTGGGGCAGAATCAGCCGGCCCTTGGGCGCTTCCATGTCGATCGGGACCACGAGGATCGCCAGTTCGCCGGGCGGCACCAGGTCGCCGGCAAGCGACGGCGGGTTCAGCAATTCCGGCGGCGCGGTGCGGATCAAGGCTTCGCGCAGATCCAGCAGCCCGTCCCCGGCCGTGGCGACGGTCTGGACCAACGGAATGTCCGCCGCGCGCAGACGCTCGCGCAACGCCGGCGTCGGCAGGCCCAAGTCGCTCTGATTGCAGACGACAATCACGGGCGTCTGACGCGCGCGGAACTCGTCCAACAGCAGGTCTTCGAACTCTCCCCATTCGCCGCGGCCGCACACGAGCACGGCCAAGTCGGCCCGCTCGATGACGGTCCGCGTCTTGGCGGCCCGCAGTTCCCCCAAGGCCCCCGTGTCGTCGATCCCGGCCGTGTCGATGAACAGGACCGGGCCCAGCGGCAACAGTTCCATCGGCTTTTCGACCGGATCGGTGGTCGTGCCGGCGACCGCCGAGACGATCGAGACGTCCTGCCGCGTGAGCCCGTTCAGGAGGGAACTCTTGCCGACATTGCGTCTACCGAACAGGCCGATGTGCAGGCGGTTTCCACGTGGCGTACGTTGCATGGTTCGTGTTCCTTGACACTCATCTCGTCTCCGTGCGGACCGATCCGAGCCGGGTGACCGTGCCGGGGGCGACCGCTTCGTCGAACTGTTCGGCCGTGAGCAGACCTTGTTCCAACACCACTTCGCGCACTGGCCTTCCAGCGCACTGTGCGGCGCGGGCCACGGCTTCGGCCGCGGGATAGCCCAGCGGATCGACCAACGCTGTCACGGTGGCGGTCGCCGCGGCGACGGTTTGGCGGCAACGGGCTTCGTTGGCGGTCAAGCCTCGGACGCAGTGGCGGACGAAGATCTGGCAGGCGTTGCGGGCCAAGTCAAGACTCGTCAGCAGGCTGTCGGCGATCAGCGGCAGGAACTGGTTCAGTTCCAGGTTGCCCAGCGCGGCGGCGTTGGCCAGGGCCTGGTCCTGGGCGGCGATCGCCAAGGCGGCTTGACCGACGGCTTCGGGGATCACGGGGTTGACTTTGCCCGGCATGATCGACGAACCGGCTTGGCGCGCCGGAAGCTCG
>CAIYOB010001122.1 GCA_903927685.1 uncultured Planctomycetaceae bacterium
CCATGCCAAAGTGGACCTTCCGCGGCTGGCGGCCTTGCCCCTCAAGGCGAACCTTCGTGCCGACAACGGCGAGATTGACATCCCCGTGGTGGCGGCGATCAGCGACGCCGATACCGTGCTGAATGAGACCAACTCGGGGGTCATCGTGGCCCCGCTCCTGGCGCGGTTCGAAAGCGGGAACCTGTTGGTCAGCCACTCGACCGCCAACTTCCCCAGCCTGGCCGACATCGACGGCTTGGCCATCTCCGTCTACCAGGCCGGGCAGGTGACGCTGCCGAAAGTGACGAGCTTCCACTCCAATGTCCATCGGCTCTGGCAGGCGAATGACCCGGGAAGCCTCCTTTCGCTACCAAACCTGGCGACCATCGTTGTGCCCAACGGCATCTGGCTGAACATCTCCAACGCGGCACAACTCAAATTGGCCGGCTTGCAGAGCCTCACGAGCGGAGCTTCGACCCTCGCCGCCTCGGGTACCGGCACGCGGATCGAGATGCCGGAGCTGAACACGTTCACCAGCAGCGCTACCTCGTACGTCAATCAGTCCAACGGCGGCGTCGTATCGTTTCCCAAACTGGACAACCTGATCAACGTCAATCTGCTGGCCGTCAATCCAGAGGCGGCTTTCACGCTGCTGCCCAGCCAGACTTTCTATTGCGGCAATTTTTCGGGCAAGACCCTCGTCGCCCAGGGCAGCGTGTCGGTCCTGAGCGGCAGCCCGACCATCAGTGGCGGCCTGCAACTGGACGGTTTGGCGGCACTGTGGATCGCCAACAACCGCACGCTGGCCATCAGCAGCGACCTGCTGGGCAATAGCACGAATGCCGACCAATTCCTGCCGTTGGGAACGGTACTCCTGAACGGCTACGGCAAATCGGCCGCAAACCCCCAGCATCTGGAGGCCATGTCGGAAGACCTGGGCGCTGTTGCCGCGGGGTTCCAGAGGAACTTCGCTTACGGCACGCTGAGCGTGGTCAGCAACGGCTACGTGAAGTTGAGCGATCTGGCACACAATGCATCTCCAGCGGGGACCGAGGCGGTCTATGCCGACCAGTTGGTGCTGGCCAGCGGCGCGACGCTGGACCTAAACAACCTGCACGTGTACGTTCACGCGGCGCAGGTCGACGCCACGGCCCGCGTGCTCAATGGTGCGGTAACAGTACTTCCTTCCGGCGGCCCGTTGACGCTCGGCACACCGACCTCCGCGGCGCTGACAGCCGCCGTGCCGACCAACGACTGGACGTTCTACGGCGCGGCCGGGCAGGTGATCACCGTGCAGCTCAATCCCAACGGCAACGCCTATCCTCTGGCCCTCATGCCGCAACTCCGTTGGGGCCAGGCCACACTGCTGACCCCCGGCGGCACCAGCCTCCGCACGGGCTCCAGCGCCAGCGACGGCGCCCTGGTTACCCTGAGCAACATCACCCTGCCGTCCGATGGGACGTACACGGTTCGCGTCCAGGCGCCGGAGGGCCACGCGTCTAGTGTCGGCAATTACGTGCTCGCGGCCTACACGGTCAAGACGACGGTGCGCCCCCTGACCGTCAATCAGCAGTACTCCGGGTTCATTGCCGATCTCTACGCAATGGACAAGTGGACTTTTTCCGGGACCGCGGGCCAGCAGGTCCGCCTGCATGTGGTCAACTCGGGAGGCAACGTCAAGTTCGCGCTCACCGGACCGGCCGAGCCCCCGGTGTTCAGCGGGCTGACGGGCGACTCGCCGCTTGTGAATCTGCCGGCCAACGGCAATTACGTCTTGACCGTCGAGAGTTCCGGAGGGGCCACCGGCGGCTACTCGTTCGAGCTTCAGCAGACGTCCGTCCTGCCGCTCAGTCTGGGCGGCACGCAGAGCGGCACATTTTCCGGCAACGGCTACGCCCAGTTGTTCACGGTCACCATGCCGGCCAGCGAGCTGTTGAAGCTCAATCTGGACGACACGACGCATACGGATGTCAACGAGTTGTATGCCCGGTTCGGCGCCCCGCCGACCCGCGGCGACTACGACTATCGCGCGACCGCAACCGGTTCGGCGGACCAGCAATTGGTGGTCCCGATGGCTGCGCCGGGCACCTGGTATGTGCTGGTCTATGGGAACCATGTGACCGCCGGCAGCACCTACACGCTACAGGCATCCACAGTCCCGCTGGTCCTGACCGATCTCGCGCCGAGCCGGTGGGCTACCGGCAGCACGGCGACCCTGGTCGTCACCGGTTCCGGTTTCGACCGAACGACGACAGTGCAACTGGTCGCCGCTGACAGCACCGTCTACACGGCAAACTCTGTGTCCCTCGACACGTTCCAGCAAGTCTCCGCCATGTTCAATCTGGCAGGCGTGCCGCAGGGCGGCTATACCGTGCGGGTCGCGCGCGGCGACGGCGCAAACGCCCAGATGCCGATGGCCTTCACGGTGACCGCCCCTGGCCAGGCCCGCCTGGAGACAAAGCTGATCCTTCCGGGCGTGCTAGGCCGCCACGTCGCGGCCACCTTCTACATCCAGTATGCCAACACGGGCAATGTGGCCATGCCGGCGCCGCTGCTGGTGTTGGCCTCGTCGGTGCCGACCGACCTGCCACTGTTCACGCTCGATCCGGCCCGCCAAACCGCCGGCTTCTGGACCTCGGCGGTCCCCGAAGGCTTTGCCAACACGATCCAGATCCTCGGCAGCGGCAAGGTGCCGGGCGTCCTGGAGCCGGGCGAATCGGTGACCCTGCCCGTCTATTACGCCGGCATGCAATATCCCTGGGACTTCTCGCACGACCGGTTCTACTTTGATCTCCGGGTCTTTACCGCCGACGATACCGCCACGGCCGATTGGGCGGGCCTGAAAACGCAGCTACGGCCGCCAGGGTTTTCCGCTGATGCCTGGGACGCCGTGTACGGCAACCTCACCGCGCAATTGGGTAGCACCTGGGGCGGCTACGTGCAGATGCTCGCTAACCAGGCGGCGTATCTCGGGCGTCTTGGCGAGAGCACCAGTGACGTGGGCCGGCTTTGGGCACTTGCCGTCGCCCAAGCCGATAACGCTTTGCTGCCCACCTCGCGCTACTCTACCACCGCGGACATCTGTGTTCCGTCGCCGGGCAGTCTTTCGTTGAGCTTCGTCCGGCAGGAGCAGGTAGCGATCAACGCCCGCTATGCGGCCGGCCCGTTGGGCTACGGTTGGACCCACAACTGGCAGTATTCCTTCGCCGTCGCACCCGACGGCACGGTGACCGTCACGATGCCCAGCGGCGCCCAGCGGGTCTTTCAGCCCGATAGTCGCGGCACCAGCCGCCCCTATTTCTCGCAGCCGGGCGATTACGGCGTACTGACCGCCGTGGGGAGCGGCTGTTATTCGCTCCTCGAGACCGATGGTCAGATCGAGTTCTTTACCGCCGACGGCACCCTCGGCTACGTCCAGGACATCCACGGCAACCGCATCGTGGCTGGCTACGACACCGACGGGCGGCTCACCAGCCTGACGTCGTTCCCGAGTGGGGCGGCCACCGCCGGGGGCTTGCTCACGATTGCCTACAATCTCGCGGGGCTGATCGAGTCGGTCACTGCTCCCGACGGCCGCACCGTCGGCTACACCTACGACGCCGGGCAACTCACGCGGGTGCAAGGCTACGACGGCCGCTCCACGCAGTATGCCTACGGCACCACCGGCAGCGCCACGGAAGCCCACGCCCTCACCTCGATTCAATATGCCGATGGCACGCACCAGTATTTCACCTACGACAGCCAGGGCCGCTTGGCCGGCACGTCACTGGACGGCGGCGCCCAGCCGCTCGGTTTTGACTACAACTTGGGCCAGGTCACTCTGACCGACGCTAACCAGGACGCCACCCAGTACTTCTTCAACGAAGATGGTTTGCTCGCGAAGGTCATCGACCCGTTGGGACGCGTGGCGTTCGCAACCTACGATGCGAATTTCCATCTCACCAGCGCCACTGGTCCTACGGGTCTGCGGACGAACTTCAGGTACGACAGCAAGGGCAACGTGGCGAGCGGCACCGATCCGCTCGGCCGGACCAACAGCTTCACCTACACGGCGGCCAACCGCTTGGCCAGCGACACCGGCCCCGACGGCCACACCACGACGTACCAATACGAATTGAATGCGGCGGGAAACCTCATCGCCACGCAGGCGCTATACGCCGACGGCACTGTCTCCACGGCGGCTTTCAACGCCCTCGGCGATCCGCTCTCGATCATCAATCGGAAGGGACAAGTCATCAATGCCACCTATGATCCAGTGACGGGCAGTCTGAATTCGCGGACGCTGGCCGATGGCACGGCGTATGCGTTCGGCTATGACGCCCACGGCAACATGGTGACGGCGAAGACCTACGACGCCACGGGAGCTTTGACCGAGACCATCACCCTGACTTACGATGCAGGCGACCGGCTCACGGGGATCGTCTATCCCCATGGGCAATCGCTCACGTATGCCTACAATGCCGGCGGGCGGCGGACCAGCATGGTGGAGTGGATGGCCGGCACGGTTAGCTCCACCGTCAACTACCAATATGACGCCGTGGGCCGGCTATCGGGCCTGGCCGATGGCAGCGGCAACCCGATCGTCGCCTACACCTACAACATTCTCGGGCAACTCGTGGTGGTCGTTAACGGCAGCGGCACGGGGAGCGGCATGGGGCCTTACAGCAGTCCCTATACTACCTACCAATACGATGCCGCCGGCAACTTGCTGCACTTGGTCAACTATGCCTCGGGCACGATCGTCAACAGCCGCTTCGACTACACCTACAACGCCCTGGGCCAGGTGACCGAGATGGCCACGCTGGACGGCGCGTGGAGCTACAGCTACGACGTTTCCGGCCAATTGACCCATGCCGTGTTCCAGCCGGTCGCCGGGTCGGCCGTCCTCGCGCAGGAGTTGACCTACGTCTACAACGCGGCCGGCAATCGCACGCGGACCATTGTCAACGGCCTCACCACGGATTACACCAGCAACGCCGTCAATGAGTACACCAGCACCTCCGACGGCACGGCCTACACCTACGATGCCGACGGCAACCTGCTCGCCAAGACCGACGCTTCGGGCACGACGACCTATACCTACGATTCGCTCAACCGCCTGACCAGTGTTACTTCGCCGACCGACAGCTTGAGCTATCAATACGACCCGTTGGGGAATCTGGCGACGACGACCCGGCTCCAATCTGGCCAGACGACCGCACAGGTGACGCAGAACGTGGTCGATCCCACGGGCCTGGGCAACATCGTCGGCCAGTACGACGGATCGGGAAGCCTGCTGGCCCGGTATACCTACGGTCTGGGGCTGGTGAGCCAAAACGTGGGCGGCGCGATGAATTACTACCAATTCGACGCCCTCGGTTCCGCCGCCGACCTGACCGACTCGACGGGGGCCACGGTCAACCGCTACGGCTATCTCCCGTTCGGCGGCACGCTCTATTCCAGCGGTAACGCCTCCAACCCGTTCACATTCGTCGGCCAGTTCGGCGTCTCCACGGACGGCAACGGTTTGTTCAACATGCGGGCCCGCAGCTACGACCCTCTGATCGGTCAGTTCACGTCGAACGACCCGCTGGGCTTGCTCGGTGGCGACACGAATCTGCGGCGTTATGTCAGCAACGCCCCGACGCTGGCAACGGATGCAAGCGGGCTAACGCTTTGGCCGGACGCGATGCGGGCCGATCCTCAGATAGGGAGACAGCTACTACAAAACGCCTTGGAGAAGACACAGGTAATTTCGGCAGAGGAAGTGGCAGCCTACCAGGCGGAAGTCCGCGCGGCCCAAGCGGTCGCCACCGCAAGTTCCATCCCCCCTGGAGCTCTAATCGTCGGTGCAGCTGCCACGGGAGTGGTGATCGGGACGGTCATCAACAACAACCTTAGCGACGACACTCGCTACCTGATCGAGCAGACCTTTACCAGTGAAGATATCAGCGAAGAGAACCCGGCCTACCAGGAGCAGCTTGCGAGGGATGAGGCCCGTCTAGCCGACATTAGAGCAGAGCGCGCGCGGAGAGAGGCAAACGACAGAATGAACGCGGCCTTCGTTGGCTGGGCGTTCGGCTTGGCTATGGACAATCTCGATCCTCCCGGCGGCAACGAGGCGGCGAAGGGAAACTCCGGAGTGGCGGGCGCCATCGATCCCAACTCGCTCGTCGGCCCGGCCGGCTACGGGTCGCAGGCGTTTGTCGCCAACGGAGAGGTCTTGCCTTACCAGGTCAACTTCGAGAACGACCGGACAGCCACCGCCCCGGCGCAGATTGTGACCATCTCCGAAGTGCTCGACACGGACCTCGATCCGGCGACGCTGCGGCTGACGGCCGTCGGCTTCGGCGATACGCGCCTCATCGTCCCCGCGGCCGACGCCCAGCACTACGAAACCACCGTCAGCATGACGTACAACGGCGAGTCGTTCGATGTATTCATCGCGGCCTGGATCGACCTGGCTACGCGCACGGTCCATGCGATCTTCCAGTCGCTGAAGACCGACGGCAGCGGCTTGCCGCCCGGCGTGCTCACCGGTTTCCTGCCACCGGAAGATGGCACCGGCCGCGGGCAGGGACACTTGTCGTACATCGTCAAGTCCAAGGCCGATCTGCCCACCGGAACCGAGATTCGCAACGTGGCGTTGATCCAGTTCGACTACGGTGAAATCATCGCGACCAACCAGATCGATCCGCATGATCCGAGCCAGGGGACTGACCCGAACAAGGAATGCCTGAACACGATCGACGCCGGCGCACCTGCGAGCAGCGTCGAGCCGTTGCCCGCCACCACGGCCGCGCCGGACGTTCGAGTCACATGGTCCGGCCAGGACGACACAGGCGGATCGGGGATCGCCTCGTTCGATGTCTACGTCTCGGACAACGGCGGGCCGTTCACGCTGTGGCTGGACGATACCACGGAAACGCAAGCCATCTACACCGGCGTGCCGACGCATTTCTATGCCTTCTACGCCGTCGCCACCGACAACGTGGGACACGTCGAGAGCAAGGCGGCTGGCCCGGAGGCCTGGACGACGATCCAGCACTTGCCGACCACGGTCCTCGTGACCTCGGATCATTCCGCTGGCGCCGTGTACGGCCAGTCGATTGCATTCACGGTTAGCGTGGCCAGCGACATCCCGGATGTCGGCGTGCCCGCCGGCTCGGCGCAGCTGCTGGTCGACGGCGCCAACTTCGGACCTTCGGTTCTGCTGGCCGATGGCGTGGCCACGGTCACCACCTCGAATCTGCCTGCGGGCAGTCGCAGCGTCGCAGTCCAGTACACCAGCGACTCGCAGGTCTTCGCCGACGGCGCCAGCGAGCTGCTGAGCCAGTCGGTGACGCCGGCCGAATTGACGATCCGGGCAGACGACAAGACGAAGTTCCATTGGCAACCGCTGCCGGAACTGACGGCGACGTACACGGGGTTTGTCAATGGGGAAACGGCCGCCGCTCTGGCGACGTTGCCGGCACTGGCGACGACAGGCACGGGGACCAGTCCCGCGGGCGACTATCCGATTACCGTGTGCTGTGCGGCGGCGGCCAACTATGCCATCACGTATGTCGGCGGCACGCTGACCGTACTCGATAACGGCTGGCAAAATCCGCTGGACAATTACGATGTCACCGGCGATGGCATGGTGCAGCCGCTGGACGTGCTGACCGTGATCAACTACATCAACTCGCATCCGAACGACCCGGCGCCGCCAGATCCGCCGGCTTTGCCTCCGCCGTTCTACGACGTCAACGGCGACGGCTTGGTCAACGCTCAAGATGTACTGCTCGTGATCAACTACCTCAACTCGCATTCCACCGCGGCGGCATCCGAAGCAGGCGAAGTGCCGTCAGCTGGGCAGGCGGACGACGCGCTGGCAGCGGCGTTGGGCTGGGTGGACGGGATGACGGACGGAGGGGCGGGACGTGCCGGGGCGGATTGGTTGGAATGGAAAACGGTGGACAGGACGATGACAAGAACTCGGCATGCGAATGAACTGTTCTTCTGTCGTCCGTTTCTCTGTCCACCCCGGCTTCGCATGGGAACCCCAGCCAAGCGGCTTGCAGACGTGGATCTGGCGGATCTGGCTGGCGGCGAACTGGGGCCGATTATCGAGAGCTTGGCGGCCGAGATCGGCGCCGCTTGGCTGCAGCGACGGGCGTAAGACCGCGAAAGGCACACTGGCATCGCCCTGTGCAAAAAAGTGGATCGACATCGGATTGAGCAAACAGACGATCGCAACGTCCCAGGATAATTCGCGCCGGCGGCTTGGCGCGGACTCGTTTTTCGCGTTCGCGCCCCCCCCGTTAACCCGCCAGTCGTTTTCCTGGTATCGAACTCGAAGCCGCCGGGTTAACGAATTGCGATCTATCCGGCCGAGTACACCCGGATAGATCGCAATTCGTTTAATTGTCATCCGGATGGGCCAACTGGAACACCACGGCCGCCAGGGCCCCGCCGATGAAGTTGCCGACCATGAAGATCCAAATATTAGCGAGCTTCGACAGGCCCATCACCGTAATGCCCACGGCCACGGCCGGGTTGAACGCCCCGCCAGAAATCCCGCCCACCGCGCAAGCTCCGACGACGACGGTGAAACCAATCGCGAGTCCAAAATAGGAGTTGCCCTCGGTCGCCTTGGCCGTGGCGACGTTCAAGACCACATAGCACAGGGCAAACGTGAACAGCAATTCGGCGATGATCGCGCGAACCACATCGGGACTAGCGGCTGAAGCCGCGCCCGTGCCCTTCATGAACATCACCAGGAAGGACGCAATCAGAGCCCCGGCCACCTGGGCGATCATGTACCCCGGAACGTCCGCCGTTGAACATCGGCCTCGCATCCAAACGGCCAGCGTTACCGCCGGGTTATAGTGGCCGCCGGAAACATGGCCGCCGGCATAGACCATGATCATCAGCGCCGCCCCGATCGCCAGCGGTGCGAGCGCGCTCGCCCCCGGCTCCATCACCGTGAAACCGACGGTGGCCACCAGAAAAAACGTCCCAATCAACTCGACAAAGTACTTCATCTCTTTCCGACTCCAAGCGTAACCTGTGATCACCGCTAACATGATTGCGCGTCTTCCCGTTTTGTCCAGGGATAGATCCTGGGAAAATCAGGGCGATCTGATTTCTGCACACCGGTCACTACAGGATCTCGCTCAGCACCTGGCCGTGAACGTCGGTCAGGCGGCGTTCGATGCCGTTGTGGTAGTAGGTCAAGCGTTCGTGGTTCAGTCCCAAGAGGTGCAGGATGGTGGCGTGCAGATCGTAGATGCTGGTCACCTGCTCGACCGCCTGATAGCCGAATTCGTCGGTCGCGCCATAGCTGAAAGGGGCTTTGACGCCGGCTCCAGCCAGCCAGACAGTGAAACCCTTGGGGTTGTGGTCGCGGCCGTTGGCGCCTTGCTGAAACGTGGGCATGCGGCCGAATTCGGTGACGAACGCCACCAGCGTTTGCTGCAGCAGCCCGCGTTGCTTGAGGTCGGCCAGCAGCGCCGCGCACGGTTGATCGAGGATCGGGGCGTGGACCTCGTACTGCGTCTTGATGGTCTTGTGCCCGTCCCAGTTGCCCACGCCCTCGCCCATCGCATAGGCACCGTTGAACAATTGCACGAACCGCACGCCGCGTTCCAGCAGGCGGCGGGCCAGCAGGCAGTTCCGGGCGAAGCCGGCTTTAACCGGGTTTGCGTCGCCGGCGCCGTAGGCCGCCCAGGCGGCCGGGCTCTCGCGCGACAGGTCGACCACGTCGGCGGCGGCCAGCTGCATCTTGGCGGCCAGTTCGTAGCTGGCGATCCGGGCCGCCAACTCCGTGTCGCCAGGGTGCTGGGCCAGATGCAGGTCGTTCAGCCGCTTCAGGAAGTCGCGCGTGGCCCGCTCCGCCGGCTCGCTGATCGCGGCCGGCCGCTGCAGGTTGGGGATCGGCTTGTCGGCGTTGAACGCCGTCCCCTGGAACACCGCGGGCAGGAACGCCGAGTTCCAATGATTCGGCCCGACCTGCGGACCGCCCCGCGGGTCCGGGATGGCCACGAACGACGGCAGATCCTGGCACTCGGAGCCCAACGCGTAGGACACCCAGCAGCCGATGCCGGGAAAGCCGTCCAACGTGTAGCCGGTGCTCATCTGGTTTTCGGCCGGCCCGTGCGTGTTGCTCCGCGCCGTCATCGAGTGCACGAAGCACATCTCATCGGCGAGTTCCGCCAGACGCGGCAACAACTCGGAGACCATCTTGCCGGACTGCCCGCGCGGCTTGAACTCCCAGATCGGCCGGATCAGGTTGCCGCTGGCCCCTTGGAACGTCACCAGCCCCTCGGAGCCCGGCATGGGCGTGTCGTGCAGCTTGACCAACGTGGGCTTGTAGTCGAACGTGTCCACATGACTCAGCGCCCCCGAGCAGAAGATCATCAAGACCTGCTGGGCTTTGGCCGTGAACTGCGGCACGCGTGGCGCATGCGGCCGCGCGGGATCGATCGCGGGGCGGAAAGGCTCCGTGTCCTCGCCCAGCAGCCGCTGCTGGTCCAGTAACGCCGCCAGCGCGATCGCACTCAGGCCGGTGCCGCCGAACTGCAGGAAAGCCCGGCGGTCGAGCAGCCAGCGGCCGGCATGGGTTAGGGTGGGATTTACCATTTCAGAGGCCCTTCCTCTTCTCTCGTCTGGTGGATCACCTCGTGCACGCCCTGCGTTGTGGCCGGTCTCACGACCGAGCCACCGGGGCGACCGGCGGTCTCCAGGGCGCCGGAGACCTTCGGTCGGCGGCTTCGGCGGGGTCAGTGACCCGCGCCGAATGCGCGTGCCTTCGCCGGCACGCTGAAGCGTGAATACCAACAACACGCAATCCCGCGGATGGCTCAGAAAACACTGAGCTTCGCAGGCGTTGCCTATATCGCAAAAACCCGGAAGTCTCCATTCAGGGCCGGTCTGTGGAACGCGTCCCGGTCGTTGCCGGCGTTGTCGGGCGGCGGTCCCGAACCGCCGGCGACTTGGAATCAAGCTGGACGTCCAACGCAGAAATGCTCACGCCCAACTCCCCCGAAGCCAGGCCGGTGCCGATCTCGACGCCGGCCGTGGTGCCCGGGCGGGAATCGGCAATCGAGTTGTCCGCCAGCCTGACGCGGGAACTGCGCTCGATCAGGATCGCAGGGCCTGGGCGGCGCAACTCGGCGTCGCCCGCGGCCGTAATGCGGTTCCCGGTCACCGCGATGTCACTTGCCCCGCCGAGGAACAGGGCCGTTCCCGCTCGGTCGCGAAACTCGTTGTTCTCGATCGTCACGCCGTGGACCGCCTCAGCGTCCACCAGGCCGTGGCCCAGCCGTACCGGACGCACGGCCAGCGCCGCCCCGTGCGGCGAGTCGGCGTAGCCCAAGCAGGTTCCGCCGCGGAGGAAGCGATTGCCGCGAATGGTGATGCCCCACGGGACCGGTCCCTCCGGCCAGTCGGGCTCGTTGGCCAAGACGACGCCCGCTCCCGTCGTGTCCTCGAACGTGTTGTCTTCGACCAGGCCGCCGCCCGCGCGCAGCAGGCAGCCGTAGCGGCGGTTGCCGCGCATGTGGTTGCCGCGGATCTGGAACCCGGCGCCGCAGGCGTCCAGGTTGTACAGCGTGTCCGCCGAGCGATGATCGGCGCCCGCCGCCGCGCCGGCGAGCGGCTCTTCCAGTGTCAGCAGAAACGCCCGCTGCTCGGCTTTCACCTCGACCGCCCGCACCTGGCCGCGGACGCGGCCGGTCTGGGGATCGAGCACCTGCAGCCGATCGCCCGGGAAGACCAAGCAGGTCGGCGAGACCAGCCATTGGACCGGCGAACGGATCTCCCGCAACACATTGGGCGGGGCGTACAGGTTGATCGCGTCGTCGGCCATGCCCTCGAAGTAACCGTTCTCGATCACCGGCCCGCGGCGGTTCTGCTGGCAGTGCACGCCGTCGGCATCGGTCGTCAGCAGGCGGTTGGTGCCGGGCGCAAAGCGGACTTGCAGACCGCGGACCGCGATCTCACCTCGGTTTGCCACCAACCCAACCGCCAGTCCCGGCGCCGCGTGGACGGTCAGGTTCTCGATGCGGATGCCTTCGCAGCCCTGGGCCAGCACCGCCGAACCGTGGCAGCGCGCCAGATGCACGTAGGCGTCTCCGACTCGCATGTGCATTAAGTTGCGGCGGTAGTGTTCCTCGGCCGTGAAGAACCGCCACACGCGGCCGGCACGGTGTTCCCAGCGGGGCGTCATGTAGTGGTCGGGGGTGCCGGGCCGGATGCGGCGCGTCGCCGGATCCATGATCATGCCCCACTTGCCGTAAGGCTCGACAGCCTGGAGGAAATTCTCCGCGTCCGGCGTGGGATAGCCGGCTTCGACTTCCAAGTCAAACGAGCCCGCCTCGAGATCGACGGCCCGAATCGTGCCCTGGCAGAACGGCACGGGATCGTAGTCCACGACCAGGTCCGCCACGCGGACGTTCTGGCAGAGGACGAACGAGAACCCGCCCGCCGCCGGATCAGTGATTACGATCTTCGTGGCCGGGCCGCTGCCGCGCACCGTCAAGTTCGCCGTCTGGTGCAAGGGAAAGCAGACGCCGCGCGGCCGTTCGGGGGCGACGCGGTACGTGCCGGCTTCCAACACCACCTCCACCGGCAAAGCGGAACTGCCAGCCGCGTCAACCGCCGCCGCGATGGCCGCCCGAATGCCGCCGCCCGATTCCGCCGTGCCGTCAGGCACGGCTCCGAAATCGCCCACGCGGAACACGCGGCCGTCTGCGGCGGTGGCAGAAGTACCCGCCAGCACGCCCGCCCAGACAACCAACCCGATCGCAACCCGTGCGGCAGCAGACGTCATGATGATGCTCGTTGTGGATAATCCACGGGGAAAGGCCAGGCAAAGCGGCCAGGGTGTCCAAGCGTCCCGCGGGGTCGGCAGGCACGCACTGCAGTTCTGCGCAGCGTACCTGACGGGACGAAAGCCCTCAAGCGGTATGGCGTGTCACACAGACGGTGCGCTCGAGGGCCTGAAGCCCAGCAGTGCCAGTCCCCTACGAACCAACCCTCCGCCTGAATGTAAGGACGTGCCGCCCCACGTACCCCGCATGGCTGACTCGCACACCGGTAACGTTCATCCCCAAGTCGGCCGTCTGGGGCGGTGTGCGAGTAAGCCGTGCCACACCGACCGCGGGTGCCGAGCCCCTCTTTGTCCCCACGTCCCTTCACGCCGAAATCCTGAAACGCCAGCAATCGATTTCCGACTTGAAGCGGCAGGTCGAGACGCTGACCCAGGCGGCGCCGAGGCGTCTGAAATGCAGAGACAGCGTGCCTGCCGAAGGGATTCGACACGGCGTTCGCAACGGCTCGACGCGTGCCAGAGCGGTGTCTCTTTCCTGCCAATTGATGCTCATTCGATCCGGTACAAGTGCCGTTCGGTGCGTACGAGGATCGCCTGGTCGACGACGGCGAACGACGCCAGCGTCCGTTCCTCCAGGTCGTTGGTGGCCAGTTCCCGGAATTGCCGCTCCGCGGCGAACACCGTGCAGACTCCCTGCTCGCTGACAACGTAGATGCGGCCCGCGGCGCATATCGGCGACGCCGAGTAGTTGCCGTCCAGACGCTGCCGCCAATGCAATTCGCCGGTCTGGACGTTGCGACAGGACGCGATGCCGTTGTCGCTGACCAGGAACAATTCGTCGCCCACGACCAGCGGGGATGGGGTGTGGGGCACGTGGCTGTCCGTCCGCCAGGCGATGTGCGTCTCCGTCACGTCGCCCGATCCCGTCGGCCGGATCGCCAGCAGTTCGGCGGGGCCGTCGTAGCCGGTGCAGACGATGACCAATCCATGCGAAAACACGGGCCGCGGGACAATCGACCACTTGTTCGGATACCGGACTCGCCACAATTCCCGCCCGGAATCCGGATCGTAGCTGCAGACCCACTGGGCCGCCGGGCAGACAACCTGCCGAACGCCCTGCATTTCGATCAGCAGGGGGGTCGCAAAGGACCAGCGCGGCGCCGGCATCGGGGGGCGATCCGTCCGCCAAGCGACCGCGCCCGTGTCATGCTCCAGGGCGGCGACAAACGGATCGTCGGCGCCGTCGCCAAGCAGCACGAGCCGCGCGCCCGCCAGGACGAGCGAGCCGCCCGCACCGTGCACCGGGTTGTACCGCAGGCAATCGGTGGCCCAGATCCGCCGGCCATCGCGATCCAGGCATGCCGTCCCGTCAGGTCCGTAATGTACGAACACACGCCGGCCAGCGGTGATCGGCGTCGGGCTGGCGAACGAGTTCTTCGGGTTCGTCGGCTCATCAGGCTTAATCTGCTTGGAAAAGACTTCGACGTTCCATAACGTGTCGCCCGAAGCCGCCTCGAGTCCCAAGGCCCGCAGGGACTGCCGCTCCGGCGGTTCGTCCGCCGAGGGTACGGCCGTCGTCACGAAGATCCGGCCGCCGGCGACGATCGGTGACGACCAACCCTTTCCGGGAATCGCAACCTTCCAGCGGACGTTGGTGGCAAGGTCCCATTTCACAGGCAGGACTCCTGCGG
>CAIYOB010001123.1 GCA_903927685.1 uncultured Planctomycetaceae bacterium
CTTCATGGGAATCACGGTCGATGCACGTGGTAATCCAATTCCCATTCAGGGCTATCCACAGTTGGGGTGTGGTCTGGCGGGCGCTCTCCTTTTTTCTGTGCTTGCGATTGTTCTCGGACTGTATTGGGCTGGAAAGCGAAACGCGAGCGATCGCCGAACCAACGGGTACACGCGAAGCGGCGATCGCGTCGGTTAATGATGGTTGGGTTGGGTCACTCGTGCCGCCCGTGTGACCCGTGACGTTTGGCCGAGGAAATCGGTAGCATGAAATGCCTCGCTCATCCTGACCGAGATGCTCAGGCGATTTGGCGGAAGCGTGCACCGGAGCCGCGATCCGGTCTTGGAAAATGGTGGGCGTCATCGGCGCGGCCCGGTGACGATTGTTGTTTCAGGGAATTGTGAGGACGCGATGCCTGAAGACCCAGCCCTCGTACCAACGTCGGCCCCTGAAGCTGCAGCGGACCGCCGGCACACGCGATCTCTTGTCATTGTCTTTTACGTGTTGGCGGTGGTGTGGGGTGGGCGCAGTATCTACCAAAACGAGCCGTCGGCACTGGATTTATTGGCACCAGCCGCGCTGGCCTTGTCCTTGGGATGGTGGGCCATTGTCGACGCTCGCCGTCGACGACATCCGATCCCCTTGTTGGCCCGGCCGTGGTTTGTCTTGCTCGCCGGTTTAGTTGTTCCCGTGTACGTTGTTTGGAGTCGACGGTGGGCCGGCGTTGGCTGGGTCGTTTTGCACGGTGTGATCTGGCAGTTACTGGCAACAGTGAGCATGCACGTCGGCGGTTTGATGATCTACGGCCAGGCCTGGTTGCGGGGATTAGGGTTATAGAGGGGTACGCCGAGCCGGTCGGACCGAAGCGGCGTTTAGGTCCAGCGGGATGGTTGCCCTATCCTGCCGCCGCTCGGTCACCCGGAACGTCCCCCCTCACCACCGCGACCTCCCCCGCTCCTTCCGCGCCGCCGCCAAGTGCTCCCCCCTGCGCCACGCGTACGACCCCAGCAGCGCGTTCGCGGTACGGCCCCGGCAGCTCCGACCGCTTCCGCGTGCGATAGCCCGGCTTGTTCGTCGACCGCTTGGTCACCACGTCGGCCTGCTTGCGGTAATCAACCGACCCCGGCGTGAACCACAACTGGAACCGGCCCTCGGGCAGCGGCAGCCACCGCGGCTTGAAATCGTCCGTCGTAAGGCTCAACTCGCCCCGCATCCAGGGCGCCCGGAAAGAGGTCTCTTGCCCGCTTCTTGGAGAAGGTGCTTCCGTCGGACCGTTGCGTTCGCTCCCCATGATTCTACGCCCCCATGATTTTGTCTTCTCGAGAACCGATGCGCACGAAAGACAAAATCATGATTGTCTCGACTTTGGCAATCTGGAGGAGATCAAGCTGGGTACCTGTGCTTGGCTACTGCGGGTACGATAATGACACGCCTCAACGTGAAAGGAACGCCCCTGATGCAAAACGCCTGTTGCCTATCCGCAGCAATTTTCGTATCGCCCGTGACCGGCCGCCGCTGACCGTGGCGGCCAGGAGCGGCAGGCGGCAGGGCCGGAAGCGGTTCGTCCTCGGACACGTCCACGTGACCAAGCAGAAACCAAGTTCAATCTGGAGGTTGGTATGGAAGACTCCGATCATCTGCGTGAACACTGCCAACTCGCGCGGCGCTACTTCCTTCAACTGGGCTGCGCCGCAGCAGCGGCGTGGAGCGCTTCGCCGCTGGCCGCCGCAAGTGCCGACGTCGATCCGCAACTGCAGGAGGCGATCGCCGGGCTGGAATACCTGACTCCCGTTGCGCGCGGGCGCTATTCTGACAAGGGGAAAGCGGGCGTACTTCAACTTCCGGCTGAGAAGCTGCGTGAGATTGGGCTCGTTCCGGAGACATGGTTTCTGGAGGTGGTTGCGGATACGGCAAGCAGCAGCGTCGTCGAACGGCCCCTCACACGGGCCGCGGGAAATGCGCTGGATTGGAATGGGCTGATGAAACTGGCCGAGAAGCACGCGGTCCGCTTCATCCACCCCTGCTTCTGTGTCAATGGGAACGATCCGTTCCACACCAGCGTATGGGAGGGGGTGCCTCTCCGCGAGATCATCTGGCTCACGAATCCGAAAGCCAATATCCGACGGGTCTATTACCAAAGCTACCACAAGGAGGGCGTGGCGCCATTTCAAGCTTCGTTGGCGCTGGGTCATGTTCTGGAAACCCCGCCGGGGCAGATCCCCGTTGTGCTGGCTTACAAGATGAACGGCGAGCTGATCCCGGCCGCGCGCGGAGGTCCGGCACGGATGGTTGTGCCGGGCGCGTACGGCGACAAGTCCATCAAGTGGGTGCAGCGCATCGTCTTGACCAACGACTTCAAGGCCAACGATTCCGATGCCGCCGACTTCAACGCCGATGTGGAAGCCGCGATGAAGACGAAGGCCCGGTTCATCCAGGCACCGACGGAGGTGGCCGCAGGAAAGCCGGCCGCCGTGACGGGCTTTGCGCTGATCGGCATCTCGGGGATCATCAAGGTTCAGTACTGCGTGCATTGCCAAGATGAACCGTGGCCGGCCGACGATCCCTACTGGACGAAAGCCGACTGGAAGGACGCGGCCATTCTGCCGGCGCCCGCGGACTGGGGCGGAGGGCTTCCGGGCGGAAAGCTTCCCGCGAACACGAGCCAGATCGATCCGGCAAAGGGCACACCGCTCGAGTGGCCGATGCGATTTACGCTCGCCCACTGGGCTGCTTTGCTCCCCGGCCTGCCGGCAGGCAAATACGACTTATGCTGCCGTACCATCGACGGTAACGGCATCGCTCAACCGCTGCCACGCCCGCTCCTCAGGACCGGCGCCAACGGCATCCACTGCGTCACTGTGGTCGTGAAGGGTTGAACCGCCAGGAGATAGCTCGCCACCTGGCCGAGTGATAGGAAATTGCTTTTCTGCCACAGGACCGAGGCTGAACAGGGAGGTATGGTGGGCTTTGGGGAACAGGTTGAGGGAGCTTGACGACCTCGCAGCGGCCGCCCCTGCAGGATCAGGCCTCCGAACGCACCACCTGGGGCCAATGGAAAGCCCGGCATTCCAACACCCGGGTCTTTGCCGGGTCATGGAACGACTCGTGCGCATGGCCGGCGTTCGGCACTACTTCTCCGCCCCGCTTGACCCGGCGGATGTGCCGGCCGATACGTGCGCTGTCAGGCGGAAGGTCGGGCGGGCGTCGCTCGGTTCAGCTTGGAACGTCACTGTGCCGGCCCCGTCGAGCGACAGATGATAGGTCAGGCCGCCGCTGCCCCAGGAGCGCCCCTGCTTCGCGCTGCGGACATGCGCCAACGCGCAGGCAAGCGGGTCTGGGCCGTTGCCTGTCTTCACGATGCGGAGGGTCAGCGTCTCGATGGACCCCTCGGCGTGGCGCACGAAGAACAGAGCCGGTTCGTCGAGGGCGAGTTGGCGATCCGGGATCTCGATGCCGGGGCGGATTTCGGTGAAGCCGAGTTCGCCTAACAGTTGCGGGTCCGGCACCGCGTCGGGTAGAGATTCCTGGCCCAGTTTCTTGGCCAACTCCTCCGTCCGTTTGCGGAGTTCGCCCGGGTCGCTGACGGTCCGCAGCAGGAGGGCCGCGCGCTGCAGCGCATCGCAGGCCGCGTCCGCCCGTTTCGCCGCGTGATGCAGTTCCGCCAGGACCAGCCAAGCATCGGGCGATCGGGGAGGTTGATCCTGAAACCGCTGCAGCAGACGATCACGCTGGGCTTCGTTCAGCCCGTGCTCGAAACACAGGAGCGACTCCACAGGGGCGTCGGAGGCGAACAATCCGTCCACGGCAGCCGCGACCTGCTCGGGGTTCATCCGTTCGATATGGTGGACAAACAGGGGCCTGGGATTCGGTCCCGGCGCGGACGCATCCGGGCGAGTCGTCACGCTGGTTGTGCCGAGCAGCGGCTTGGGGCGGTGCGGCTCGCAGTAGACCGTGATGACCGCCGATTCCCGTTCCATGCGCAAGAACGGCTCGGCGTCCGGCGGGAGTCCCCTCGAATTCGTCGTCCAGCCGGCGTCGGTCAACCGCGTCTGCAACTCCGTCAGCACGTCCGCCGTAGCCCGCGGCGTATCCAGCCGCCACAGGGTCTCGTTGGCGTTCATCAGCCCGTGCGACGAGGCTCGTATTTCGGCCGTCACCTCCGGCGGCCACGGCAACTCGGGCGGCGGCTTGTACGGCGGATAGAACGCGTCGGGCAGCAGCGGCAAGGGACTGTCCTTGTCGTGCATTTCGTTCAGGTACTTGACCAAGGCTTCGCCCAATTGCTGGCCAATGTTCTGCGCGGCCAACTTGTACCGCGACGACGGCGTGCCCACGCCGGTCGTGGTCGAATGATGCTCCAGCGCGGTCTCAAAGTTCCAGTCCACGCAGGGTGGAGCCAGCGGGCTGGAGTAGTAATTCGATGACCGCATCAGCCCGCACGAGGCCGTCACGCGGATCGTTGCCTCCAGCGTGCGCACGGGCATGAGGCCCGACTCCCCGATCGAATCCAGCTCGATCTCGACAATGCCATCCGGCGACAATGCCCCCGGTTCCGGCGCCTTGCCGACAGGATAGTAGTCGATATGTTCGAAGCCGCGCAACTTTTTCAGATGTTCCAGCAGGCACGGGCCCACGCGCTGCATCAATTCGTGTGGCGAATGACAGACGATGGCCAGACGCCGACAGGCAAAGCGGGCCCGTCGGGAACGGGCCGAAGTCGAGGAAGACGACAGATTGTTCTGGGCTTGGATCGCGCCGGCCTGGGCCTCCCAATGCAGCCCGGAACCGTCGGAGCCCTGGTCCGTCGCCGGCAGCAACTGCCCTTGCGGGTCGCGAACCAGATGCACCGGTCCACGCGGCAGACGCGGGCTCCATCCAGCCCACAACGCCGCGCCGCCCGCCAACAGCAGCACGAGAGCCAGCCACCGCCACCAAGTTCGCCTCCGCCGCGGCGGCTTGGCGGGCAGATCGACGCCACTCGTCGAACAAGCTGCTTCGTCCATCGTTCGCTGAACCCCATCTTGCCTCAGGAGCAACTTCGGCCTGGACCGTCACGGGACCGAACAGTCCGGATGATAGGAAATTGCTTTTCTGCCACAGGACTGAGGCTAGACAGGGACGTGTGGTGAGTCAAGGACGGATGGCGGGTTTCATCTGGCCGGAACAACGAGGGCAGCTAACCCGACAGCATCCGGTCGAAGCGGGTGTGCAGCCGCAGGCGTTTGGGATGTCAGCACGACTTGACCACATGTACACTTCAAGTCAAGTAGACCTCGACGCGGAGGTTGAACTGGCCGTTGCGGGGCGTGAATTCACCCAGCGGAAACGCGGGCTGTACGGCATCCGCGTAACCGTCGAGACATGGGACCACGGGCTGGCCATTGACACGAAACCGGAGTGTGGCGTAGTCCGGAGCCCGCGTGGCGCACAGCACCAGTCGGCACGGTGCCGAGTCCGGCGCGGGCCAGGCGAGTTCCATAACGCATTGCCCTCATGGTGCAAGCTCTGTTCCGGCCGGCAGGATCGCCACGGCCTCGTCGGGGCCGAGCGACAAGACCAGCCTCGAGTCCGAGATGCACACGGTCCGCTGCCAGGGCGTGCAGCCGTCCCGCGTGAGCTTGTACAGATCGACACTCGTGACGTCACTCCAGTCCGCCGGCAGCTGCCAGGCCTTGTGCTCGAATCCCCGGGCGCTGTAGGCAATGATCTCCTTGGCGTTCCACAACGCGGGAACGAACAGGTCGTCGTCCTCGCGGAGCACGAAGAGGCCTTGGCGGATGACGCGTTTCCCGGCTTCGCTTCGGGCCACGACCCCGCCGCTGTAACGCAGTTCGCCCGCGGTGAATTCCAGACGCTCCAAGCGGCTGAGGTAATACCACGGCAGGGTCGTTCGGCAGAACATGCCCAGGAAGCCCGGCATCTGATTCTTGTCTTGTTGCCAGATCTCCTCGCCGTGCATGCTGGAGCCGAAGCGGAAGTCGCCATCGCCGCCGCGGTCGGTGCGGCCTCGGGCCATCAGGCATTCCGGGACCTGCAGCTGATAGCCGGGATCGCCCGGGTACCACCAGGACATCGCCTGCAGGCCCGTGAAGCCTTCCCCCGGCGGGTGCGCCCAGAAGATCCCTTCGCCGGTGACGTCAAAGCCGCGCTCGCGCCAATACTTGAAGATCTTCCGTTGCGTCTCGACGTACTTGTCCGGCGTCAGCCCGCCGTTCTCCGGTCGGGCGTGCCAGGGACTGAGCGGCGCGCCGCCCTCGCGTTGAGCGATGAAGACATCGATGTGGATCGTGTGTCCGTCCCGGAGTTCCGGGAGCATCGCGATCAGGCCGTCAATTCGCCGCTGCGCCAGACCTGCTTCCCATTCTTTGGGATACACCACGTTGTACATGTCTTCGCCCTGCATCGCGATCCCGGCGACCAGCAGCTGACCGTTCACCTCCTTGGCGAGACAATCCCGGGCGACGTATTCGTCCCACAGCGGACTCTGCCGGTAGGCATCCACCATGTTGATGTGCAGGCTTACGGTCGTGTGAAAGCGCCGCGCTTCGCGGATCAGCCAGCGCAGGCTGTCAAGCGCCGTGGCATCCTGCGCACGCTTCAGGCGGGGATTCACCTCGCTCCAGGCCGGGTAGCCGTGATCGTGTCCGCCTTTCTGCCAGCCGACCAGGTAGATGATCTTGGGAATCCCACGGGTCAGGTGATCCGTCTTGCGAATGACCTCCAGGGCTACCTCGAACGTGCACAGCACGTCGTGCGGCTTTTGAAACAGCGGCAGCTGGGCCAGACGCTCCACCGGCTGGCCCTCCATGCCGAGGAACAGCTTCATCACCAGGGTCTGGTGATAGTCGCGGTAAAAGGGCCTCACGACCACATCGGCCGTGGCCTGGAGCCGCCGGCCCCCTTGCCGCACGGTGGCTTCCACGGTGGCAATCCCGCCCTCCCGAGGCACGATCTTGTCGCCTTCGAGGGCCGCGACCTGGGCATGTCCGCTGGCGCTCTTGGTTCTCACCTTGACCCGCCCCCGGGCCGGCTCGATGATCTGCTGCGAGCCGTCCGCACAGAAGCCGATCAGACGGTACTTCGCGCAGGCGTCCGGTTCGAGCACGGGGTTCAAGACGTGGCGATCCAGCGAGAGGGCCAGACGTTCCAGCACGTGCGGGCCGGCGGCAGGCGCAAGCTCCGGCGCTTGGACGACCTTGGCTTCCTCCACCGGTAGCCAGGAGAAGACCGCCGGCGACGGTTCGGGCGTGGCGTCGGCCGCCAGCACTTCCAAGTCGCCGACGTGGTACTCGCGCTGGCCGCGCTGTCGCAGAGCGTTGTCGAATTCGATGCGGTCTCCGCCGACGGGCGAGAACATACCGACCCAGACCTCGTATCTGCCCGGCGCCGCGTCCTCGGGCAGCGCGATGGGGAAGGGACCTTCGCGCACAAAACCGCCTTGTGGCCAGTCGGTGGTCGGCAGGTCCGGTTCAAAATCAGCGCCAAGGTGCCGCCCGTCCGGGCGCACGACGTGGACGAAAACCGTCAGGTCCTGCGCCGCCGGACCGCGGCAGCAAAAGGTGTAGGTGGCCTGAACGACCCCTCCCGGCGGCACCCGGCTTCGGTCCAGCGTCAATTGCGCCACGGCGGGCAGGAAAGCCGAGTCCGCGGTCTTGGCCCCGTCCGGCGGCAGCGCAGACGGACCTTCCGGCGGCGCTTCGCCCGGGCGTCCGGCGCTGACCAGCAGCAGACTGACAATGACGAATGAAGTGGGCGATTTCATGGCTGGGGGACCTCGTGCGTGGCGTGCGGCGCCGCGGCTGGAATTCCTGTGATCTGAACCCGGGTCGCCCGGTCGGGCTCCAGCGGAAGATGAAGGCTCACGGGACGATTGCTCTCGACATGCAACGGGATGATGTGGGTGCCGACGGACGTTGCGTACTCGCCCGCTGGCAGACCGGCGATGGTCAGCGCGGTTTCGTGGGCCGCCGGAGTCCGGGATTCGAGCGTGAACGCGAGGTGGTCCAGGGCAGGGGAAACCCGGATCGGCTGGTCCGCCGCGAACCCGTCCCGATCCAACGTGACGTGCAATCGCCGCGCGCCCAGCACCGCGTGGAACCGCTGTCGCACGCCGTCGCGCGGGATGACACCGATGGCATCTCCGCCCGGCGTCACCTCGCCCCCGAAAGCCAGCAAGCCGAACAGCGGGTCCTCGAACAGGATCGTGCTGGCGGCTTCGATGGCAGCCACCAGGCCGTGATCCGCTTCGCCGCACACCGGCCAAGGACCTCGCGGAAGATCGCGCGCGGCGGGATTCCACTCGGTGCCCACTTGGCGCGGCTGGAAGCCCCAGCTCATCGCGCCGTCGTGCCGCGGCCCCGGCGTCCAGAAGCCAAAGTTCGAACGGGCGTCGCCGCTGTTCAGCAACGCCCACGAGCTGAGCAGCGAGGCATAGCCCAGCCGCAGGTTCGCCGCGGGCTGTGCATCGTAGCGCAGGGCGTAGTCGAGCACCGCCCAGCCGCCCATCGGCGACATGTAACTGAGCGTATAGCTGGCACTGCCGCAGCCGCGAAAGTCACTGCCCAGCGACCAGTAGTTCGCTTCCAGCACGCCGCGGCAGGCCAGATTGGCCAGGTGCTGCCGCCGGAGGAAAGCCTCGTGCCGCTGCGGATCGATGTCCGGATGCGAGAACCACTTGTCCTGGTTGCGGTCGTGCCAAAGGTGGATATCCGGCTTCAGGCCACGTTCCAAGGCGTATTTCCCGGCGGCGTACGTCGATTCGTAGGCGGTCGAGTCGATGGGCATCTCGGAGGCGAACGGCCACGGGTGGTCGTACACAAAATACTTGACCTTCTTTTCCCACTCGGCGCGCAGGAAATCCGCCCGGGTTTGCTGGCCTTCCGCTTCGAGTGCCGCGATCAGCGGCAGGAGGTACTTTTCGTGGAAGTTGCCGATGGTGTACTGCCAGTAGACCCAGCCGGTGAAACTCCAACCGCCTTCCATGCGGATGTTCGCCGGAACCTGGAAGTAGGCGCGCGCCGTGCCGTACGCTCGTTCCAGATAGTCGGCGGCGCTGAGTTCCCGGACCAGGTCCGGCCGCTGCTTGGCGATGCGGTACAGGTTGAAGTACAACGCAAAGTAGGTCGGATAGTCGAAGGTTCGCCACATCCGGCACGCACTGGGCCCGCCGGGACGGCTGATGCCTTGCGCCAGCGGGTCGCGGTCGCTGCCGCGGTTCTGCTGCCAGGAATCGGCGCCATAGATGCCGTAGGGGTATGGCTGCTCGGCGTCCGTGCGCTGCTGTTTGCCCCAGACGAATCGCTGGACGAAGTACTCCAGCGACGCGATTCCTTCGGCGTCCGGAAAGGCGACATTTTTCTCGGCGACCAGCAGGCACTTGCCGTTCGACGGGTCGTCTGAGCCGCTCACGGCATACGGCGGCTGGCCGCCCAGGTGATCGGGACCGAGCAGATTTCGGCCCTCGGGTTGGCGGCGGTCCCAAAGACTATACAGGCCGTCATACCACTTGGCCGGGTCGCGATGCTGCTGGTTCCGGACGATGAACGCAGCCCGCTTCTTGATCATCGTCTCCAGCGGCTCGGTGACGAAGAACTCCAGCGGCATGGTCCACCCCCCGCCCGCGCGAACCGTGACCAGATTCTCGCCGAGCCGGGCGAATCTCACGCGGTACAGATGCGTGTCTGGCCCGCGCAGGCCGAGGTCTTCCACAGTGGTGTCGGCAGGGAACTCTGGAGTGACGGACTCGAGCTTCCGCGTGGTGCGGAGGGCCAACCAGACCGTCAAGTCACGCGGCACGACCATGCCGGGCGCGACGTGGACGTCGATGCCACCGTACTGGACCAGCAACTCACGCACGCCCTCGTAGCTGTCCGCCCAGCGGAAGGCATAGCGGCTGGTAAAGGCTTCGCCCGGCTGCAGCACGCGGCGGGTCCGAGGCTGACGCCAGGTCCCGCCCTGCTCCAACTCGGCGGACGCTTGCGAGTGCACGTAGACGGCATACTGCTCGCGGCCAAATGCATAATCCATGCCCGTCGCCGTCGAGAACTCCAGGGCGGTATCATCCTCGGGCTGCAACACGAGGAATGGACCCGAGCCCTGGACCGGCAGCCAGTAGAGAAACGAGCCCTGACCGGCGATGAAGGCGTGGCGAAACACGCGCCGCATGAACGTCTCGTCGTGGTCCCAGACATAGTCGGTATTCAGCGGCAGGGGCAGCACCAGATCGCCGATTTCCAGCGTCTGGCGCCCCGTGTTCGCCACGCGGATCTCCCACCGCAGCGCGTCGCCCTGCGTTTGGAACCGGGAACTCAGCCCCACGTCGTCGTCGCCCCGCCGGACTTCGCGCCACGGCGAGTCGCCCGTCCGCAGACGCAACACAACCGGCCCCAGCGACTGGCCGGGACGGAGAAACTCCGGCCCGCTCGCGTCGCCGGCACGGCGCAGACTGGTGATCCAGCCCGAGCTGGCGTCGGTCACGCACGAAAACGCCTCCCCCGCAACCGCGCCGGCAACAGCAATGAAGACCGGAAGGGCAAAGGTCAAGCCCGCGCCGATGAGGAAAGCGGCGCGGGCCGGGCGGAGACTGGTCCAGCCTCGGTTCAGGAAGATCGCC
>CAIYOB010001124.1 GCA_903927685.1 uncultured Planctomycetaceae bacterium
CGAACTACGTTGGCGGACTGGCGGGCGAACTGGGCGGCGTGATCTGGCGCAGCGGCGATTACGGCTACTACGCCGACCGCGTTGGTCCGCTGTCCTTGGCCGACCGCTTGGAGGCCAGCGGGAGAGTGATGCTCGCCGCCGGGCCCCCGGACTCGGGCATGTACCTGGGTTGGTTCAACAGCGCCCACAAGGAGAACTCGCCGCATCAGGCCGGCGATTTCCTCGGCGTGCGGATCGGGGGGCCAACCCGCATCGGCTACTATTTTGCCCCGGCCTACGCAACCACTCGAGCGGGCCCGATCGAGCGTCGCAGCGGGCGCGAGCACCCGCCCAGGGTTAGCGTCGATAGACGCGAGGGACCGGTGCTCGTCCCGCAACAGGAATTCTCGTGGAAACTGGCCTACGATCCCGACGCTTCCGGCGGTCAAGGTGCAATTTGCGCGACGCTGGGAAACGAGACTGTCACCCTTCCCTTGAAACCCGGCGACAAGGCCAAGGGAGCCGTGCTCGACCGGTTCGGATTGTTTACGACCCATATCGGCGGCAGCTTTGTCCGCATCTACCTTGACGACTTGACGTACACCTCAGACGCCACAACGAAATCACGATGATGGGCAGGGAGACGAGACGCGGTTGGGCCGGCGGTGGATCATCGCCTCGGGCGTTGAGCATGCGACGGATGTGCTGGCCACTCGCATCCAGGTGTCGCAGCAGCCGTGACGACGCTACTTGGAAGAAGGAGTTGGATACTTTGACGATGAGCAACAACATCGGGAGTGCAGCAATGGCGCAGATGAAGTGGACCATGGCGGTTCTGGCGAGCATCTTGGTAACGTGCTTGACGGTGCCGAGTCCGGCCCAACTGGCAACGGCGGCCCAACGGAAACCAACGCTTGTATTGCTGCTGGCCCCGTACGACGAGCCGCGGCGGGACCTGGCGGCGATGACGCTCGCTTGGATGGCGAAGGAAGCGGGGGCGGACTTCGATGTCTATTACGCGGCCGATCATCAAGAGGGTGGGCTGTTCGCGCCCCACGGCAGTTCGATGATCGGCGGGCAGCATGCGTTGCGAATGGGGCGAGCCTTGGCGGCGTTCCGTACCACGGTGGTGCGCCTCGCCGGGGTGTCGGTCTTTGATTCGATGGTCCGAACAGGGGCCGAAAGGGTGGTCGAGGGGCCCGATGATCTTCCCGGGCTTTACGCCACGGTCGCGAAGGAGCTGGGCGTCAAGATGCCCTCGGTGGCGGTCGCGTTCGAGCAAGGCAAGGTGCCGTTGGCGGCGTATTATCCCGAATGTTCGACGCGCAAAGCACTGGCCGTGCCGTTAGGCCTGCCGGCCGAGCAGATCGAGCGTTTGCGGGAGTTGGGAGTCAACACCGTCTGGACTGTGGCGAAACCGGATGCCGACGTATCGGCTTGGCAGGCTCTGCAGGTGAAGCAGGCGTTGGACCTGGGCCTGGATGATCCCAACCTGGCAGTGGTCGAGCGGTACGCGGCCGACGCGACCGGCATCGATACCTTGGAGCCCACGGTGGCCAGCTACCTGCTGCCGTTCTGCATCCGTGAAGGCCGGCTGATCCTGGCTTACGGCCGGCGCGGTCCGGAGGCGGAACGGCGGCGCGATCAGATGCTGCGTTTGACGGCCGACAAGCCGCAAACGTATGCCTTGGGGCGGTGGTATGGCGATCCGCAACTGCTGCCCCTGGCGGCGCGGCCGATGGGCTACAACGTGGCCGAACCACACCGCCACATCCTGAGCGTGTTCTCCCGCCATCCGGTCACGCTCCCGCAACCAGCCAAGTCGTGGATCGACGTGGAACCGTCCGATGAACAACTGCGGCAATGGGCCGCCGACGGCAAGATCCTGGCGACGTGGGTCCTGCACTCGGGGGAGCTGTCGCACAACGATTCCGTCCTGACGTTCTACGACTGGTCCGCCATGACCAAGGTCAAGATCGGGTCCGGCGTCCATTGGCAGCGCTACCACTGGGACCCTGACGCGGTCGAGCCCATGCACGTCCCGGTCGGCGAGGGACGCGTGTTGGGGCTGGTCGAGCCGGTGCTGCACGCGACCGGGGCGGGGATCATCTGGGAGACGGCCGCCGACCCGCAGCGGCTGGCCGCCCTGATGGCCG
This sequence comes from uncultured Planctomycetaceae bacterium, assembly GCA_903927685.1. Next base: position 2,136 of record CAIYOB010001124.1, read on the forward strand.
ACTCGCGGCAGAAGATGGCCCAAGTCGCCGGCGAGCGGTTTGCGCCGCGGGGGGTGTACTGCTTCGGCGATCACCACGGCCAGGCCCAGGACGCGGTCGCCCCCGGCGCAGCGCAGCTGGCCCTGTGGAAAGCGGTCAAGGACGCGGGGTTCGAATACCTGATCACCTCGATCCTGCCCGGCGACAGCCGAGTCCTCTACCGCGACGGCGACTTCGTGGTGCTCAACCAGGCGGGCCGCTGGCACTCGGCCTCGCCGTTCGTCCGCGGCGACCCGGCGACGTTTGCGGCAGTCGAGCAGAAGTTCGCCGCGGCGGGCCAGCCCGGCTGGCTGGTCGGCGCGCTCGACTGTCCGATCCACGGCAGTCCCATTTACGTGGGCCGGGCCTACGGTGGCAAGAACCCGCAGCCGCGGATCAACGAGTTCTATGACTACGTGCAGCGCGGTGGAGCGACGGGCAAGGTGCTGTCCGCCACGCCGCGCACCATCGCCCGCTATGCGCGCCTGATTGCCGATCGGTCTCCCGCAGCGGCGGTGGCCAGCGAACTCCGCGAGCCGATCGTCCACCGCGCGGCGCCCGACGGGCGGCTGTGGGTCGAGGCCGAAGGATTCGAGAAGCACGGCGGCTGGGTCCTGGACACGCAGTTCGCAGAGCAGATGGGCTCGCCGTTCCTGCTGGCCCACGGCCTGGGCCAAGGCGTGGAGGATGCCGTGACTCGCGTTCAGTTCCCGGCGGCGGGCCGGTACCGGCTGTTCGTGCGGACGCGTGATTGGGCGTCCGGCGGCGAGCCCGGGCCGGGGCGTTTTCAGGTGCTGCTGGACGGCCAGCCGGCAGGCCCGACCTTCGGTGTCGAGGGCCAGGGCAAGTGGGCTTGGCAGGACGGCGGCGTGGTCACGGTCCAGCAGCGGGACGCCGCATTGGCCCTGCACGATTTGACCGGCTTCGAGGGCCGTTGCGACGCCGTGCTGTTTGTGCCCGAGTCGGCTGCGAACACGCCGCCGCCGGACGACCTGCGGGAACTGACGGCGTTGCGCCGCCAACTGCTGCAGATCGGGCCGCCGCAGACGGTCGGAAAATTCGACTTGGTGGTCACCGGCGGCGGTTACGCGGGCCTGTGCGCCGCCGTCGCCGCCGGGCAATTGGGTTTGCAGGTGGCTCTGCTTCAGGACCGTCCCACGCTGGGCGGCAACGCCAGTTCCGAGGTCGGCGTGAAACCCATCGGCAAGATCGACGTCGGGCCGTACCCGCGCAATGCTGACATCGTGAAACGCCTCGTGTTCGGTCAGGATGCGCACCACGAGCAACTGGTCCGCGCCGAGAAGAACGTGACGCTGA
>CAIYOB010001125.1 GCA_903927685.1 uncultured Planctomycetaceae bacterium
GGTTTTTTCCCTATCCGTGAGCCGGCTTTGCCATCCGTGGGAAAAACAGAACCTGGAAGAGCGTAACCGTTTGCCAAGACCGAGTTTTCAACTGCCCACCGCCATGCCGCGTCACGCGGCAGGACCCGCCCGACTTCGACTCCTCGCCGTCGTGTTGCTGCTGGCCGGCCCGGTCGCCGGCGCCGATCCGCCCGCCGACTGGCCGCGCTGGCGTGGGGCACAGGACACGGGCAGCACGTGTCCTTCAAGAGCGGCACGCTGGCCGCGGTGGAACTGGATGGATCGATTCGCTGGCAGGCCAACCTGGTCGAACGATTCGGCGAGGACCAGCGTTTCTGGGATCACGGCAGCTCGCCCGTGCTGACCCGCCAGCACGTCATTCTGGCCCGCCTGCACGCCGGCAATTCGTGGCTGGCCGCCTTGGACAAGGTCAGCGGAGAACTGGCCTGGAAGGTGGCTCGCAATTGCGTTATTGGGCCCCCACTCGCGGCTCGCGGTGCTCCTGGTTGACCCGCCACGATTTGAGGAAACGACCGATGGATCCCAAAAACCGTCATTGTTCCAAGTCGTACAGGTTTCCCGTATCTGCGACATATGCCATGTCCACCTTCCGTGTTCGCCGTGGGCCTCGTCGCGCAAACCCATCAGCATCGCCTGTGATCCGTAAAACTCGCGAGTCGGCGGACCACTCGTAGTCAACCGACCAGACCGATGCCCAAGCGGCGATCCAGAAGGATAGTACGGGGGCCGGCTGCTTCCTATTCATGTCGTAGACCCAAATCGTGTGGTAGCGCGGACCTGCACCATTTAGCGATGTCAGATAAGCAACGCGTCGCCGATCAGGCGAGGGTCGCAATTCGTGTCCTGGAAAGAGAAAGCGGATCTGGTGCGTCTTGGGATCGAAGCGATAAATGGCAAATTGGCAGCGGAGTTCCAAATCGATCTGACTGGCCCGATAGCGCTGGTAGTTCTCCGAGTAGGGATACCATGAATTCCATCGTGAAGCCAATATGACGGCATCCGGCTCTGCGCAAAACAATGCAACTTCATGCAGGTCCACGTGGGTGGGCACACGGCCGTTCCGCCACAGTGCGTCGGCAGCCAGACGATAGTAGATGTGCTGCTCGCCGGCTTCCCTGGGGATACTGCGTGTGAGGACAACGGCCATGCCAAGATTCTCGGCCACATCGCTGTCGAACGGTTTCGCGACGAGTCCGGGAACATCGGGCATTTTGGCGACCGGCGGCGGCATCTCTCGCCTGCAGGACTCGCGCACCCATTCCGGTACCGACAACGGAGGCGATGGTGGCAGTGCCTCAGTCACGCCCGATCCCCAATCATCGCCTGGACCGACCAGGGAGAAATACAGACGAGGTGGATCAAGAGGCCCGAGGAGAAGTAGCAGCGAGGAAACGCCGACGCATATGCCGAGGACAATCCAACATCGCCGACGATGGTTCATTCTCGTGCCCATATCCGTGGCCGCTACCGCGAACGCGACTCGGCAAGAAAAGTTCCTCGACCGCCCCGATCCCAAAATTCGACCCCGATAAATATACCACCCGTGTCCTTTCGGCAAGCGTGCGTGAAGATTTTTCGGGGGGCGGGCAATTAAACGGGACAGGGGCAATTAAACGGGACAGGTCTAATATTGACAGGCAGGGGCGACTTGGCTTAGATTGGGGGCATGCCGCGAACAGCCCGAGTTGCTCCTGGGGGGATGGTGTTCCACGTCTTGAACCGTGGCGTGGGGCGAATGCGGCTGTTTCCTGCAGAAGCTGACGATCA
>CAIYOB010001126.1 GCA_903927685.1 uncultured Planctomycetaceae bacterium
CTCGGCGGCTGGCGCTGGCTGATAGGAAACAAAAATGGCGGCGGCGAGTAGACCAGCGGCAAGGTCAAGCCAGGTTCTCGTTGTCCGCAGCATGGTTGGCTCCTTGTGCAGGGCCGGTTCGCACCGGCGATTCCAATGATGTCCCGGTCCCTGACTTTCGCGAGCAGTGTTTCTGCACGCTGGCCCGGAGTCGCGTGTCGCCGATGAGAACGTATGATTGCCGAGCCGATGTCCGCGCGTCAGGATCTTGCCGAACAATTGTGGCGTCTGGGCGGCGCCGACCCCGGGAATAAAGAGCACCGCCTTGGCGTTCCCGCGGTCCAGAGAATCATGGCCCCGCGGGGTCACGTTCGGGCACGGCCCATCATCGCAGGTCAGAAGCACCGCGCCTCGCCTTCGGTGGGTCAACCGCTGGCGAAGACCCCAGCCCGGGATAGCCCTTTTTACAAGGGGCATCAAGCTTGCTCGCACACTGGTCATGCTGGGTGCTCCCGTGTCGCCGTCCAAGTTGTCGCCGCGGCGTCTATGCCGGCCCGGTTTGCGATTCCTCCGCCGGGCCGTACTTTCAAGCCGCACCCTGCGTCCTGGCTGCTTTCCGGCCGTCGGCGGGCTAAGCCCCGCTCGAGAATTCAGGGGCGGATTTCAAGGTAGCCATCACGCTCCGCGTGATGGCATGTCGTCACGGCGGCAGGGACAAGTTTACTACTTGGCCGATTCAGTTCAAGGCGGTAGCCGCGCAGCCGGATGGGACGCAGATCGAGTGCGTTTTCCAGCGGCACGGCAAGCCCGACGGGGCGAAAGCTGATACTCGGATCGGCTCACACAGCGGCCGCCCGTTTCCCGCACGAATCCCGCCGCGTTGAACTTGCTCACAGTTCCGGCGTGTCGTTTGGGCCATGCGGCAAAGGGGGGGGGCCCGAAGATCCGGTCCCCGCGGGGCCTGGTCGCTGGCCGGTTGACCGCGGATGGGGCCGCAGTCCTATTGTTGACTGGGGCTATCGTTGCATACACTCAGGGGCATGGAACCTGCCACACTCATTCAGAGCTTTGACGAACCGGCCGAACTTGCCGCTTGGCTGAAGCAGGTCGGACTGAAGAATGTTCCGCGGGCCCAGGCAAACTGGTGGTCGATCGCCCATGCGGGCGTCACGCCGGACTTGATGGGCACGCTGGCCGTTCAGTTGTCCGAGCATTTGCCGACGCTCAGCGACGCCGACATGGCGTTGAACAACTTGGACCGGTTCTTTGCCGCTGCCCGCAATCGGCTGGCGCTGGCGGCCTTCTTCGAGCGGGACACGGAGGCCCTGCCGACGCTGCTGCAGATTTTCTGCAGCAGCCAGTATCTGAGCGACCTGTTGATCCGCGATCCGGAGAGTTTTGATTTGTTGCGGCTGACGGAAGGTCAGCCCGTGGCTCGCGAGGTGCTGGTCCGGGAGATCTGCAAGGACGTCGAGGCGGTCAGCGACGACCGGGATGTGATGGCGGTGCTCCGCCGGCACAAGCAGCGGGAAACGCTGCGGATCGCCTACGGCGACATCGTCCGCCGCCAGCGGTTGGAAACGGTGATTGAACAGATTTCGGTCCTGGCGGACGCGATCTGCGAGGCCGCGGTCCGGGCGGCGCGCCGCAAACTGGAGGAACAGCGCGGTGTGCCGCGTCTGCCAGACCGCCAGCGGGCTCGGTTCGCCGCGATTGCGATGGGCAAGCTGGGTGGCCAGGAACTGAATTACTCCAGCGACATCGATCTGGTGTTCCTGTGCGATGACGTGGGCAAGACCGACGGCCCGCGAGCCGTGACGAACACCGAGTTCTTCGAGCGGATGGCGCAACAGGTCGTCAAGTACTTGACGGAAAACACCAGTCGGGGCGCCGCCTATCGGGTCGATTTACGGCTCCGTCCCGATGGGCGTCAAGCCCCGCCGGTGATCGGCGTCAACGCGGCGCTGCGATACTACGACATCTCCGGCCGCACCTGGGAACGCCAGGCGCTGGTCAAAGCCCGCCCCGTCGCCGGCGACCTCGATCTGGCGCGGGAATTCCTCGAACAGATCGAGCCGTGGGTCTATCGCCGCTACCTCAGTTGGGCCGACATCATGGGTATCAAAGCCCTGAAACGGCAGATCGAGCAGCGGACGCACCGCGAGGGCGGCGACGAGCGGAACGTCAAGACGGGCCACGGCGGCATCCGCGACATCGAGTTCGTGATCCAATTCCTGCAGTTGCTGAACGGCGGCAATCTGCCCGAGGTCCGCACCGGCAATACGCTGGAAGCCATCGACCGGCTGGAAAAGGCCGGCTGTTTGACGCTGCAGGAACGCGCGGCCCTTGCCGAGAACTACATCCTGCTACGCAAACTGGAGCATCGGCTGCAGATCATGGGCGACTTGCAGACGCACACGATGCCCGAGCAGGACGAAGAATTGCGGAAGCTGGCCGTCCGCATGGGCTATGCCGACGGCCCGCATCGCTCGGCGCTGCAAGCGTTCAAAGCCGACTACAAGCAGCGGACGGAGCGGAATCGGGCGATCCTGGACCACCTGTTGAACGAGCCGTTCGCCGCTGACGACGAAGCCGCCGAAGAGACGGACCTGATGCTGGACCCGGAGCCGCCGGAGTCGGTCATTCGCACCGTGCTGGAGCGGTACCGGTTCCGGCAGCCGACGGAAGCCTACCGGCATCTACTGGCGTTGGCGAACGAGAAGGTGTCGTTCTTGGCGTCCCACCGCTGCCGCCACTTCCTGGCCGCCATTGCGCGGCCGTTGTTGCAGGCTATCGCCGCCACGCCGGACCCCGACTCGACACTGGTCGATCTCAGCAAGATCAGCGACTCGCTGGGCGGCAAGGGCGCGCTCTGGGAACTGTTCAGCTGTCATCCACCTTCGCTGCAATTGTACGTGCGGCTGTGCGCGGCCACGCCGTACTTGTCCAGTATCCTGACCAGCAATCCGGGCATGATCGACGAACTGCTGGACTCGCTGGTCCTAGACAAACTGCCGAGCCTGGCCTGGCTGGACACCATGCTCGCCGACCTGCTCCGCGGGGCGGAAGACAGCGAGCCAATTCTGCACGGCTTCAAGAACTCGCTGCATTTGCGGGTCGGCGTCCGCGACGTGCTAGGCAAGGAAGATATCCGCAACACCCAACGTGTGCTGTCCGACATCGCCGAGGTCTGCCTGCGGCGGATTACGGGAGGCGAGTACCAGCGACTGTGCGCCAAGTTCGGAACGCCGACGATCCGCAGCGAGGATGGCCAGGAGCGGCCCTGCGAGATGGTCATCCTGGCGCTGGGTAAGCTGGGGGGACGCGAGCCGAATTATCACAGCGATCTGGACGTGGTCTTCCTGTACGAATCGGACGGCATCACCCAGCACCCGCAGCGCGGACGGAGCGAGCAGAGCACGACGAACCAGCACTTCTTCACGCAGCTGGCGCAGCGGATCATCAAGGTCATCAGCCAGATCGGTCCGTTCGGGCGGCTGTACGAATTGGATCCGCGTCTGCGTCCCACGGGCCGCAGCGGCGCGCTGGCCGTGTCGCTGGACGAGTTTTCGCGGTACTTTGCCGAAGGCCAAGGTCAGGTCTGGGAACGGCAAGCCCTGTGCAAGGCGCGGACGATCACCGGCTCGCCAGCCGCCAGTCAAGCCGTGATGCAGGCGGTGTACCGGGCCATCGTCGGCCAGGGGTGGCGGCCGGGGTACGCCGAGGAAATCCGGCGGATGCGCCAGCGGCTGGAAGAAACCGCTACGCGGCGGAACTTGAAGCGCGGGCCCGGCGGAACGGTGGACATCGAGTTCGCCGTCCAGGCCCTGCAAATCAAGCACGCGGCACAGTCACCCGGGGTTCTGCAGCCGGGCACCTTGGA
>CAIYOB010001127.1 GCA_903927685.1 uncultured Planctomycetaceae bacterium
CAAAGACGCCGTCGGAGCAGACCCGAGCGGGCGTGATCCCCAGTTCGTTCAGCCGGCCGAGAACCAGTTCGTCAATCCGGCCCTGGGGCCGCGGCTCGGCGTCGCCTTGAAAGGCACTGCTCGGTGCCCCGGCCGCGGGCTGTTGGGAACCAGCCGAGGCCGCCACCAGGACAAGGAATACTGTCAGGTTCATAGTACGGTTCCGTGAGGCCAGCTGAGCGATGCCGCCATTCTATTCTGCCGCCTGGCCCGTCCTGGTGCAACGGCCCGTTCGCCGCGTGTTGGCCCCCGACGCTCGCAGCCACCCGTGCCAGGGTCCGGCTTACGGGTCAAACCGCGGGCTGTTGTAGTCCTCGCTTCAGCGTGCGATCCCGGTTACTGCTTCCTTTGCGATAACCCAGAGTTCGTCATCCGATCGCAGCAATTATGGACCATGACAGCCACGGATTTGCGAGCCGAACGCCGTCACGCGCCACATCGTCGAACAACTCCCCGGCCGGCACCAATGCGTTCATGACGAACACCTGAACACCTATCCCCTAAGAATGGTCGGACAACTGTATGTCCCACCTGGGCTGTTCAGCCGCGGTCTTGGGGAGTATACCGGATCAAAATCGAACCGTCGGCCGTCATGCGGGCGGCGGTTCAGGAAACAACTTTGGCCGTGGGTGACCAAACGTGTCACGGGCCTGGCGATAAACCCGGCCGTGAAGAGACTAAACCCGAGGGAGGAACCGGTTGGTCGGTGCGGACCGCCACCGGCTGGCCGAACTGGCGTCCCCACCAGATCATAAGGCGGATCACATGGCGGGTGTTGAGCTTCGGCTGTCATGCGGTTATGCTGAAGCCCCCAAGGCAGCGGGGGGAACCGGCCCACGAGACGGTCCGGATGCTCGTGCGCACGGGACGGCGGGTGAGCCATCTCCTCACCTGAGGCGTTCCCGGTGCGACGGAACGCTGACGCAGTCAAGAAAACGTTGTAGGGACGGACGCCGACGATTCGTTGACGAATCGCGCGGGCGGCATTTGCATACGGAGGGGTGGGCACTATCCATCACGGGCGATGAGGCGGTTGGAGGCCGTCACCAATGAACGTGTTCCACGAGTTCTTTCGAAGAGCGATGGGTGGCGAGCGAACCGTTGCGCCGTATCCTTACCAGAGCAGATTCGCAACTCAAGCGACATTGCCGCACCTTTTGCGCGTTCCCACCAGCGCCGGCAAAACGGCCACGGCAATTCTCGGCTGGTTGTACCGTTGGCAGACGCGGCCGAAAGAAACACCGCGACGGCTCGTGTATTGCTTGCCGATGAGGGTGCTGGTTGACCAATCCGAGCGGGAAGCACTGCGGTGGATCAGTAACCTGGGGCTCGACATTCCGGTCCAGGTGCTCATGGGCGGCGTGGAAACGGACGAGTGGTTCTGGCACCCGGAACAACCGGCGGTGCTCATCGGCACACAGGACATGCTGCTCTCGCGGGCGCTGAACCGCGGGTACTCCGCCAGCCGCTTTCATTGGCCGATCGATTTCGGCCTGCTGAACAACGACTGCCTGTGGGTTTTCGACGAGCCCCAGTTGATGGCCAGTGGCGTCAGCACGTCGGCGCAGCTCGCCGGGCTGCGCCGGTCACTCGAAACGTTCGGCGATTGTCCGTCGGTTTGGATGTCCGCCACGCTGGAACCGAGCTGGCTCGACACGGTGGATTTTCGCGGCAAGTTCTCCGCTGACCCGCTTGAATTGAGCGATGACGACTATGATCCCAGCCGCCCGCTCTTTCAGCGAATGACAGCGGCGAAGGCACTCGCCTCGCTGGATGCGGTGTCGTCGAAGGATATGAAGGACATCGCGAAGGCAATTCTTGGCTCCGGCGAGCGGACGGGGCTACACCAGCCGAACACGCAAACGCTCGTCATCGTAAACACGGTCGAGCGGGCGAAGGCCGTTTACGACGAGTTGCTGAAGCTACGGAACAAATCGCTCACGCCGAACCTGCTGCTGGTCCACTCGCGATTTCGACCGGCCGAGCGGCGGCAGTTGAACGAATGGCTTCAGCAGCCCGGCGGCGACCGCATCCTCGTGGCTACGCAAGTCGTGGAAGCGGGCGTCGACATCTCTGCCCGCACGCTCGTCACGGAACTGGCCCCGTGGTCGAGTCTCGTGCAACGCATGGGCCGGTGTAACCGCACCGGTGACGATGGCCCCGGGCATGTGTTTTGGATTGATCTGGATGAAAAGCTGTCGCCGCCGTATTTGTCGGCGGACTTGGCTTTCGCCAGGGACCAGCTTAAGAAGCTCGACAACCAAAGCGTCTCGCCACGCGATCTCGACCGCTTCAAGTCGAGAGAGAACATCCCGTTGAAATTCGCGCACAAGCACGTACTTCGTCGGCGCGATCTGCTGGACTTGTTCGACACGGCCCCGGACCTGTCGGGGAACGACATCGACATCCAGCGTTTCGTCCGCGGCGATGATCCGGAGACTGACGTCCAAGTCTTCTGGCGTGACGCCGGTGACTCGCCTCCCGGTCGCGACGAGCCCGCACCGCAACGCGACGAGTTGTGCAACGTGCCCGTGGGACAGGCTCGCGTCTTCCTCGAATCGCGGGCCGAGAAAAGACGCGGAGTTGGCTACGTCTGGGACCATCTCGATGAGCAATGGATCAAGCTCGACCCGAAGCAGGTTCGCCCCGGCCTGACGATCCTGCTGCCTTCGGTGATCGGTGGATACGACTGGAACGTGGAGACGAAATCCGGCAAAGGCTGGGATCCGGGCAGCGAGAAGTCCGTTGCCGTGCCCGCGCACGGCGCGCAGTCGGAAGAAAGTGCTGGCAGCGACCCGAATTCGGCGTTGGCTGGTCCAGCGCTCACTATCGCACAGCACACGCCCAACGTGTGCCGGGAACTCGCGGCCCTCTTGGACACGCTTGACCTCGACGACGGCTGGCGGATGCACTTGATGAAGGCGGCGCAATGGCACGATCTCGGCAAGGCTCACTGGGCGTTTCAACACGGAATGCGTAACGCCAATCCGTCGCTCGCGGCCGATCAACTTTGGGCGAAGTCCGGCGTGAGGAGGCGGCTATGCCACGGTCGAAAGCACTTCCGGCACGAACTGGCTTCCGCATTGGCGGCGCTGCAACAAGACGTTCCGTTCGTGGTGGCCTATCTCATCGCCGCGCATCACGGGAGATCACGCTTGGCGATTCGAGCTTTGCCGGGCGAGGACGAGCCGGCCACGCTCGACACGCTGTTCGCGCTGGGCGTCCACCACGGCGACTCTCTGAACGCTGTCGACCTCGACGGCGAAACGCGCCCGGCGATCACGCTCGACCTGACGCCGATGCAACTCGGCGGCGAGCAAAGTTGGACGGCCAACGCGTTGAAGTTGCTCGCGGAACTCGGCCCGTTTCGTTTGGCCTATCTGGAATCGCTGCTCCGAGCCGCTGACGTGCGGGCGAGCAAGAAGGAGGCGAGTCATGCCTGAATTGACGCTCTCCGGCTGCACGCCGGAACCGCTGATGAGCTATCTGAAGGCCCTGGGCGTGTTTCGGCTTGTCGCGGAACAAGCCGACCCGTCGGCGACATTGTCCTGGCGCTGCGGCGTCGCACATTTGCGCAGCAAGCTGGATCGCGATGAACTCATCGCGTTCTTTGTCGAGCGA
>CAIYOB010001128.1 GCA_903927685.1 uncultured Planctomycetaceae bacterium
GCACCAGCCCTTGGCGTCACCATCCGCAGGCGTCACGATCGCGTTGGCCAGCGACAGCGGCCCGAAGGGGTCCCGCAGCAGCCGGTAGCGGATCGCATCGGCACGCGGGAGCGTCCGAATGATCCGGTCGCACATGCCCGTGATCGCACGGCCGAACTGCCGTACGCGGTAGAGCAGGTAATCGGATGTGTCCACGAGGGGCAGCGAGTCTGGCCCGCCGTTCCTTCCGTTGGGCGGCCACGTCCTCTGGCGTTCGATCCAAACGGACGGCGACAAACCACTGCTCAAACAGGCGGTGATCGAATCGGCGGTAAGGTGTTGGAACTCGCCCGGCGGTAGAAGCGAATCCGCACCTTCCGCGCAGACGGCGAGCCGAGCGCTACGCGCGTGCCCTTCCGCGTCGGTCCAGTCGACCGCCAACGCGACGATGTTCACTCCCCGTGCGTCTTGTGGAAACGCGTAGGTCAGCGGCAGGTTATCGTCGGGTTTTGGCTGGTGGTCGTTTGAGAACAGCGTCCAGTCGGTACCTCCCGCGGAACCCGGTAGCCGCAACACCCATCGTTCCGGCTCCGGCTGGCTTCGATCCAACTCGACCGTCAACACCCCGGTGATCTGGGAATACGTGGCCCACGAAAAGAACGGCGGCAGGAATTCCGCTCGGCCTGGGGTATCCTCGGCAGGTTCAGCGACTTCTTGCCAAACCACCTCGTCGGGCGCAAGGCCGCTGTCCCACTTCAGCGGAAGCTGCAGGCGGTCGGCCAGCGCGATTCCGCCCCGCCGTTCGCCTTGGCGATCCTCGACGATCAGGTTCGCCTCCAGATTATGAGCGCCTACGCCCATCCCGTGCGGCGTGAAGTTGCTCGATCCGATCATTAGCAGCACGTCGTCTTCGGCTTCCAGAAGGATCGCCTTGCTGTGCAGGTTCCGATTCCTGTTTTCCTTTCCTTCGACGCACAGGGGCAAGGGTAGAACGTAGGCGGATCGCGGGGGCGCAAAGGCCGCCGTCCAGCAGTGGCCGAACACGTCGGAAATCAGCACGCACGGCTTCTGTTCGGGCTCGTTCTTCGGCTTCTCGGGCAGGACCCGCCAGCCCTGGCACTCGCGACTGCGCGGCACCTCAATCATTTTGTCGATGACCGCGTCGCGTGAGTCCCCCGATTCGTGTTGACCGACGAACGGCGATACGACGCAGACCGACAGGGCCCGCCGATTTGCCCAGGCAGATAACACATCGGCCAGCGCGGATCTTGCCGGACTCCGGTCGGTCGCCGGCCGCGTTACGGCCAGCGAGAGCCGCGGACGCTGACGCGGGGTGAACACCGTGGGGGCATCCATCCATTTCCGCGCCGTGCGCCGAACGTCATCGATGGATTTCGATACCCGCTGCTGAACCGCCGGCGCCGCGCGGGTCGGCCAGGAAGCTGTATGCGTTGGTCACCCGGAACGGATGGAGGTACGCCCCGCCGTACGCAGACGGTGCCTCGCTGTTGTCCCCATAGCCCGGCATCAGCGTCAGCTGGGGACCGTACCGCTCGATCCAGAATGCCTTCTTCTTCTGCCGCTGGATTCGCTCGTGACGTGCCAGGACATTCTCCACCAACTGCGACTCTTCCGCGAGTCCTGCCTGAGCGTCGGAGAGCAGTTCCTTCAGACGGTCGTGGTCCACAACGCCATGAAGCTGCGGTTGCCCCTCCCATCCTTCCAATTGTTCCTCAAGACGCTCGCCGGCTGTCCGGAGGGCGGCGCGGGCGTCAGCGAGATGCGCGGCCACCTTCGGAACGGCAAGCAGTTCTGTTTGCCCGGCTCGCCCGCCACAGTGGGATAATCCCCAAAGCAGCCCCTCCATGACGGACTGCAAGTGGCCTGCCACTTGCTCGTACGCATCGATCAGTCCGATGACGTAATGAATCCGCCGGTCGCCCTCGTTTTCGCTCGATTCGACGACCGTACCGAGATGGTGAACGAGTATCTGACGGTCCACATGGCCGCGACCGCTGCTGCCGATCAGTTCCTTGTAGCCGGCGACCGTTTCCTTTCGTTCCAGCAGTTCCAGGCATCGACGCCGCTCGGCGGACGTGTCGCCCGTCAAGAGCCGATAGATCACCTTGCGTTCTCCGCCGCGTAGGACATCCGGCCGTAGCCGCTCCGCCAAATCCGCCCAACCCGGCCAGTTAGCAGACCGCCAACGGCCTTCCCGAGCGTAGGCGACCACCTCGTCAGCGAACCGACGAATCCACGCTGCTCCCGGCCTCTTGGAATTCGCTTCGTCCAGCAATCCGGCGAGTTCCTGATCGACGGACCAAGCCAGCAGCAATTCCTGGCCCGCACGGCCCGGTCGATCCTCGTCGTCGACGATCTTCAGATGCCGAGCCAGTCGGGCGACCACGCCGAAGGGACCGTTGATGGCCTGCCCCTTGAGGAATGTGAGCTTGCCCAACGGCTGGTCGCCGGAGGCAAGCGCCCTCCGCGCTAGGCTGATCCCGGGGAGACGCCTGGACGCTTGGCCCCACTTGTCGTCCTGCCGTTCTTGGCGGGCGATGGCCGATACGAACAACCGCTCCAAAGCCAATCGTGCCTCCAAGCGGAACTCTTCGTCGCCCCCGGAGCGGTTCGCGGCTTGTTCGGCAACCCAAGCGGCCAGCGCCGCAAAGGTCAAATGCCGAGCTCGCCACATCCGGGCCGTCATGCCCACGAACAGCACGTCGGCCAACTGCTCGGCCCCGGTGACCGTGCCGAGAGGGTCAACACTGCCGGGTGGGTCTTCCGCCGGATCGTAGGGAGTTGCCAAGGGAAGGCATTCGTCTCGCATCAGGGACTCCTCGACGGTATCCTCCTACGAAGCAAAGTAGTCAATCTCAGCCGCGATCTGGACGATAGTTGGGGGGGCGGTGATTCTCGATCTTAGCGGCCGCGACCCTGCATTGGTAGCCGCCGCGCCCGACACGCCGTCGCCCGACACGCCGTCGGCAGGCTACTGGACA
>CAIYOB010001129.1 GCA_903927685.1 uncultured Planctomycetaceae bacterium
CTGGGATCCAAGCTGATCGTGAACTGGCCCGACTCGCCCGGTCCCAAGGCCGCGGGCACCGGTCCGCTGCCCAGGAAACCTGCCGGGACGGTCAGCGTCCCCAGCTGCAGCGTGTCGCCGCCGTCGTTGCGGATGGTGAACACGTAGCTCGGCGTTCCGCCCATGTTCACTGAACTGCTGTTCGAGACCAGCGACTGGCCCCCGTTCAGCACGGTGATCTCGGGCGTAGTCAGTTGCTGGATCCGCACGGCATCCGCACCCACGCATGCGCCCGGCACGTCGGCCACACGCACGGTCAGGGTTGTCCCGTCGATCGTATAGGCCGCGTCAAGGTTCACCCAAGTGGCCCCGCTGGCCGTGAACGCTCCGGGGTAGCTGCTGGGCTGGGCTTGCTGGTTGATCAGCATCGTCACCGTCTCGCTGCCGCCCAAGACCGAGTAGGGCGCCGCGGAGGTGAGCGTCGAAGTGGCCTCCCAGGTCACGGACACCTGGTAGGTTCCACCGGGTTCCAACCCGGTGAATTGCCATTGGGCGTAATTGGTACCGGCAGCTCCGCTGGGACTGCACAGGTAACGCACGTCCGCCTGGTACCAGACCGGGCAGTAGGACACGCGCCAATCGCCCACGACCGAGAAGCCCGGGTCGCCGTCGTCGATGATCTGCGGCGAGACCACCCGATTGCCGAAGTCATTGCCGGCCATGACCGAGCCCGGCGTCACGATGACGACCGTGTATTGGCCGTCTCCGCCAGGCTGCGTCTGGATCGTCGCGGTCGGCCGCAGTTCGCGGACGACATACGTTCCGGGCAGCAAGCCGCCAAAGGAGTAGCTGCCGTCAGCCGCGGTGACCGTGGTCCGTTCCCCGGCGTCCAGTGCCTGGTTGCCGTTGGCATCGATGAACACCCGCACGCCGGCCACCGCCGGTTCGCCCGCATCGCGGTCCCCGTCGCCGTTCGTGTCCCGATACTTGAGGCCCGTGATCGTGCTGGGCTCGGTGTAGCCAAAGTCCGCATCCACACGATTCTGGCCCGTCGCCAGGGACACGATCGTGGTCGAGTCCAGGGTGCCATCCAGGTCATAGGACGGGATCAGCGGCGTGGGAATGTCGGCGGTGTCGACCGTCACCCGATAGCTGCCCGACGGCAAGGCGTTGAAGAAGTACTCGCCGGCCGCGTTCGTGGTGGTCGTCAGCGTCACGTCGTCGGCGGTCCCGAAGACTCCGTCCGGTCCGGCCCAGACGGCTGTCACGTCCACGTTCGGCAGGCCGGGTTCGCCCGGATCATAGGCTCCGTTTCCGTTCACATCCCGCCAGACCAGATTGCCCAGCGAGCCGAGCAATTCGTCGTCGTCGTCCGCGTAATCGTTCACGCCGCCCGCGTTATTCCGTTCGCCGTCGGCGGAACCCGGCGCGCCCGGCGGTCCGGCGCTCGGCGGGGCCGAACCGGATTCTCCCGGGAGGCTCGTATAACCGACGTAGACGGTGTTCAGCAGGCCGCTCTGGCTGGCGCCCGTGAGCGACACGGTGTACTGAATCGCCACCGTTCCGCCGACCGGCAGTTCGTCCACGGTGACTTGCAGCAGCCCCGAGCTGGAGCCGGCGGTGGTAGACCCCACGGCGCCGCCACCCAGCGTCACGGCAATCGACCCGACGTTGAGCACAGCGCCGGCCGCGATCACGTCGTTGACCCGCGTGTCGAACGCGGTGGAGGATCCGGTGTTCGAGAAGCTGATCCGGAAGGTCCGCTGGTTGCCGGACATCCCGATGAACTGCTTGGCCGCGTTCTCAATCTCCGGCTCGACGATCTCGACATCGACCGTCTGCACGCCGCCCAGCGGCACACCGTCCACCCGAGCCAGGAAAGCGTTCGTCTTGATGTCGCCCGCATTCGTGTCGCCCGTGTTATCGACGAGGGCATCAAATTCCAGTGTGACCAGCTCCGCGTTCGCGTCCGTGTCGTTGTTGACCACCGTGCCCAAGGAGAATGTCAGTTGCTGCCCGGACTGGACGATGCGCCCGGCCGGCAAGACGAACGTCGGCGGCACCGCGCTGTTGTTCGCGCCTGCCAGATCCCCCGCCAATCCCACCGCCACGTCGGACGTGAAAGATACTCGGACCTGGCCGGGGTTCAGGAAACTCAGGCCGGGCGGCAGGGTGTCCACGAAACTCAAGTTCGGGACGGTGCCCTCGGTCAGTACGGCTTGCAGCCGATAACGCACGACCTCGCCGATCGTCACCAGCGTCTGTGGCGCGTCCGGCGTATGGGGCTCGGAGGTCGCGGCGATGGTCTTGCTGGTGCTGAGCGTCGGCGTCAAGACAATCCCTTGATCGGCGTCGCGATAGTTGTTCACTTGGCCGGGCCCGGCCGGATCGCCCGTCCGCTCGACCGAATTCGGATTGGACGATTGCGGTGTCGTGACGTTGCCGGGCAGGCTCGTCCAGGTCACGCTGGCCCAGTTGGTCAGCGTTTCCGCCGGGACGACGCTGACGTCCAGGGTGACCTGGAAGCTGATCGTGCTGGTGGCGTTCAAGGGGAACTGACTCCAGACGATGTTCAAGTCGCCGCCCGCGTCGCTGGGCGATCCGGGCGACAGCGTCGCGCCGCCCGCGTTGACGACCGTGACCGAGCCGGGGACATAGGTCATTTTGTCGCTGAGCGTCGTGTTGATCAGATCGAGCAACTGGACATCAAACGCGTCCGCGTCGCTGCCGGGCGCGTGCTGGAGTTGGATCTGGAACGTGATCACGTCGCCGGCGTCGCCCTGCAGCGGGACTCCGTTCAGCTTGTTGATGACCAGCGTCGGCTCGACGATCGACACCGGGGAGGCTGAGCGGGTGAGCGAACCGCGGCTCCAGCTGAGCGTGGCGGAATTGTCCAAGGCGGCGTCCCGCACATTGCCGGCGGTGTTCAGTACCACCGCCCGGTACGTGATCGTGATGGTCTCGGCGAGCGAGTTGTTCGCGTCGCTGTTGGTCAGCGTGCCGAAGTTCACCGTCAGGCTGTTGCCGCCGACGGGCAGCGCCGCGTTGGCCGCGGCCAGCACCTGGGCGAATCCGCCCGCCACGCTGGTGGACACGGCCGCCGAGTTGGACGTGATGCTGTCCACCGCCAGGATGGCCAGGCCCGAGTCGGGCGTATCCACGACGACGGCGTTGGGCGTGGTGCCTTCGGGAACCGTGATCACGGCCTGGTAAGTCACAATCTCGCCGATCGCCACATCCAGTCCGCCGGTGTGGACCTGGTTGGTGCCCGTCAAGGTCTTGGCAAACGCCGGGGCCTGGATGGTCACGTTCTCGGTGTCGGCCCGCCAATAGTCATTGACGTTGGCGGGGGAGCGCGAGCCGTCCCGTTCGCCGTTGCTGGCGCCCGGACCGCCGGGCGTCGCGGAGCCGGTGGGATTCACGACCGTGCCGTTGACTCCGGGCAGGCTGGTGTACGTCAGGTTCGCCGTGTTGGAGACGATCAAGCTCGGCTCGACGGCGGCCGTGAGCGTCGCGGTGTACTGAATCGTCACCGTTCCGCCCACGGGTACCCGCTCGACCACGACGTCGATCGTGTTGCCCGACGAGTTGTTGACGGCCGGCCCCACGCCGCTGCCCAACGTGATCGTGGGGGGCAGAGCGAGGCTCAGGTAACTGGTGTTCAGGATGTCCACGACCCGCACGTCAAAGGCGTCCGTCGCGCCGCTGTTCGAGTAGGTGATCCGGTACGTCACCGGGTCGCCCGCGTCGACGGGCGGCGTGCCGATGATCTGCTTGTTCAGATTGGTGATTC
>CAIYOB010001130.1 GCA_903927685.1 uncultured Planctomycetaceae bacterium
ACCCACGTCGCCCGAGACACCGTGGAGAATGGGCGGAAGATCCCCGGCGGGAACACCAAATTGCCCACCGCCTTCGCCTCGCGGCAGGTGCTGCGGCGTGAGTTCGCCCTGACGCGCGCCAAACGAACCGCGTTGTGGTGGTTCGACTTCCTCGGCGGCAACTACGCCCGCCCGGAGATGATGGACATGATCGCCGAGTTAGTGCGGGCGCAGGACCGGCTGCGCGACGTGCCGCTGCGGTCGGTGGCCGAAATCGCGGTGTTCGGCGATGTGCCGTCCATGTACCACATTCACGCGCGCTCCAGCGTCGCGGACGACCTCCTGGTGCAACCCCCCGACGCCTTGGCCCGCATCGGCGCACCGTACGACATCTACAACTTCTCGGACCTGGACCACCAGGACTTGCCTTGGGACCGCTACAAGTTGTGCATCTTCCTGAACGCCTTCTGCGTGCCGGACGAGAAGCGGGCGTTCCTCCGGTCCAAGGTGCAGCGCAACGGCCGGACCCTGCTCTGGTTCTATGCTCCGAACTACATTCAGAACAACGGCTTCTCCGTGGACGCGATTTCCGACGTCACGGGGATCAAGGTGGCGCGGCGTGCGGGAGACGAGAGCGCAGTCACGGTGCGTCCCGAAGGCATTTTCGCCCGGCTCGGTGCCGCCGCACGATGCGGCTTTACGCCGGGGCAGAAGTCCAGTGCCCGGCGCGATCAGACGTTCGACATGCGCAGCCAGGGGCTGTTGCAGACCACACCGCTGTTCGAGGTTCGAGACGACTCGGCTCGGACGTGCGGCGGCTATGATTCCGATCAGGCGCCCGCCGTTGCTGCGAAGACGTTCGCCGAACACACGTCGGTCTACAGTGCGGTGGGCAACTGGCCGGCCGCGCTCTACCGCGAACTGGCGCGGTCGGCGGGAGTTCACATCTACTACGAAGGCAACGACCCGGTCGACATCAACAACCGGCTGATCGGCATTCACATGCAGACCGACACGACGCATCGCCTCGTGCTTCCCGTCGGCAAGACCTGCCGACTCGAAGAACTTTTCGATGGCGGCGAGGTGCTTCTGGAAAATGGCACGGGACAGCTCGCGCACGAGCCCGGCGTAACGAAACTCTACCTGCTGGCCGATACGGAACTGTGGCCGGCCAACCGTCCACAGCTCCGTTCCAACGACTCCGACATGGCTCCAACGGCCAAGCCAAACAAGTCCGGCTCGCCATGAATTGAAACAGCGTCGGGAACCCAAGCATGACGCGAATCATCGACTACTGTTCCTTCGCGCCGTCCTACCCGGTGGCATGCTATGTGTTACGCATGTGGTCGATATCATTTCCGTCTACCGTGATCGTAGGCCTGCTTGTCATGGGGTTCAGCTCGACGAAGCCGGCTGGGCATACTGCTCACGCAGCGCTAGCCGCCTTCTCCACCGTCGTGCTTGTTCCGGTCATCGAGACACTGCTGCTCGCGGCGACCATCAACCTCGTGTCTCGGTTCGCACGCGAGCCAAATGCGGTTGGGATCGGAGCGGCGCTGATTTGGGCCGGGCTGCATTCCCTTGCGTGGCTGCCGTGGGGCCTGATCGTGGCGTGGTCGTTCTATGTGATGTCTCGCGCCTACCTTGCCTGGCGCCCCCTGGGTTTCGGCAGGGCCTTCTTGGTTGTGGTATGCATCCATGCCGCGCATAATCTCATCCCAGCCCTGGTAATGCTCGCATGATTGACGTTGAAACCGAAGGGAACCGCTCATGAGCCCAACCATCGCCCGCATCATCGCGGGCTCGCTGGCGTTCGTCGTCGCCGCGACGACAGAGGCCGCTGAATCGGATCGCAAGGCCGCTGCCTATCGGCAGCGGGTCCATGTTGTCACCGGCCTCAAGGGCTGCGTGGCCTTGTGGGACTTCGTCCAACGCGAGCCGAACGGGCAGCGGCGCTTCACCGCCCATGTGCCGCCGGGGGCCACCACCGACTACCCGCTGGATGCCGCCAACTACATCAAGGACTTCTGGGGCGCGGGACGCGAGGCCACGTATGCCGACTTTCCGCAGCTGGAGCGAGGGCCGTTTGGCAACGCCATCCGCATCGTGAAGGAGACGGACGCCAACTTCCGTCCCTTCCTGTTCGTGCCCCGCACGCGGCTGCATGATTCCCCGCTGGACATCAAGGGCGCGGGCAAATCGGTCACCGTCGTCGTGTGGGCCATCCGCGAGAGCGGGAATCACGCGCTGGCAGGCATCTGGCATGAGGGGACCGACTTGAAGCAGAGCGAGACGGCCTCCATTCAGAAAGTGCAGCGTGGCCAGCGGCAGTACGCCCTCTTTGCCGGACTGAACAAGGAAGGCAGCGCCTGCGGCCATGTCTCGGAGAATGGGGCGAGTTCCTTCCTGAACAAGTACGCCCTGCACAAATGCAACTCCGCGGCTCAGTCACCTGCGGTTCCAGCCGATTCGCCGGCCGACGTGCTGGATGCCTCGTGGCAGTGCTTCGCCATGACGTTCGATCACGAGCAGGATGAACTCACCGGCTGGCTCAACGGCGTCTCCGGCGACCGCTGGCTGGAGAACCCGCAGAACGATGGGCTCATCTCCTCCGCCTACCACGCCTACCTGCAGGGCCACTACGCCCGCACCCCGGAGAAGGAACCCGCGGAAGACCCCGCCTTTCCCAAAGACCAATACTACAACCCGCCGGAGGACAAGCCGCTCTCCGTCCAGGTCCTCGCCGAGTCCGCCGACGAGCGCACCGAACTCCGTGAATATCGCTTCACGAAAGTACAGCTCACGCTCCGCAGAACGGCCGGCGGCACCTTCCGCGAGACCAGCCGCGACCTCGTGGCCCTGCGACTGAATCCGTGGTGGTATCCGCACGACATCTACGCGCCGCCGAACGACGGCAGCGGCGGCCCGTTCACCATCGGCCGCGTCATCCACAGCAGCCGCAGCGTCGGCTTCACCGGCTGGATCGGCGGCGTGGCGGTGTTCAATCGGGCGCTGAGTGTGGAGGAGTTGATGAAGCTGTCGGCAATTCGAAGCGAGACGCCTGTATTCTTGCCGACGCGCTGACCCGCGCACCGCGTGTACCTGGAAGATCCACCGTAACTGCGGACAGAAAGATCGGGGACAGAAAAATGGGAGCGAAGGCGGTCAAATCCCGGAGCTTTGTCCCCCATTCTTCTGTCCACCATTCAATCACGAGAGCACTGACGATGAACCCAACGCCATCGACTCGCCGTGAGCTTGGAAACGATGGGTTGCCGGAACGCTTGATCCGCCTGCGGTCGCATTTCTTGTCCAAATTGTCTGCCAGCGGTGGATATTGGATAAGCCGAGGGTCTGTTTCTGAAGAAGCGCGAGGGTTGCCTGCCGCCCGTGGACGATCACGAACGTTTCATGCGGTTGTTGCTGACGCACGAGCCGGAGATTCTGCGCTCGGTGCTGGTGTTCGTGCCGCACCGTCCCGATGCGCGGGACATCATGCAGGAAACGGCCGCGGCGTTGTGGAGCCACTTTGACGAATACGATCCGTCGCGGCCGTTTGTGAATTGGGCGCACGGTTTTGCCCGGAACGAGGTCCGCCGATTCCTGCGCGCCAGGCGACGCCGCCAGGCACTGACGGAACGCGCGGCCGCAGCGCTGATGGCAACCGCCGATGCGACGGAAGGGACTCGCGTCGAGCGCGAGCGGCAGCTGACCGATTGCCTGCAACGTTTACCGGCGGAACAGCGGCGTTTGTTGGACGGGTACACACTCGAGTATGCCGTGCCGTGGTCGTTGCTCGGCGCCGCGGAAACGCCCCCGCGCCCCGGAGATACGCTCGCCGTTTCCTGGACGACCCACTGGAGCGATGCCGGCGGACGCCTGTGGCGCGGTCAACTCGTTGAACTCCGGAACTCCGCGGAGCCGGTCCGCATCCACACCTGGGAACGCGCCGCGACGTGGGGTCGGGCGCTCTACCGTTAGACACAAGGCAGCGACTCGAATGAAACCGCTATCGAAAGCCAAGCCAAGCTTCGATTCGTGCCGTTTACCCAATCCGCTCCTGCCGGGTTTCTGGCTGGTTCTGATCGTGGCGACGCCCTCGGTTACGGCTAACGACGGCAGTGACGCGGACTCGCCCTATCGCGTGCGGGTCCATGGTCAGCCGGTCACCGTGTATCGCGCGCACACCTGGGACCCGGGCTACGTGCCGTCCTATGGCGGTCCCTACTGGTTTTGTTCGTTCGACATGGCGGGACCGGTACAGGTCGAGGTCTCGACGACGAGATCGCTGGACAAGCTGGTTGTGCTGCCGGAGTCGCGCGGGGTTGTGGCGCGGGTCGCGGGCCCGAACGCCGTGATGCAGCTCGCCCAACCGGGGCAGATTGTCGTCGAGCCGGATGGCAAGAACGGGCCGCTGTTGTTGTTTGCCAATCCGCCCGAGGCAACCCCGCCCGACAAGAACGACCCGAACGTGAAGTACTTCGGCCCCGGACTGCATCGCGTCGATGCCATTCAGCTCACCGACAACCAGACGCTCTACCTGGCACCGGGCGCGGTCGTGCAGGGCGGTATCCACGCGTGGGGCAGGAACATCACCATTCGCGGACGCGGGATCCTCGACGGCCACGCTTACCCGCGGTTCAAGGGGCCGACACGGTATCCGGTGCTGCTGGAGAACTGCCGGGACATTACGGTCGAGGGCATCGTGATCAAGGACGGTTGGAGCTGGACCTTCGTGCCCGGCGGGTGTGACCGGGTCCGGATCGAGAATGTGAAGCTGCTCTCGGCGCGGGTGGAGAACGGCGACGGCTTTGACATTGTCAATTCACGGGACGTCACCATCGCCAACTGTTTCGTACGGTCCGACGACGACTGCGTGACGCCCAAGGGCATGGGGGCGCGCTGGCAGGGATTTTACGGCGACGCCGGCGCTGCCGGTTCGACCGCGACTCCGGCCCGAGGTATGCCGGTGGAGAACCTGCGAGTAGAGAACTGCATCCTGTGGAGCGACCGCGCCCATATCTGGCGGATTGGTTGCGAGTCGCAGGCGGAGGCTTTTCGCAACCTTGTTTTTCGGAACATCGATGTCGTGCATTTTCCTGATTTGTGGACTCCGGACGAAGTTCCGTTCTGCATCAGCCTGGAGCCCTCCGAAGACATGGTGCAGGAGAACATCCTGTTCGAAGACATCCGCATCCGGACTGCCGGGCAGCGAGGTCTGATCGACGTACGGCCGAAGGTCACGCAGTGGGCGCGGCAGCCGGTGCCGGGCAGAATCCAGAATGTCGTGTTCCGCAATGTCGCGTTCACCGGCCCGGCAGGAAAGGCTCCCGGCCGCGTCCGCGTGTGCGGTCCCGGTCCCGACCACTCCGTCGCCAATGTCAGATTTGAAAACGTCACGCGGAACGGAGAGGCCCTGACGGCCACCGCCGCGGGCGTCGAGTTGTTGGGATCCACCGACGGGATCGCTTTCACCGCCGGCACCGCGAGGGCACCAAGGGCCGACTCGGCTTCGGGCTCCGAAGCGCGCCGCCACGCGCCGATCGTGCTGATCGAAGCCCGACAGGCCCGCGGGGTGATCGCGGTTCAAGGCGGTGCGGACGGCCCCTTCCGGGCCGCCGTCGTCCGCCTGCAAGAGGGCTGGAAGCGGGCGACCGGGACAACGCTTCCGGTCGTGGAAGTGGCCCAACCCGGCCCGGCGGTGGTCCTGGGCGATTCGCCGCAAGCGGCGGCCGAAGGGTTGAAGAGCGCGCAGATTCCAGCCGGAGGATACGAGATCCGGACCCTCAAGGAACGCGTCTTGATCGTTGGCGACCCATCAGGGGCACTACGCGGCGTGGAGGCCCTCCTCGCCAACTCGCTTCACTACGTTCCCGAGGGCTCAACCGAGACGGGTACGGACCTGGTGGTTGCACCGATGTCGCTCAGCGGCCGACCCGAGTAGATCCCACGATCGCAACAGAACCTCAATTTACCCCTGATTTCCAATCACCAAATCCCATGTCCAAGACCGCAACACCCAGTCTGGCGCTGATCCTGTTGATGACCAGTGTCACGCTCCGCGCCGAAGTCACGATTCCCTATTCCGTTCCCCGAGGGGGCCGCGTCTCGCTCGCGCTCTATGATGCCGAGGGCCGCATGGTGCGCACGCTGCTCACTGGAAAGCCCCACGCGAAAGGGGATTGCGCCGCAACCTGGGACGGCCTCGACCGCTACGGCAACGCGCTGCCCGCAGGCGATTACACCTGGAGATTGCTTGCGACCGAAGGGCTGCGCGCGGAGTTCATCACGCAGGTTGGCCAGAACGTCGATCCGGCTTGGGAACGGGCCACGGGAAACCACGCTCCGCCCAACAGCGTGGCAGTCGACGCGACCGGACTTTATCGCGTCGGGGCCACCAACGAAGGCGCCCATTGGGGTGTCAAGACGAACCTCGACGGGCGGCATCTGTGGACGAACGACCGCTGGTCGGCCGACCCGTGGGTGCAGGATACGGTCGCCGTGACGTTGGTCGGTGATCGGCTGTTCGAGCTGATGCCGAACGGTCATGTCTATGGTTACGACGCGAAGTCGGGCCGCGTATTCACGGGCGGCGATTTCGATCCGAAGCCGTGGAATCTGCGCTGGAACCGCGTCGAGCCGCCAGCCGGCGGGAAAGATGAAAACCGGAGAAAACTGAACGCCGCGGAAAGCCCGCGCGACCTTGCCGGGGACGCGGCCAGCGGATTGCTCGTGGCGGCGTTTCCGCAGCACGATGCGATTGCCTGGTTCAGCGCGAAGGACGGACAGCTTGTGGATACAGCCACGAATATCACGGGACTCGCGGGCGTGGCGGTAGCAAAGGAGGGCACGGTATTCGCGATCTCCGGCGGCGAGGTCGTCGCGTTCTCGCGGGAAGACAAGACTCCGCGCATCGTCATCGCCGCGGAGAAGCTGCAGTGTCCGTGGCGGCTGTGCGTGAGTCCGCAGTCCGGCGACGTCTTCGTGGCGGAGAACAGCGATTTGGCAAAGGGCACCGTGGTGCCGGTCCTGCTGGACGCCTCGGATGGCAAGGTTCCGGACCTCGGGGCGGGAGCAAGAGTCACGCCCGTGCCCGGACTGCGGCACCATCAGGTCAAACGCTTTGCGGCGGACGGGACGTTGGTCAAGTGCTTCGACCGACGAGAAGGCCGGGACGACGGCGTCTACGCGCCGACCGACTTCCGCGGGCTGACGGACATCGAGGCGGATGCCGACGGCGGGTTTGTCGTCACCGAGGGGAACCATACGCCGCCGCGGCGCGTGGCGAGATTCGACGCAGACGGGAACCCGCTCCGCGAGTGGTACGGGGCTCAGCATTACGGCGTCATTGCCTGCCCGGAGCCGGGTGACCCGCGTTTCGTCTGGACCCTGGCCAACGCGCCGCAGCCGGGCTTGGTCCGCTGGGAAGTCGACTATGCCAAGAAGACGTGGCGCGTGGCCGAAGTCTATCAGGAAGCGTTTGCCGCCAACAAGTTCGCTACCGTGCCGCCGGTGCCCAACGTGTTTGAGAAAGACGGGCGCATCTACATCCAGGGCGGCGGTGTGCAGCCGGTCGGCTGGACGCTCTGTGTCTATGACCCCGTGGCCAAACGCATCCGGCCCTGCAATGCCAGCGAGTCGCGCGACAACAAGCGGCGGGCCTATCTCTGGAATGATCTCAATGACGACGGTCTTGCCACCGACGACGAAGTCCAGTGGCTCAGCCGCAACAAGCTCGGCGGGTGGATCCATCCCGGCGATTTCACGCTGCGGACCACGTCGACGGCCAGTGATTACAGCCCCGGCCCGCTGTTGAAGCCCGTTCGCATCACGGCTGGCGGCACGCCCGTCTACGACATGCAGGCGGCCGAGCAATCCGCTCCGTGGCTGGAGCACGGCCGGAAGCATTTCCCCGGCGATTTCCGCGTCGCAGCCGATGGCAGCGTCTTCGCCTGCTTTTCCGACGGCGCCAGCAACCCGCACGAAGGCATGGAGACGCACGGCGCCTGGTACTACAACTCGTGCTCGGCGATCGACCGGCTGGTGAAATGGAGCCGCGAGGGCAAGCCCCTCTGGAGCGTCGGCCGCCACACTCCCGACAAGACGGCGATCACCGCGGACATCTTCAGCGCCCGCTGGAGCGGCACGTATGAAGCGGCCACGAGCGAGGATACGCGGTTCGAGATCCGCGGCAGTTTCCCCTGGCGAGCCCAAGGCCAGCCGCTCTGGTCGCGCCTCTGGCTGGGCGGCGAATTGGTGTTCGACTCCAAGCCATCCGGCGTGCAGGGGCAGACAACCTACGACCAGCAGGCGGCCAGCAGCCTGGGCACGGTGGCGGTGAAGCTCCGCGCCGGCCAGCGGCTCGACCTGCGGTTGGAGTGCGGATTCAAAAAGGGCCAAGCTGCCCTTGCCCTGAGTCACGACACACCCGGCCTGGACCGCCGCGTGATCCTGCCGGAATTTCTCCATCCCGAGCCCGGCCCCAAGGCCAAGCTCGAACGCGTTACCGAGCAACGGCCGGAAGTCATCGCCCACTTCGACTTTGACGAAGTGGATGGCATGTTGTCGTGGAGTCGTGCGGGCGGCGATGTCTTCGGTCGGCTGACCGGCGGCACGCGCCGGGTGGCGGGCAAGACGGGCCGGGCGGTTGAGTTGGCGGCCAAGGGCGAGTTTGATCCCGCTCTGTTTCCAATCGACGAAGAACTCCGCCTGCCGGTCACCGACTACACAGTTGGCTTCTGGTTCAAGACCACGGCGTCCAACGTCCGGCTGTGTGAGGCCAAACGCTACTCCAGCTACAACAACCGCTGGAGCGACCACATCGTGTCCGTGGAAGGCGGCAAACTGCGATTCCAGCTCCAGGGCGACGGCCCGCTCGAAACGTCGGGACCAGTCAACGACGGCCAATGGCACCACGTCGTGACCACCGTCGCCCCCGGCGGCCAGCGTCTGCACGTGGACGGCCAACGGATCGCCACCGGCAAGCTCGCCCAACGCACGCGAGTGAGCAACCGCCTGGGTCTGGACCTCGGCCCTGGCGGTGGGCAAGGGACCGTGGCCATCGACGATTTGTCCGTAATCGGGCGTAGTCTCTCGGAACGCGAAATCGTGGCAATGAAAGACTGAGCCAGCGGGGCGGAGGCCATGCGCCGGGCGGAAGCCTTGGGGAGTGGAAAACTCGCCGATTTTCGGTAATAACTCCGGCAGGTCGGCCATCGATCTGATATCCGCGGACCTCCCAACTATGCTGTCCGTATCAACCCGTTGCCAACCGGAGCACGCTCATGCCAACGCGACGCTGGGTCTTAGCCCTATCCGCCCTGTGGCTCACGAGTGCGCCGGCTGTGACCGGGGCACTCCGCGCCCAGTCGCCCGCCGGTGCGGAGCTGCGTTCTCTCGGCGTGCGTCTGTCGTGGGGGCATCGCTCGCCCCAGGCTGCGGCATGGTTCGTCCGGCTGATGCCTGCAGCGAGCGGAATGAAGCTTCAAGACGCGGCGGGGTGGAATTTGGAGGAATCGGACGGACTGGCCGACGGGGTTGTGCGAACCACCGCTGGGGCGGGCGACGTGGACGGTGTCCAGTTCACGCTGAGTTACCAGGAACCGGCCGAGACCAAGCCCCGGACCGAGCATTCCATCTGGAACTACCTGCTCACGCACGGCGACGCGGACGCGGCGAGCCGCTTGCGCAGCGATCCGGCCTTCCAAGTCGATCCGCGGCTGTTGACGGTGCAATTGAATGAGGAAGGGACGCGCGGTTTCTCGGTGAGCGTCGACCAGTTGTTGCGCGAACGAACCCTGTGGGTTCCGGACCTGGACGTGTTTCTCGCCGCGGGCGACGAATTGCTCACGTTCCAGCAGCATCAAGCCGCGATTCAACCCTACGCCGGCCAACGGATCCTGGACCAACTCGAACGAGAACCGGACGCCACCTATGAACAATACACGGCACGTTGGGAAGACATGGGCAGCCCCGCCTATCAGAACCCGCATTCCGTCCCGCCTGGACACATC
This sequence comes from uncultured Planctomycetaceae bacterium, assembly GCA_903927685.1. Next base: position 9,993 of record CAIYOB010001130.1, read on the forward strand.
GTGGGGGTGACATGGGACAGCGCCATTCCAAAATTCGGCATTGATCGATGGGCCGGCGTGGCCAGCGATTACGGCAATCCCGACAAGTTCAAATTCCAGCTGGACCTGCAAGGCTGGGAGTGGAAAGGCCAGCGGCTGACCGCTGGCCTGCCGGTGCTGACGACGACTTTCGAGCGTTCCGGCGTGCGTCTGGAAATCGAGCAGTTCGCGTACCCGCTGGTCGGCCCGCCGCCGGAACGGCGCGGCGATATCGCGCTGGTCCTGTTGCAGCAGGTGCGGGCCACGGCCCAGGACGGTACGGCTCAGACGGTGAGCTTGAGTCTCCGTCACGAGCGATCCCTGGCGGACGCGGTCGGAGTCGTCTACCTCGGCCCCACCGCGCTCGTCGAGGAATCCTCGTCGCACCGCGTGCTGTTTTCGGCCCAAGGCGTGGACACGATTTCCGACGTCACGCCCACAAACAAGTCCGTCACCGCGGCTCTGGTCTTGAACTTGCCTGCCGCGGGCGCCAAGGAGATCGTCCTCAAGCTGCCCTCGCCGGTGGTCGAGGCGGACGCCCGCGCGACCCTGGCCGGACTGGATTACGCCGCCGCCCGCTCGGCCACGCTGCGGTTCTGGGAGGGCTATCTCGCTCGCGGCGCGCAGTTCCGGGTGCCCGAGCAGGTCGTCAACGATCTGTTTCGCGCCAACCTGTGGCATGCACTGCGTTTGCCGCGCCGGCACGGCGGCAATGAGCCGGGCGTGAGCCTGGACCTGCCCTACTCGAACTTTGCCTATGACCAGCGCGGCACGCCGTGGCCGGTCAACCAGGCGATCTACGTGGACTACATGCTGTACGACTTGCGCGGTTACCACGCCATCGCGGCCGAGGAACTCGCGGCCATCTATCGGAACAACCAGGAACCCGACGGCCGCGTGGGCGGCTTTGCTAACTGGGGTGTGTACACGCCGTCGATGTTGCTCGCTGTGGCCGAGCATGGTTTGCTGTCGGGCGATCGGGCGACCATCGACGCTCTGCTGCCCGCGACGCTCCGAGCCGGGGACTGGTGCCTGGCCGAGATCGCCCGCGCCCAGCAATCGGACGGCCCGGCACGGGGGCTGATCCGAGCGCCCTTGAACGACCTCTCGCATAACCCGCAGGCCTGGGCCTTTAACCAGGCGTACTTCTACGCCGGCTGCGACCGGCTGGCGCGGCTGCTCCGCCGGCTGGAGCACCCGCGCGCGGCCGAATTCCAACGGGCCGCCGACCAGATGCGGCAGGCGGTCGAGCGGGGCTTCGGCCAGGCCGCGACGCGGGCTCCGCTGGTGCCGCTGCGCGACCGCACCTGGATTCCCTACGTGCCGGCCGACGCCTCGACGCCTCGGCGGTTGCTGGAGGTCTGGTATCCGACCGACGTCGATACGGGGGCGCTGCACCTGTCGCGCCTGGCGGCCCTGGACCAGTGCGGGCCATTGACTACCTACCTGCTGCACGACCACGAAGACAATCTGTTCCTGAACGGCTGGGGCATGGCCAACGAGCCGGTCTACAACCAGCACGCCACGGCCTATCTGCTGCGGGATGAAGTGCAGCCGGCGATCCGGGCGTTCTACAGCATGCTGGCGTGCGCCTTCAGTCATTCGGTGCTGGAGCCGGTCGAGCATCGCTGGGGATGGGGCCAGTACTTCGGACCGCCCAGCACGGACGGGGCCTGGTTCGACCTCTATCGCCATCTCCTGATCCAGGAGCGGGATGATGATACGCTGGTCCTATTGGCAGCCACGCCGCGGAAGTGGCTGGAGGATGGCAAGCAGATGGAAATCCGCCGGGCGCCGACGTACTTTGGGCCGCTGAGCATGACCGTCGAGAGCCGCGCGGCAACCGGCAC
>CAIYOB010001131.1 GCA_903927685.1 uncultured Planctomycetaceae bacterium
AGCCCACAGTCCGCGGGCATTCGGGGGGCTCGCTGCACTCGACCCCGGCCACCCTTGCCCTACTTCTCCTCTTCAACTCGTACCGTTCGGCCCAGCCGCGGTTCGGAAAGGGGCTGGGAAAGGGACTTTCCCAACGTGCAAGAAGAGGTTCAAATGAGGCGGCTCAGGCGGGGGCGGCCCACTGCTGGCTTGGCGATTGGATCGGCCGGTGGGAGCCGGCCGTCCACGCTGGCGGAGCCCATGGCAAAACGGCCCGCGGCTCCGCGGGTACCTTGCGTTTCCGACTACCTCGAAGGGCCAGACCATGCATCGAATTCTCCTCGTGGGCTTGCCGCTCGCCCTGGCGCTGATCGGGCTGCGGCCCGCGCCGGCGGCCGAATCGCGGCCGAACGTGCTGTTTATCGCCATCGACGACCAGAACGACTGGATCGGCTACTTGGGCGGGCACCCCTTGGCCCAGACGCCGCACATCGACCAGCTGGCGGCCCGCGGCACCGGGTTCCTGAACGCCCACATCCAGTCGCCGCTGTGCAATCCGTGCCGCACCAGCTTGCTGCTCGGCTTGCGGCCCACCACCACCGGCGTCTACGGACTGGCCCCGTGGTTCCGTGCGTTGCCCGAATGGCGGGACCGCGTGGCCTTGCCTCAGCATTTTGCCAACCACGGCTACCGCACGCTGGCCACGGGCAAGATCTATCATTTCGGCACGGGCGGCCCGGGAAGGGCGAAAGCGAAGCCCGGTGACCAGGCAGACGAGCCGCCGCCGGAGTTCCAGATTCGGGGCACGGCCGGGGGCATCGGGGTCAAGCCGGAGAAGAAGCTGATTCCGCCCACGCCGATGGGCGACCACCCGCTGATGGACTGGGGCGTGTTCCCGCATCGTGACGAGGACAAGGGCGATTACCAGGTAGCCAGCTGGGCCAGCGACCAGCTCCGCAACATGCCGCGGGACCAACCGTTCTTCCTGGCTGCGGGCTTCTTCCTGCCGCACGTGCCCTGCTATGTGACGCAGAAATGGTACGACTTGTACCCGGACGACGACAGCGTACTGCCGATCATCCGCGAGGACGACCGCGACGACACGCCGCGGTTCTCCTGGTACCTGCATTGGGAACTGCCCGAGCCGCGGCTGAAATGGGTCCGGGAGAACAACCAGTGGCGGAACCTGGTCCGCAGCTACCTGGGCTGCACGAGCTTTGTCGACGCCCAGATCGGCCGGATCCTGGCGACGCTCGAGGAAACCGGACTGGCGGACAACACCATCGTCGTCGTCTGGGGCGATCACGGCTGGCATCTGGGCGAAAAAGGCATTACGGGCAAGAACACGCTGTGGGACCGCAGCACGCGGGTGCCGCTGGTGTTTGCCGGTCCCGGCGTCACGGCGGGCCAGCGGTGCACGCGGCCCGCGGAACTGCTGGACATCTACCCCACGCTGGTCGAGTTGTGCGGCCTGCCGCCGCGGACCGACTTGGAGGGCCTGAGCCTGGTGCCGCAACTGCGGGACGCGGCCGCTCCGCGCGAGCGGCCGGCGATCACCAGCCATAATCAGGGCAACCACGGCATCCGCAGCGAGCGCTGGCGGTATATCCATTACGCCGACGGCAGCGAGGAACTGTACGACATGCAAACCGACCCGCGGGAATGGACCAACCTGGCGGGCCGTCCCGAATTTGCGGCGGTCCTGGCGGAGCATCGCCGCTGGCTGCCCAAGATCGACCGCCCGCCCGCTCCCGGCAGCGCCAGTCGTGTGCTAACCTATGACAAGTCAACCGACGAAGCGGTCTGGGAAGGCAAGACCGTCAGACGGGGCGATCCGATTCCGGAGTAGGTGTTCGGCTCGCGATGCTGGCCTGAGTCCTAATCCGCTGTCTCCTTTGATCCGCTGTCGAATGTCGCGTCAACAGCGGATTGAATGCGACAGCGGCTCGAAATGCGACAACGGATTAAAGGAGACAGCGGATACTTGTTGGCGACCTGGAGAGGGAACTCGAAAGCGGGTCATAAAGGGGTGGGTTGTAAATGGAATCGAGAACGAGGCGAATCATGAATTCAAGGATCTCCCGACGGGTATTTCACGCGTGCGTCTTCGTTTGGGCGGGGGCGGTCGCTTACGTGTGGGCGGCGGCTGGAGTTGCGAGCGCGGCGGAAACCGCGCAAGCGATCCTGGCCAAGAGCGGTTTTCCCGGCGGCGTGGTGGCCCATGTCCACGGCGCCGACGCGTCGCTGCTGATCGCTTTGCAGCGCCAGCGCCCGAATCTGCTCGGCCAGCTGTTGGTCGCGGACGACGCGGCGGCGAACCGGGCGCGCGAGTCGCTGGTGGCGGCGGGACTGCATGGCCAGATTACCGTGGGCCGCTGGCAGTCCGGCACGCTGCCGTTCATCGACAACTTTGTCAACTTGCTGATCGTCGACGGCGGGGACGTCGTGTCGCGCGAGGAAGTGACGCGCGTACTGGCGCCGGAGGGCACGGCCTTGCTGGGCGGCGAGGTGTTTGCCAAGCGGCGGCCGGCCACGATCGACGACTGGACGCACCAATTGTACGATGCGTCCGGCAATGCCGTGTCGAAGGACAAGGCGTTGAAGCCGCCACTGGCGCATCTGCAGTGGGTCGGCGGGCCGCTGTGGTCGCGGCATCACGACAAGATGTCCAGCGTTTCGGCCTGCGTCAGCGGCGGGGGCAAGGTGTTTTACATCTTTGACGAAGGCAGCACGTTTTCGCCGTATCTACCGTGCTACTGGACGCTGACTGCGCGCGACGCGTTCAACGGCGTTGTGCTGTGGCGGCGGCCGATCGAGCACTGGGTCGGCAACCTGTACGGGCTGAAGAGCGGGCCCGCGACGCTGCCCCGACGGCTGGTCGCCGGCGGGGACAGGCTGTTTGTCACGCTGGGGATCAACGCTCCGGTGTCGGTGTTGGCGGCCGATACAGGCGAGGTCTTGCAGACGATCAGCGGCACGGAGGGCACCGAGGAGATCATTCACGAGGACGGCCTGCTGTACCTGGTGGCCGACACGAATGCAGCCAAGGACGAATTCCTGAACGGGCCGCGGATGAACTATCCCGGCGGCCGCTGGATCGTGCGCAGCAAGCAGGTCATGTGCTGTGACGTGAACGAAGGCAAGCTGCTGTGGTCCAAGACCTTCGACTGGGTCGCGCCGAGCACGCTGAGTACGTCGCGGGGCAAGGTGTATTTCTTTGACGGCAAGCAGGTGGTGGCCTTGGGCCGCGAGGACGGCAGCCTGCTGTGGAAGTCGGCCGAGTTGCCCATGTGGCAGCAGATGGCGACGTTCTACGCGCCCAAGCTGGTCGTCCAGGAAGGTGTCGTGATGTTCGTCGGCGGCGAGGACTACGTCCCGCACCGGGGCAGTGCTGCAGGGCAGGTCGCGGGACTGTCGACGGAGAACGGCAAGACGTTGTGGACGGCCAAGCATCCGTCGGGCGGCTACCAGTCGCCCAGCGATTTGCTGGTCATCGACGGCAAGATGTGGGGCGCGAATGTGACCTCGGGCCAGCAGGGCAGCCCGACCGGCAGCGGCGAGTTCGTGGCGCGAAACCCGGTCTCGGGGGAGGAGGAGGAGCGGTTCGAGTCCATCCCGGCCTACTGGTTCCATCACCGCTGTTACCCGGCCAAGGCGACCGAAGACTACCTGATCATGAGCCGCACGGGGACCGAGTTTGTCGATCTCAAGACGGGCGAAATGTCGCTGCACCATTGGGTTCGCGGCGCGTGCCTGTACGGCATCATGCCCGCCAACGGCTTGCTGTACGCCCCGCAGCATCCGTGTTCGTGTTACATCGGCGCCAAGACGTACGGGCTGACCGCGCTCGCCCCCGCCGAAGCGTCGCGACGGGCCCTGCAGCCGGTTCCCGACGAGCAGCGGTTGAGCGTGGTTGGCGAGGCTCTGGCGGCGTTCCCGAAGCAGGAACCACCGGCCGCAGACGAGTGGCCTACGTACCGCCGCGACATTGCCCGCAGCGGCCTGGTTCCCGGACTCCGCGATCCCAGCAAGCTGAAATGGTCAGCCAAACTGACCGGCCGGCTAACGCAGCCGGTGATCGCCGATCAGAAGGTGCTGGTCGCCGACCGGGACAATCCGGTGCTGGCCGCGTTTGCGGCCGACAGCGGCCAGCCGGTGTGGCGGTTCCTGCCCGGCGGCCAAATTGACTCGTCGCCCGCCGTCTACAAGGGGCTGGTGTACTTTGGGGCTACGGACGGGTTCGTCTACTGCTTGGACCTGGCCAGCGGCCAATTGCGGTGGAAGTACCAAGCTGCGCCGGCGCTGGCCAGCCACATGCACCTGGAGCGACTGGAAGCGACTCACGCGGTGCACGGCAACGTGCTGGTGATGAACGACCGCGTGTACACGGTCGCGGGCCGGTCGATGTTCAACGACGGCGGGCTCCGCTTCCTGATCCTGGACGCCTTGACGGGGCGGAAGATCAAGGAGCACATCCTGGACGACAAGGTGCCGGGCACGGACGAGCCGCTGCAGATGCAGCACGAGATCCTGAACATGCCGCAGGCCCTTTCCGACTTGCTGTCCTCCAACGGCAAGAAGATTTTCATGCGGTACCAGCCGTTCGACTTGGAGGGCAACCGCACGGAGCTGCCGTTCAGCGGCAAATTGTTCGGCTACGAGCCGGGGCGGTACGGCCAGGACGTGCAGACAGCGTTCGATCCGGTGGCCAACAACCAGAAGGGCGAGGACGCGCATCTGTTCAGCGCCACGGGGTTCCTGGACGACAGCTGGTGGCATCGCACCTATTGGGTCTTCGGCAAGTATCAAGCATCGGGCCATAACGGTTATACCTTGGCGGGCGCCAAGGGCGCTCCGGCGGGCCGCATGATCACGTTCGACCAGGACCGGATCTACACGTGGGGCCGGCTGCGGCAGTACTTCAAGTGGTCGGAAGAGTACGTGTTCCACTTGCACGCCAAGAACTACGACTACCAGGACCAGTGGAGCGTCATGCTGCCGATCCTGGTCCGGGCGATGGTCGCTTCGGACGACCGCCTGTTCGTGCTGGGCCCGGAAGAGCTGATGCGGCAGGACGAGGTCAAGCAGCGGATCACGGAGGACGAGGTACAGCAGCTGATGGCCGAGCAGGAGAAGGGCTTGAAGGGCGAGCGCGGCTCGCTGCTGCTGGCCGTGGACAAGCAGACCGGCAAGATCCTGGCCGGGCACCGGCTGGACAAGTCGTCGCTGCTGGACGGCATGTCGGGTGCGTACGGCAACTTGTACTTTGCCGCGACCGACGGCACGCTGTGCTGTTTGGGCGGGGATGGTACGGCGTTGGAAGCACTGTCGAGCGAGAAGCTCGAACAGTTGAACAACGACAAGCCGCCGCCGTCCGTCGAGCCGGGCCAGCAGAAGGCGAACAAGCAGAAGACCAAGCCCGGGCGAAAAGCGGCTCCGATCAACTTGCCTTCCAAGGACGCCGAGTTCACGAAGCTGGACCAGGCCCATGCCTACCAGGTAGAACTGGGCTACCGGATTGCCTCCGAATCGCAGACCGGGGCCGCGGTCCAGAAACTGGATCAACCGCTGACCGGCAAAGTCACCCTGAAATGCCGTTTTCAGTACGCCAACGAGGACGGGGCCAATAACGGCTATTTGTCCTTCGGGGACAGCGCCGACGAGGCGCAGCTGGTCAAGTGCGGGCTGCGGCAGAAGATGAAGACGGCGGCGATCATCCAAGGGCCGCTGAGTGACAATCAGGGCGTCACTACCCCGTGTGAAACGGAACTGACGAAACAGTACGAATTCGTGGTAACCGTCGACTTGGCAGCGGGCGACGTGACGTTCCAGTGCGGCGAAACGCAAGTAAAGGCCAAGTTGGCGCGGCCCATGAAGAGCATCACGCACGTCGGGTACTGCCT
>CAIYOB010001132.1 GCA_903927685.1 uncultured Planctomycetaceae bacterium
CCTGCAGGAAGCTTACCTGGACGCCGCCCAGCGGATCCAACACTATCGGGACGACTCGCCGGCATCCTCGTTCCTGTGGCTGCGAATGATCGTGACTCAGACCATGACCGACATGCACCGCCGGCATTTGGGGGCTCAGCAGCGCGACGCGCGGCGCGAAGTCTCCGGCGACGCGCGGTGGTGTTCCCAATCGACGTCGGCTTCGCTGGCTTCGCAATTGCTGGGCCACTTGACGTCGCCCAGTCAAGCCGCAATGCGTGCCGAATTGTCCAGCCAATTGGAGCAAGCGATCGCCACGATGGAACCGATCGACCAGGAGATCCTGGCCTTGCGGCATTTCGAAGAATTGACCAACGGTGAAGTCGCCCAGGTCCTGGGCATTCAAGTCAAGGCGGCCAGCATCCGGTACGTGCGGGCTTTGAAGCGGCTGCAAGAAATCCTGTCCCGCTTGCCGGGATTTGCCGGGGAGCTTTCGCATGCCTGATGCCCACGCCGACCGCGATCCCGTCGAAGTGCTGGCCGACGAGTTCATGGCTCGCCAGCGGCAGGGCGAGTGCCCCACGATCGACGAATACGCTGCGCAGTACCCCGACTTGGCCGAGGACATCCGCGTGCTGTTTCCGACGATTACGGCCTTGGAAAAGTTGAAAGCCCGCGGGCAGCGGACGTCCGACGGCCGCGCCTCGCTGGCGGGTTCCCGCCTGGAACGGCTGGGCGATTTCCGCGTGATCCGCGAGATCGGCCGCGGCGGCATGGGGATCGTCTACGAGGCCGAGCAGGAATCACTGGCCCGCCGCGTGGCGGTCAAGGTACTGCCGAGGCAATCGCTGGTGGATCCTAAGCACTTGCGGCGTTTCCGGCGCGAGGCGCGGACGGCTGCCGGATTGCACCACACCAATATCGTGCCCGTGTTTGGCGTGGGCCAGCAGGACGGTTTTCACTACTACGTGATGCAGTACATCGACGGCGTCGGCTTGGACCGAGTGCTGGCGAGGCTGGAGCACGGCCCCGCCGGCGTGTCGGGGGAAGGACTGAGCCGTGTCGTCCGCGAGTTGCTGGAGGAACAGCAAGATCCGGCCCTTGAGTCGGCAGGGTCGTCCGCAGGCTCGCCGTCACCGCCGGCGACTCACCGCGACGCGATTTTTCAGCCCACACTGCCCGTGCACAACCAGGCAACGCAGCCCGGCCGCGGCCAGATAGGTTGGGACTCCGTCCCGACCGGGCCGGGACAGAGTCCCAACCCACGCCATCCCCGGCCGTCGGTCGCGACCGCCAGGGATACGTCGAGCGCGTCCTACTGGGCCAGCGTGGCGCAAATCGGGATGCAGATCGCCGAGGCGCTGCAGTACGCGCACAGTCGCGGCACGCTGCACCGCGATATCAAACCTGCGAACTTGATCGTCGATGCTCAGGGGGGCGTCTGGATCGCCGATTTCGGTTTGGCCCAAGCCCTTGAGCACGAGCCCGCCAGCCGCTCGGGCGATCTCGTCGGTACGCTCGCCTACATGGCTCCGGAGCAATTGCAGGGCCGAGCAGACCGCCGCAGCGACGTGTACAGCCTGGGACTGACGCTGTACGAATTGTTGACGCTGCGGCCCGCGTTCTCCGATCCGGACCGGGCGCGACTGATCCAGCGGATCGCCAGCGACACGCCGACTCGGCCTCGGTTGATCCGGCCGGAAATCCCGCGCGACCTGGAAACGGTCGTCCTGAAGGCCATCGCTCACGAGCCTCCGCATCGCTACTCGTCGGCACTGGAATTGGCGGCCGATCTGCAGTGCTTCCTGGAAGACCGGCCGATCCAAGCCCGCCGCGTGACGGCTGCCGAGCGGTGGTGGCGCTGGTGCCGGCGCAATCCCGTCGTCGCCAGCTTGGCGGCGACGGCGGCGACGTTGCTGGTCCTGGTGGCCGCGACGGCTTCGGTCGGCTACGCGCGCACCAGCAGCGCTCTGGCCGGCGAACGGACCCAGCGTCAGCGGGCGGAAGCGGCGACGGATGTGGCCGTGCAGGTCCTGGACCGCATCTACGAACGCTTCGCGCCTCCCGAGTTCGCGGCGACGGTGGATGCGGCCGCTCCCGGGGGCGACGGCGATCCCGCGGTCAAGCCGGTGCTGTCCGAGGGCGCCGCGGCCGTGCTGGAAGACCTGCTGGTGTTCTACGACCGCCTGGCGGAATCCGGAGCGAAGGACGACAAGTATCAAGAAAAGGTCGCCCTGGCCAATCGGCGGATCGGCGATATTCGCCATCACCTGGGCCAGTTCCCGCAGGCGACAGACGCTTATCGGCGGGCGTTGGATATGTACAGCCAGCTCGATCAAGCGTCGCGCGACAAGCCGCACGTCGCGGCGATTGTCAACGTGGCGACGGAACTGGGCATCGTCGCGCACCGCTCGGGAGAACCGGAACGGGCCCGCCGGTACTTTCAAGAAGCGTTGCAGGCCTGGCCGCAGGGCGTCGACGCGAGCCCGGAAGTTCGCGTCCAGCTGACTCGCGCCGCGCGGTTCCTGGCGTGGATTGACGCGGCCGGGCCGCCGCCCGAGGGCCCCCCCGGCCCCGACGCCCTTCCGGACGGCGCCCCCGGTATGGAGTTTTCACCGCCCGTTGGGGAACCCTTTGACTTCCCGCCTCCCGCAGGTCCGCGACCCTTGCGGGGACCGCATCCCAAGTTGCGGCCTGGCGATTGGCCGCCCTAGCCTTGTTCTGTTTTCCGGAATCATGCCTGTGCCCTTTTGGATTTCACGAATCGGAGAGAACGTATGAAACGAGTTGCAGCGATGATGGTTGTGCTTGCGGCGACCTGGCTCGCCGGCTTGACTTTCGGTCAGTTGCCGGACGAGCGGCGAGGGCCGCCGCCGGGGGCGGAAGGACGTCCCGGTCGCGGGTCGGAACAGGGGCCTCCGGGGGCGGAGTTCCGTCCTCCGCTGCATCCCCTGATGCGGGCCCTGGACACGGACGGAGATGGCGAGCTGTCGGCCGAAGAAATCGCCAATGCGTCCGCGGCGCTCAAGAAGCTGGACCAGGACAACGACGGCAAGCTCACCCGCGACGAGCTGCGGCCCCAAGGTGTCGGGATGCGGCCCGGATTTGCCGGCCC
>CAIYOB010001133.1 GCA_903927685.1 uncultured Planctomycetaceae bacterium
ACACCGTCCCCGTCCGCGTCGATCCACAGCCGGTCCCCGATGGCCCCGGTCCCCTTATTCCCGTTCACGTCGGTCGACGGAACCCAGTTGTAGCCAAAGTCCGCGGTCAGATGCTCCGCGCCAACAGCCAAGGGCACGCTCGTCACGCTGTCCGGGCTCGTCGTGCCGGTGTCTTCGTTGTACGTAGATACCATTCCCGTTGGCGCCGCCCCGCCGTTGACCGTCACCGTGTAGGTGCCCGCCACGAGATTCGGGAACGCGTAGCCCCCGTCGGCGCCCGTCACCGTCGTCCGCGACACCGTACCGCCTTGATAGTTGGTGCCGGACAGCGTGACTGTCAGCCCCGAAATCCCGTCCTCGCCAGCGTCCTGTCGGCCGTCCGCATTCTCGTCGAGCCAAACACGGTCGCCGATCGTGCCGAGCGGGCTGAAGTACCCGTCGTTGCCCGCGCTGACAGTCGTTCCCAGGCTTGCCGTGACCGTCGTCGGATCCGTGCCTTCCATCTGCACCCAGCCCGCCGGCACCACCGCAGTGAACTGCGGATCCGCCTCGCTCACATTCGCGGTCGTCAATCCCGCCGGCACCATCGCCGTCCAGTTCCCGCTCGCATTGGTCACCACCGTCTGGGTAGCTCCATTGGCATCCAGAATCACGACGTCCACATTCGCCAGGTTCAGTTCGTCGTCGGCGCTCCCCACGATGTTGTCCAGACCATCCAAATCTTGCGTCCCGTCCCCGTTACGGTCGTAATACACATGCCCCGTCACCGTGCCTAACGCGCTGTAGCCATCGTTCCCCGCGCTCACACTCGACCCGGCCACGGCCGTCACCGTCGTCGGGTCCGTACCCTCCGTCTGCACCCAACCCGCCGGCACCACCGCCGTGAACTGCGGATCCAACTCGTTCACATTGGCCGTCGTCGTTCCCGGCGGCACCGTCGCCGTCCAGTTCCCGCTGGCGTTGGTCACCACCGACTGCGTTCCGCCGTTGGCGTTGGTGATCACCACATCCACGTTGGCCAAGTTCAGCTCGTCATCGGCGTTGCCCAGGATGTTGTCCAGTCCGTCCGCGTCCTGTGTCCCGTCCCCATTGCGGTCGTAGTATACGTGCCCGGTCACGTATCCGTCGTCGTCCAGAATCGTCCCTATGCCAAGCCCATCGCTGATACTAGCGCTGCCTGTCGCCACCACGTCACTCAGGTTCAGATTGAAGGTCTCCGTTGCTTCGCCCAATAAGTCATCAGTGATGGGCACCGTGATGGGCAGGGTGCTCCCGCTCGGACTGCCCGCCGGGAAGGTCAGCACCCCGCTCGTCGTCGTGTAGTCGCCCGGCTGCAGAGCTGTCCCGTTACTGGTCGCGTAGTCCACGCTCAGCCCGTCCTGGATCGCCCCCGTCAGCGTCACCGTGAAGGTCATCGTCCCCGCTGATTCGTTCACCGTCACGTCGTTGACCGCAATCGTGGCCGTGTCATTGTCGAGGATCGTGCCGGTGCCGGTGTCCGTGCCGTTGGTCGGGCTGGTGACCGTCAGGGTGAACGTCTCATCCGCCTCGTCCAGCGTGTCGTTCACGCTGGGCACCCGGAAGTACACTTCGGTATCGCCCGCCGGAATCGTCAACGC
>CAIYOB010001134.1 GCA_903927685.1 uncultured Planctomycetaceae bacterium
CCCGCGTCCGTGACGCGGGTGTGTTCGGCGATCAGGTGGTTCAGCTTCGTCGCAGGCTTGGCACAGGCCAACCCTGCATCCCCGACCGCCGTGTACGCAACGTCCAGCCACTGTAACTGCGTCAAGCTGGCCAGGTGCCGGAGTCCCCCGTCGGTCACCGACGTCCGTCCCAGCGACAGGCTCCGAGTCTCCGGAGTCAGCGGCAGGAAGGCCAGAGCGTCGTCGGTCACGTCCAGGAACTCGCGGTACTGCAAGTCCAAGTCTGTCAGCGGCGACTTCGCCAGCGAGGCCAGCGTCCCCACCTTGTCGCGGCCTTGATAGACGGCCTGCAGATAGTCCGCCAGCAGTGGCCGGTAGCGTCCGCGGCCGTCATCCATCAGAAAAGCGGCCAGCCCGGCGGACTCGCTGTACAGCCGCCGGATATCCTCGTGCTGCTGCAGCGTGCGGCGGCCCAGCTTGGCCAACTGCTCCAGCGGCACATAGTAGCCTTCGTTCCGCGTCCGATAGCGCGCGTACTGCAGACGACTGGCGTCGCAGCCTCCGGCCGTATAGTAGCCATCCCGTCGCCGCAACGATTCCATGTACATTGCGACGCCTTCGATGATCCAGGCGTTGGCTTCCAGGCCCACGCCCGGTGCGACGCGTCCCGTTTCGGAGAACAGCTGATGGGTGACTTCGTGGAAATACAAGTCGTCCCGAGGTTCCTGGTCGACGTAGAAGTAGGCCGTTTTTTGAGGCTCCAGGTACAACCCCACGGTCAGTTCGATCTGCGGCTCGAGCCGCTTCAATCGCTCGACGTACTCCTCGCGTCCACGGAACAGGACCACGCGGTGGCGGCTGGCGCTGCGGTCCGCGGGGACCTGGCCCTCCAGCCGCCGGGCGAGCACGGCTGCACTGCTCCAGTAGGAGAAGAACAGCTGCTGCCAGACGTCGTACAGTTCTTCGAGCTGTTCCGCCAGCTGGGCGCCGGCAGCCTCACCGTGATCTGTGGTGATCCGGAAATGCTCGGACTCGGCAACCCAATACTGGCCCGCCTCAAACCCCAATTCCGGCAGGGCGATGGTCATGCGGCGAGTCCGGATCATTGCTTCCGGTTTCCGCCAACGGCCGCTGACTAATCGATAGCCGAGCGCCCCGCGGACTGCCTCGTGATCCGGATTCTCATGCAGCACTTCGTGCACCAACTGATACGCTCGCGTCGGCTGATCGGCTTTCAGCTCGCGGCGCGCCAGGTCGAACAGCGCCTCGGCCTGGTCGCGGCGGTGCGTGGTGAATTTGTCGTACCACTGTTGCACGATCTTGGGGGCGTCCGCCGGTGGTCGGATCGAATCCGTCTCGGCCGGCAGAAACAGGTATTGCCGGCCGGGATCGCGAGGAATGATCCACTGGCGCGTCGCCCGCGCCGCGTCCTCCAGCCCCAATTGCCCGCAACGCCCCGCCAAGCCGGCCAGCCGGGCCGCGTGGGCGGCATCCAGGGCGTCGCGGACGGACCAGTAATCGTCCGCGCCGTGCGCGTCCGGCGCGGCCCAGCCGATGACGCCGAGCACGAGCGCCAACGCCAGTGCGGCGTTGCGCGGCGCAGGACGCAACCTCCGAACGCGGGAGCGATCTGACACGGTCACCTCGCAGCTGACAGCGGAAATTGCCCGACCGTTGAATGGCAGCGTTCCGCTCAGAACCGGCGCTCGACGCCGACGGTCAGCCCCTGGGCCCAAAACGCCGACGTGCGGAAGGGGAATTGCGGATGCAAGCTCGCGCTGCCTTGTCCCGGCGGGAATTCCTCGGCGCTCAGCAGCGTGTCGATCTGCTCGCCCGCCCGGGCCGCATACCGCCAGTACAGGAACGAGTATCCCACGGAGGCCCGCCAGTGGCAAGCGAAATCGCAACTGAGTTTCAAGCCGACTTCGGTCAAGGCACTGAACTTGTCCTGCTCGTAGGTGCCCATGTTCGTCGGCAGGGCATAGAAGCCCCCGGCGGTGGTCGAACTGGCTCCTGTCGCCGTCGTGGCCGTCGTCGTTCCGGCGACGGTCGCTTCGGAATGCGTGCTGCCCAGGGCCAGCTTGGTCAGCAGTTGCAGCGTCCACACGCCGTTCTGCCGCTCGGTCAAGAAGCCCAATTGCGGCCCGTTGAACGAGTTCGTGGTGGTGAATTGATCGAAGAGATCGAGCCGGCTGCCGAGCGTCGACGTCTCGCGGGAGACCATCGTTTCGCGCATGGTCAGGTCATCTTCCAGCAGGCCGTAGCGGTAGCCGAACAGCATCATGAGCCGTTGTCCGCAGTCTTCCACCAGCGGCTTGGTCAGCAGCGCTTCGGCCGTGTGAAACTGCGTCGCCGCAGCGATCGTGATGCTGCCTTCCGCCACGTTCGGAAAGGCGATCAAGCCGGAGTCCTGCAGGCTGGTGTCCGCATTCACGAACGGTCGCGCCAGAATCGGAGTGCCTTGACTGCTGGCCGCAAACACCGCGTCGTCTTGTTCCAGGACCGTGTAGCCCAGCTCGAAGCCGAGGGTCCGGCACGGATCGAACCAGCCGTCGATGGCGAATCGCCCGCCGGAATGGGCTTTGCCGTTCAGGCCGTCGTCGCCGTACAGGATCGTCGTGTTCGGCTGGCCCAGGACGCCCGCTTGATCCCGTGCCGTACCACTGGGGCTGGTCGTGACCAGCGCCGGCACGTCCAGGGAATCGGTCCACCACAGCAGGTACTCGGCGCGCACATCCAGCCGCAGGTCCAGCACGGGACCACAAGGCACGAGGTCCCGGCAGTCGGGCGCACAGGCGGTGTCGCACGTTTGCCCAAGGGCCCGCGGGCAACATGCTAGCAGCAATCCAGCCAAACCGATCGCCACAGCGGTCAGCAGCCGCGCGGCAGCGGGCCGCACGTCGTCAGTGTCTTTTGGTGCCATCGGGCCAAATCCTTGCTCCCGTGCACCCCCCTGCAATAAACCATCGGCTTCCTCCGTCGGGCACGGCGATTGCGACTCGCGCCAGCAGTGCCTGCTGTTCGCCCAGTCGGCTTCGCCCCCGCGCGGAAGATGCTCGACCATGCATATCGGCCAGGAACCAAGTGATCCTTAAAGTTTTCCCGATCGGAATATTTTGCCTGACTTGCCTGTCCAGTGGCTCTGATGCATGGGGCGGGGTCGGACACGGTAGCGGCGGGGAGGGAGGCCGCGAGTAAGGTGTTTTCCAGTGGCCGCAGCGCGCCACGATTCCGCCCCAGCGCCGCCACGCCCCCGCGTGCAAAACACCTGGGAAAGCGTTAGAATCAGCGGGAGTTGCGGTACCACAACGGACGTATCTTCAAAACGCACGGGAGGACACTGTCATGAAGCGATCGTTTGGATTCACCGTCTTGGGTTTGGGGCTGGTTATGGCGCTGGCTAGTGCCGGGCAAGTCACCGCGGCCGACGAAGGGGCAGGTCTGCTGGCCGAAGCGCAGAAGTTGTTCAAGGCGTTACCCGACAAGATGCCGGGCAGCGAGAACGACACCGCCGCCAAGATCGAACTGGGGAAGAAGCTGTACAACGAGCCGAAGATCTCGATCAACGGCACCCAATCCTGCAACAGTTGCCATCGCGTCGACGGGATCCGCGCCGGCGTGGACAATGAACCGACTTCGCCCGGCGCCGAGGGCAAGCGGGGCGGACGGAATTCACCCACCACGTTGAATGCCGGCCTGCACATCGCCCAGTTCTGGGACGGGCGAGCGCCCGATTTGGCAGCTCAGGCCAAGGGGCCGGTCCTGAATCCGATCGAAATGGGCATGCCGAACGAGGAGGCGGTACTCGAAGCGCTGAAGAAAGCCGGGTATGAAGAGCAGTTCAAGAAGGTCTTCCCGGATGCTGCCCAACCGCTGACCTACGACAACTATGCAGAAGCCGTCGCGGCATTCGAGCGCACGCTGATCACACGCGACCGGTTCGACGATTTCCTGGGCGGCAAAGAAAACGCGCTAAAGGAACGGGAAAAGAAGGGCTTGGCGGCGTTCATCAAGGTCGGCTGCGCGGACTGCCATCAAGGCGCGCTGCTGGGCGGCGACCGGTATGAGAAGATGGGACAGGCCAAGGC
>CAIYOB010001135.1 GCA_903927685.1 uncultured Planctomycetaceae bacterium
CTCGTGGCTCATGTTCGCCAGGAATTCGCTCTTGGCCGCGCTGGCGCTACGGGCTTCCTGGGCCAGCGCAGTGGAACGCGCGATCGCGCTCTCCAGGGCGGACTCGACCGCCATGCGTTCCGCCAACTCGCGTTGATAGTCCTGGTTGATCCGGTTCAAGCTTGCGTTGGTTTCAAGCAGGTTGGCCGCCTGCTGGCCGATCAGCCGCCGTTGCCGGTCCAGATCGAGCAGCACAGCCACCTTGCTCCGCAGGATCGCGGGGTTGACGGGCTTGAAGAGATAGTCCACGGCGCCGCGTTCATAGCCGCGAAACACGTACTCCTGGTCGCGGTTCAGGGCCGTGACGAAGATGATGGGGACGTGCTGGGTCTTGCGCCGCGACCGCATCAGTTCGGCGACCTCAAAGCCGTCCATCTCCGGCATCTGCACGTCCAGCAGCACCAGGGCGAAGTCGTGGTCCAGCATCAGGGCCAGCGCGTCATTGCCGTTGGTCGCCGTGTGGATGCGGGCGTCGATGTCGCCCAGCAACGCACTCATGGCCAGAAGGTTCTCCTCGCGATCATCCACCACCAAGAGACACGGTTGGCTGGTCATGACCTCACATCCCGTTCAGCAAGTCGCTGATCTTCTCGACGGCCAGCACGTGATCCGCCGTTCCGACCGCGGCGATGGCTGCCAGGGGCATCGTCGGGACCTCGGCGGTGCTCGGGTCCTGGACGACGGTCAGTCCGCCCGCATCCTTGATCCGTTTCAAGCCCACGCTTCCATCGTCATTGGCGCCCGTCAGAACGATCCCGATCAGGGCCGGGCCGAACACGTCGACGGCCGATTCGAACAGCACGTCGATCGAAGGACGCGAGTAGTTGACCCGTTCGTCGGCGGACAGGGACAGGGTCTCCTCCGGCTCCACCAGCAGGTGATAGTTGGGAGGCGCGACGTAGGCAGTTCCCGGCAGAATCCGTTCCTTCTCGTCGGCTTCCTTGACCCGGATGCGCGACAGCGAGTCGAGATAACCCGTCATGAAGCTGCCGGCATCGGCGCTGGTGTGTTGCACCACCAGGATCGGGAGCGGGAATCCGGCACGCAGCCCCGAGAACAGCGCCTTCAAGGCCGCCAGACCTCCGGCTGACGCTCCGATGACGACTGCCCGGTATGGCTGTTTCATCGGTAGATCCTCCGGTAGATCCGCTGCTCTTCGTCGAGGGGCTCAAACAGCGGGCGGCATTCGGCGGCAACAGTTTCCTTGCTGCCCAAGCACAGGATGCCGCCCGGGCACAGGCTCTCGTGAAAGAGCTTGAGCACGCGCGTTTGCAGCCCGCGGCTGAAGTAGATCATCACATTGCGGCAGACCACCAGGTTGACCTCACTGAAAACGGTGTCGATGGCCAGGTTGTGCTCGGCAAAGACAATGTTCGCCTTGATGCCATTGTCCATCATGGCATAATCGTACTTGGACGTGTAGTAGTCGGAAAATGATTCCGTGCCGCCCGCCTTCAGGTAGTTTTCCGTGTACGCTTTGATCCGTTCAACGGGGTAGATTCCCTGCCGTGCTTCGTTCAAGACCGCGGGGCTGAAATCGGTCGCATAGATCTGGCAACGCGGGTACAGTCCTGCTTCGCGCAAGACGATGGCCATCGAATAGGCCTCTTCACCGCTGGCACAGCCAGCGTGCCACACTTTGATGTGGGGCCAAGTCGCCAGGAGCGGCACCACCTTGTGCCGCACGGCCCGATAGAACCCGGGATCGCGGAACATCTCCGTGACGTTGATCGACAGCTGGTGCAGCAGCAGGTCGAGGAACGCCGGGTCGTACAACAGCCGGTGGAGCATGTGCGTGATGCTCACCGCGCCGCTGAGCGTCTGGACGTGCCGGAGTCGCCGCGTGATGTGGGCCGTCGAATAGTCCCGGAAGTCGTGCCCCGACTTCTCGAACAAGGCTTCCAACAGGCACTTGATTTCGATCGCCTCGTTGTTCATCGGTACAGCCACACCCTGAGCAGCGAAAGCAGCTTGTCGGTATCGACCGGCTTGGCCAGATAATCATTGGCCCCGGCCTCGATGCACTTGGCCCGGTCGCCTTTCATGGCCTTGGCCGTCAGCGCGATGATCGGCAGCTTGGCGTACTTGCGCCGCTGGCGGATCTCACGCATCGCCTGATAACCGTCCATTTCGGGCATCATGATGTCCATCAGCACCAGGCTGATCTGCGGGTTGTCTTCGAGCTTGGTGATGCCGTCGCGGCCGTTCTTGCCGACGACCACGTTCAGGCCGGCGTACTCCAGCACACTGGACAGGGCAAACACATTGCGCATGTCATCGTCGACGACCAGGATCGTCTTGTCCTGGAAGACGGCGTCGTTGTCGCGCGTCAGGCGCAGCATCCGCTGCTTGTCCGCCGGCAAGTCCTTCTCGACCCGGTGGAGGAACAGCGCCGTTTCGTCCAGCAGCCGTTCCGGAGACCGGACGCCTTTGACGATAATCGACTCGGCATACTTGCGCAATTCCGCTTCCTCGGCCTCGGTCAGGTCTTGGCCCGTGTAGATGATCACGGGAATCTTGCGAATCCGCTCGTCTTGACTGATTCGCTCCAGCAGTTCAAAGCCGTTCATGTCGCTCAGTCCGAGGTCGAGGACCATGGCGTCGAAGGGGTGGTCCGCCAGCGCTGCGAGCGCCTCGCGGCCGGTCGCCACCGCGGTGATCGCGACATCGCCGGCTCCGATCAACTCGCAGAGGCTGGTCCGCTGTCCGGCGTCGTCCTCGACCAGCAGCAGGCGTCCGACGGCTTTGCTGATCACGGATTCGATGCGTTCCAGAGCCTGGTGGATGCCTTCGTTGCTGACGGGTTTCGGCAGGAAGCCGATCGAGCCCCTTTTCAGCGCTTCATGCCCGCTGTCCGAAACGGACATGATGTGCACCGGAATGTGACGGGTCTCGGGCGACGCCTTGAGCCGTTCGAGGACGGTCCAGCCGTCCATCCCGGGCAACTGCAGATCCAGGATCACGGCGCCGGGTTGGCAGTGGGCGATGGCTGCCAGGGCCTCTTCGCCGCTGCCCGTCAGGACGCAGGAGAATCCGCGTTCCTCGGCGATCGAGGCCAAGATCTGGGCAAAGCGCGCGTCGTCCTCGACGATCAACAGCCGCTTCCGGCCGGCGTCACCCGGCTCCGGGGCCAGCGACTGCTCCGGCTCGCGGGCTTCCTCGCAGGCCGCTGACCCCGCCCCGCTTTCCGAGACAGCCGCAGCTGGGGCCTGGGCCGCCGCGCGCCGCTCGTGGGACTCGCGGATCTGCGACCGGACCTCCTCGGTCCGCTCCTCGACGGCGGCCGCCAAAGCCGATTCCCCCGCCGGCGTCGGCCGCGGGGTCAGTTTTGCCGGGAGATACACCACAAATTCGGTTCCCTGGCCGGGGCTGCTGACCAGCTGAATTTCGCCGCCCAGCAGCTTGCACAACTCGCGCGAGATGGTCAAGCCCAAGCCGGTGCCGCCGTACTTGCGGCTGGCGGTTCCATCCGCTTGCCGGAAGGCCTCGAAGACGAGTCTCTGCTGCTCGAGGGGAATGCCGATGCCGCTGTCGCAGACCGAGAAAGCCAGGGTCTCGGCGGGGCTCAGCCCGCTGGCCGAGAGGTTTGTGCCGGCCCGCGGCCGTCCGACCGTCAGGGTCACTCGGCCTTGTTCCGTGAACTTGAATGCATTCGACAGCAAGTTCTTCAGAATCTGTTTCAGACGCTGCGGGTCGGTCAGGATCACGGCCGGCAGATCGGCCGCAACCTCGGCCCGAAAGTCGAGCTTCTTTTCCCGGGCGAGAGGCTCGAACAGCCGGGCGAGATCGTTGCGCAACTCGCGCAGACTGAGTTCTTCGATCCGCAGTTCCATCTTGCCCGACTCGACCTTGGACAGATCGAGGATTTCGTTGATCAGTTCCAGCAGGTCCGAGCCCGACGTGTGGATCGTCCGGGCGAACTCGCGCTGCTTGGTGGTCAGGTTCAGCTCCTTGTTTTCACTCAGCAGTTGCGAGAGGATCAGGATGCTGTTCAGCGGCGTGCGCAGCTCGTGCGACATGTTCGCCAGGAACTCGGACTTGTACTTGCTCGCCGTTTCCAGATCCCGGGCCTTGCGTTCCAGTTCCTGCCGCGCCAGGTTGATCTCGGTATTCTTCTTGGCAATCGAGTTGCGTTGCTCTTCCAGGGCCTTGGTCCGCTCTTCGAGTTCTTCGTTGGTGACACGCAGCTCCTCCTGTTGAGCCTGCAGCTGAGACTCGGAGAGCTTCAGCGTCCTGGTCTGTTCTTCCAGTTCCTCATTCGCCACCCGCAGCTCTTCCTGCTGCGTCTGCAGTTCCTCGTTGGCGGCCTGCAGTTCTTCCTGCTGCACCAGCAGCTTCTCCGCCTGCTGTTGGGTCTGTTCCAGCAGCCTTTGCGTGGTGTTGCGGGAGCGGGCCGAGGCGATGGCGATGCCGATGCTCTCGCCGACCAGCTCCAGCAATTCCTCGGCCGGCCCTTCCAGCGAAGCAACGCTCGCCAGTTCGAGCACGCCCATTACCCGCTGGCCCGCCAGCAGGGGCACAACCACGATGTTTCGCGGGACACACTCGCCCAAGCCGGACGCGATCCGGACATAGTCCGCGGGCACGTTGGTCAACAAGATGCGGCGTTTCTCCAGCGCGGCCTGGCCGACCAGGCCCTCGCCCAGGTGAAACTCGTTCGACAGGTTCTTCCGTTGCTGGTAGCCGTAGCTTCCCAGCAGACGCAGGGCGCCGTCCTCCAGCAGAAAGATGCCGCCCACTTGGACATTCAGATACTTGGCCAGGAACTCGAGCGCCTCGCGGCAGATGGCAGTCAACTCCAGATCGCCGCGGAGCGTATCGCCCAGGATCGCCTGGCCGGTTTTCAGCCAATCCTGCCGTTGGTTGGCCGCCGTGGTCTGGCGCAGCGATTGGGTCATGCGTCCTAACGCGACAGCCAGTTCATCCTTGGACGAGCGGGGGTTAATCTGAACTTCATAGTCGCCCTGGGCGATCGCGGCCGCCTGCCCGACGACGCCCCGAAAGCGATCGACCATCTCCTGAAAGGCGCGGGCCAGCAGGCCCAACTCATCGTTCGCCGAAGTGTCGATCGCGACGTCCAGGTCGCCCGTCGCTACGGTCTGGACTCCCAGCAGCAGCCGCCCGACGGCGGAAGAGATCGAACGCGTGATCAACAGCCCTAACCCCAGTGACGCCGCGAGGCCGATGATCGGCAGCACCAGGCACAAGACTTGGAGTGCGCCCATTTGGCGGTGGGCCGCCTCGTGCTCGTCGCGCACCACGTCCGTGTTGATCGCGACCAGCTGGTCCAGCAACTTGACGGCCTCGGCCATCCGCGGCTCGACGCTGCCCGTCAGCAGGGTGGCGATTCCGGCGTGGCGGTCCAAAGCCGGCTGGATCAAACGCAACACGCTGTCCACGCGTCGCAGCAACTCGTCGGCCACGGGAGCCACTTGTTCCGTGTACACCTGCGCCGCCTGTTCGCGATCGCCCGCCGCCACGGCTGCGCGAAGCGGTGCGACCCGGGCCGCGAGTTGCTCCCCCAGGGCACGCATTTCCTCCCGCAGCCGCCGCAGCTCCGGGTTGTCGCCCGCCACCGTCAGCGGACTCTCGCGAAGAACCGCAGAATCCGCGTCTGGGCTTTCCCCGAGCCCCTGTCCGGGAACGAGCGACGTGAGGAGGTCCACCTGCAGTGACTCCAGCTGGCTGCGTTGAGCCTGCAGTCCCGCCAGCCAATGGTTGGGCTCCGGGATCCCCAGGGCATCAAAATCCCGGTTGACGTCCAAGAAACGCTCGCTGGCTTTCAACCAGGCGTTCGCCACCGGCACCAGTTGTTTCCAAACCTGCGCTTCCTCCGGGGTCTGCGGCAGGGGAGCGTAGGTCTCCCAGGCCTTCTGGTAATCCGCCGCCGCTCGCTCGGCCTGCTCGTACAATTCCTCCCGCTGTGCCAGCGACAACTCGCCGCGAGCCAGGGAGTGCATGACGCCATCCAGCACGCGGCATTCCCGGTCCATGATCAAGAGGTTTTGCACGCTGGGCAGGCGTACGGCGCCCAGTTCCTCCACCTGCTGCAGGCCTTGCATCGCCGCATAATAGCCCAAGCCTCCCAGCAGTAATCCAATGGCTGACACGCCGATGAAACCCGTCAGCAGTTTCTTTCCCAGGGTCCAATTGGCTGTCATGCTGCGTGCTCCTGGCGTTGTGTCCGAGCAAGACTGTCCGCTCTA
>CAIYOB010001136.1 GCA_903927685.1 uncultured Planctomycetaceae bacterium
CTGATTGGCAAGCCCCTTCTGCCGCCGCTGGTCAATCATCGTGAACAGTTCTTCGATCGCCGCGAAGGACACGTCCGCGGTCTCCGGCCCGCCGTGCCCTGCCTCGGCGATGTTCTTGATGCGCACCCAGTCGATGCCTGCGGCGGCCATGCGCTGCTCGTCCGCAGCCAAACGCCAGCCGGGATACCAGACCGAGTCGACTTCACCCAGCACGACAATCGCCGGCACCTGGGCGTTGCCGCGCCGCGTCAGATCGAGTTGCTCCGGCGTCAGCCCCGCCTGGGCCGCAGCCATCTGCAGGCTGTCGCGGGCGGAGTAGTGCAGCGGATGCACCACGGGCAGCCCGCTGCCGGCCCACTGCAGGTAATTCAGTTCGGCCATGGCGAGAAAAGCACGCCCGTCGTACGGGGCATGAAATGCGACGGCGCCGTCGAACAGCTGCGGATAGGCTGCGGCGTCGATGAGCGCCGCGGCGGCTCCGTAGGAACTGCCCGTCACCACGATCAGGTCCAGGCCGCGTTGTTCCCGCAGATAGCGCGCCGCGAGCACCGCCAGTTGGGCGCTGAACACGTAAGGGTGCCCCCCTGTGACGCCGGGGAAAGCGATCACGGTCGCGCCGCGTTCCTGAGCCCCCGGCATGGCTTCGGTCAGTTCGTAGGGCGGGGCTGGCGGGGCGTGCGGTGACCCCATGCGGGTCGCCCACTCCAGCACCACGCCGGCGTTGCTCCGGTTGAATCCCGACTGGCCGGCTTCCGGGTAAACCATCTGGAATGGGTGCCCGTTCAGCGAACCCCGTGCGAGGTGGAAGCGGTGACCGGCGTACCGCGCCGGATCGAGCAGCACGTCGCTGGTGATCCGCACGTCGAGTTCGCAGTCCACGCCCGATCTCGCTCCGGCCCCGCCGCGGTCGACGCCCACCTCGCCGAAATTCTGTATGCCGTCGTCGTTCGTATTGAGCCCGTAACCCGCGGCGGAAATCCCCGGTGCCAGCCGAAACGGCAGCCCTGTCCCCGTGGGCGTCACGCCGCTGCGTGGGCCCGTCGGAGAAGCCTCCGCCTGGCCCGCCTGAGCGACCGGCGGTGCGCCACCCGCAAGATCGACGAGGACCACAACCCAGGCGATGGCCACGAACAACCGCGCGGTAGCAACGAGTGCCGAAATAACTTCCGCTGGCAGACGACCGCCGAAGCCCGAGAGTGTGGCACTGCTTGGTACTCCAGGCAGTGGCCTGACAGGACAGCCGGCCCCCACACTGCTTGGAGTACCAAGCAGTGCCACACCTGAACAGACCGGGAAGTTATTCTGGCCGCCGTTGCTACGCGCCGTCCGCGTTTCGGTGTGGTGACAGGCAGGGTGTCTTTCGTTCATTCCGGCCAGCTTAGCGGCGGGAGGTGGGAAATCAAGGCCGCTTGATGCAGCTACGATCCGATGTCGGGGGGAGGAACTGTGGCGGGTCCGTGATCCCAACAAGTGGCCGATCGTGCCGCGGCCCGTCTTCTCACACGGGCTCGTCTTCGTATGCACCGGCTACGACGGCCCCGCCGAATCCCGGACGGCGAACGTTCGCCGAATCCGTCAGATCGTCGAGCACGAACTGCACTATCTGGTTTTCGTCGCGGTACGGCGGAACACGGACGCCCTCCGGCAGCGAGCACGTCGCGCGTCGAGACGGATCCGGCTCGCGATCCGCGCCGTTGGCTGTTCGCGATGGCGGCGGTATGCTGAATCGGAGGGAGAGTAAGATGATTCGCTATCTGGTACCAATCGTGATCGTTCTCACCGCCTCTCGGACAGGGGTGACGGCCGCCGAACTGGTCGGAGTGACCGTAACGCCCCACGCCGCGGCGGAATCGATGCATTATCGCCGGCCGCGCGATCCGGAGCTTGCCGCCCGCGTGCAGTTGTTCGTCACCGGACCCGCTCGGCCCACGACCTTCGCCGGCCGGACGCCCGCGGAGCTGCTCCAGGAAGGGGAATGGGCCTGGCATGATCTGGCTACCGCGGTCCAGGTCCCTGAGGGAGCGCTGGCCGTGTGGACCTTCAACGGCAAGTCCTCTCGCTGGGGCGTAGGACGGGAATTCGAACTACAGGCGGACGGATTGAACAACACGACGGTGCCGATCACCGCGCCGCAGCGCTGGGTTTCGGCGGCGACCTTCCTGGCCCCGGAAGGTCAGCTAGTCCCCGATACCATCGTGTTGCATGTCGCCAACGACAGCGACCAGCCACTCGCGGTGTCCTCGTTGCGCTTGTGGCTGCCCAGGGAGCGGACGGCTTGGCACACGCTGTGGCCGCAGAAGCCCCTGGCCGCGCACTCGATCGTCCCGGCGCGGGACCGCGGCTTCGTCAAGCTGCAGGCCGCCTCCGCGTTGCCCCTCACGTACGCCGTGCTCGAGCTGTCCACCGACGCCGGGCCGCTGTGGACTCAGCTGCGCATCAAGCGCGAAGTCTTCGACATCAGCGGCGGGTGGGTGAACGAGTCGCTGACGGAGGAAGCGTATCTGAGCCTGTTGGCCCATCTGCACATCAACACGGGCCAGATTCAGACGGTGCCTGGATACACGGACAACCCGGCGTTGTACCAGCGCTACCCGATCAAGTTGTTCAATCGCCTCTGGCCCCTGGACCAGTGGGACACGGACGAGTGGCTGCCGAAGATCCACGCGGTCGAGTTCCTTGGCGAACCGCAGTACGGCGGCGGGCAGCCGGTCCCGCCGCAGGCCGTCTTCGACCAGCTTCTGCCGTACCGCACCGGCCGCCTGGCCACCAGCGTCACGCACAGCGAGGAGCGCATCTGGCGTTACTATGCCGGCTTGTCGGATTTCCCGCACTACGACGCTTATCGGGTCGTCGCTCCGGCGGCGGATGCGTGGCGCGAGTATGACCGCTGGGGCGGCCGGCGAATCAGTTGGGGCGCACCGCTGGAGACCATCGGCGACCTGTGCCGGTCCCTGCGGGAACTCAACCGGCCCATGCCTTGTGCCTACTGGTCCCAAGGCCCGCACAGCGGCTGGGGCGGCGGGCTCTTCGGCGGCGGACGAGCGCGCCGCTCGCCCACGCCGGACGAGCTGCGCTCCCAGGCGGTCCATGCCCTGTCGACGCGGATCACGTCGCTGTACTGGTTCAACCTCAGCCTGAAGTCGCTGCTGAGCTTCCCCGATACATGGGAGCCGATCCAACGCATCGGGCGTGAAATTCGGATGCTCGAGCCGTTCTACCTGGCGGGCGATGCTTACCGTTTTGTACGCCGCACGCGGTCCGACGGCTCCCCGGACTGGGACCTCGCGTCGATCGCGGCACCGGACGCCGCCGTGCTGTTCGCACTCGACACGGCCTACGCTCCCGACCCGCAAGAGAACGTTTTTCGGTTCGGCGAACCGCGTGAGGCGTCGTTCTCGTTCGACCTGCCCCCGTGGTTGCGGAAGCCCACGGACCTGTTCCGCGTGGACGCCGACGGCGTGCGCCAAGTGAACTGGCGGATCGCGGGCCAGGGGGTCGTGATCGAAGACCGGTGCAGCCGCGATGCGATCTACGTGGCGACCACCTCGCAGCAAGTGCGCGGAGCCATCGAAGAACGCAGAAAGGCCGCGCTCGCGCGGGAGGCGGCGTTCCCGGCGGATCGGATCGCACTGGAAAAACTGAACAGGTGATCCCGCCGTAGCGGGCCCGACGTAGAGATTGTGTTGGCCAACGGCACCTTCGGCTCGGTCGCCCCCCCCGCGATCCTGACTCGCTGGCGAACATCAAGGGCCCGCCGCGATCATGGCCCGCGAGTTGTCAATGTCGGCCAAGTTTACGATCTGCGTGTAGACGTTGCCCGGCCGCGACCAGATCGTGCCCGTGTCGAGTCTTCTCTCCGGCGGCTTCCGGCGCTTTCCACGCTCCTTGTACTGACGTGTTGTGTCGCGATCGGACAAGCGCAGTTCTCGCTGGAGGGGAATACTTCCCGCGGTGAGGAGCCGGCGGTCAGGTTCGGCGTGCGCGAGGTCGTCCTGGCTGGCGACGGCGGCGCGGCCACCCCCTTTGACACGATCGTCACGGTGACGTTCACTCCCCCGTCAGGATCCCAGAACGCCAAGAAGGTTCACGCCTTCTTCGACGGTGCGGACACGTGGCGAGTTCGGGCCAACATCAGCGAGGTGGGAGAGTGGAACTGGACGTCGATGTGCAACACGGATCAACGGCTGCACGGTCAGCCTATTCTTCTTTCTGACGTGATTTCTTGGCATAGTAGGGCGCACGGTCCCAGAAATCGGTGTCCCCGTCGGCGCGGGGATCGTCGGTGGACTGCATCCATTGGGTGACTCGCTCGCGGAGCTGCCCGAGCTGGCCGGCGTAGGCCGGGTCGGCCGCGACATTGCGGACCTGGCCGGGGTCCTTGGCCAAGTCATAGAGTTCCTCGGCGGGCCGTTTGGCAAAAATGCCCTGGAAGTAGCGAAAGAGCTTGATGTCATTGGCATGGGCTACGAGCAGCCGCTTGGTCGGGGTATAATCCACATCGCCGTATTCTCCCACCGACCAATAGTATTCAGGGTCGCCGACCGGCCAGCGGTCGGGGTTGACGTTGCGGAGGTAGAGGAATTCGCGGGTGCGAATTCCGCGCACGGGATAGCTCAGGTCGCCCTGGCGCACGTTGGCATGGCGCTCGCGCTCGACGAACACGGCGTCACGATGGGGCTGCGTTTCGCCCCGGGCCAGCGGCAGGAGACTCCGCGCGTCCATGTCCGCGGGCGGAGTGATCCCCGCGGATTCGAGGAACGTGGCGGCAAGGTCCGTGAGGCTGATTAGGACATCCACAGGTTTGCGGGGCTTGATCTTCGCCGTCCAACGCAGGACCAGTGGAATCCGGGTACCGCTGTCGTGGCAGTTGGCCAGGCCGCGGGGCATCTGCCAACCGTTGTCGCTGGTCATCACGACCAGGGTGTTGTCCAGCACGCCGCGGTCGTGCAACAGCCGCAACATCTCACCCGCCTGCCTGTCGAACTCGATCACTTCGCACGAGTAGTTGAGGATATCGTCGCGCACGACGGGATGGTCGGGCAGGTGCGGCGGCACGTCGGCATCCTCAAGCTTCATGCCGACTTTGTGCTGTCGTCCCTCTAGCCAGGATCGGTGCGGATGGGAACTGCTGAACCAGAAGAAGAACGGCTTGCCGGCTGGCTGCTGCTCCAGGAACGCGCCCAGAGACGCGAACTTGGGACCGCCCGGATTTCGCTTTCGTTCGCTTTCCTCCACCGAACCGGGCGCCCAGCCTTTCCCCGCGTGGCCCACGGTGTAACCTGCCTGTTCCAACAGGTCGGGATAGACCGTGAACTTGGCCGGGAGACGGCCCCAGAGATTGGCCCCGTCCTCAAGTCGATGGCTCACCTTGCCGGTCAGCATCGCCGCGCGCGAGGGAGCGCACGAGGGATGGGGCGCGAAAGCGTGCGTGAACAGCACCCCGTCGCGCGCGAGCTGGTCGAAGGTCGGCGCCTTGCACAGGCGGTCTCCCAAGACCCCGGCGTGGGGCCACGACCAATTGTCCGCCATGATCAGGAGGATGTTGGGACGCTGCTCCGTCGCGAATGACGAACGAAGAAAGACGAAGGACCAGAGAAGAACGAGGCACAATCGTTTCATGTTCATTCCTTTGCTTTCATCGTTCTCTTCACGCCACTCGCGTCGGCCGCGGGGGCAGAGTACTTGCTCTCGTCGGGGAGGTGCTTGGCGAGCGAGGATTTCTGGGCGGCGTGTTTGGGCCTGGCGGCGAGGTTGGCCCACTCGTGCGGGTCGCTGCCGCGGTCGTAGAGTTCCTCACTGCCGTCCGCGTAACGAAGGTAATGCCCACGCGCGCCGGTGACGCTGTAATGGCCCTTGGGCTTCTCCGCGGCGGTGGCGGCGGGCGTGACCGCGAGACACACGAACGACGCGAACCGAAGGGCGTATCGGGGGTTCATGGTGACTGTTTTCAGGGAGAGTCGTAACCGCGTTTGCGGTCCATGTCTGAGCCTTTCGTGTCATGGAGTTCTTGGGGACGCCACTGAACCGCCCGTCCGCTCCCGCTTGCTGCGGCTGACTGACATCGATCTTCGCAAACGCAGGAAACAAGTCGGTCGGGGTCGGCGGCTCACCGTCGTACACGAATCGCCCGCTCAACGTGCGGCGCTGCGAGTGAACGTCCGCGTCTTCGCCCCGAACTCGTTGAATGCCGCTGCACTTCGGAGTGAGTGGTCTTGGAAACTGGTCGTCGTATCGCCGATGAGCTGGCCGGTCACGGCATCGACGATCTCGCCTCGATGACTTCGTTCGTGATCTCGAGGGCCGTCACGCCCGACTTGAGTTCGCCCTTCCAGTCTCCGTCGAGCGGCGCGAGGGTCTTGCCCTCGCCGTCCTCCATCTTGAAACTCAAGCCGAATCGCTCGGTGGCTTGCAACGAGTACTTGCCGCTCGGCGCCACCAGGGTGCGATGTGTGACGTGCTCGAACTTTTCCGCGCGTTCCTTCGTGATCGCGAGCCCCAGATTCCCGGCATCGAAGCTCACCACTTGCTGCGGCTTCAGAGCGACCCGCACGACCGGCGTGATTCCCGAGTAAAAGGTGGCGCCCAGGGGCACCGACTCGCCTTTGTCATTCGTCGCGGTCAGCGGCATTTCCGACAGCCACATGCCTGAGGCCAACGACACCGGCTGCTCGCCGACGTTGTGCACGTGCAGCTTGAAGGTCAGCTTCGTGCCGTGACTCGGCAGCGTCTGCTTGTTCTCCGGAAGGACTTCGAGACCCGCTCGCAACCCATTGGTCGGCGGACCCCAGACCAGCGTGGAATAGGCTTCCAGCCCGTCCGCTACCTGCGCAGTGCTTTCGTTCTTCTCCGCCGTGCGGGCGACGGGTTCCAGGCCTTTGCCGACAGGCTGGAAGCCTGTCCCACGGACCTCGAATTCGACCGCCGGCGCGAGGACATCTCCCGCGACCGCATCCAGCAGGGACGCCTTGTTTTCGAATTTCCGGAGGGTCTCCCTGGCCTTTTCCGAGATCCCCAGGTACCGCACGACTGCGCGTTGCCGACCGACCAGCGGACGTTGCGAGAACACGCTGCGCCAGCGGGCCGGACGGAGCAGCATCCGCAGCGACTTCCGCGGCTCAAGTGTCGTCGCCAGTGTGCCGCCAACGGGCAGGATTGGGTCGACGATCTGCACGTCAGGCCGTTCGAACCGCTTGCCGTTCGCATCCTGGTAGTCGATCGCGAACAGGAACTGACCGAACCAGTCCGAATTGGCCTTCCCCTTCGATTCGCCATAGCTCGCGCCGTATCGAGTCTCTGCCAGCGTGATCGGCTGGCCGCTGACATTCTCCAATTCGACAATGAACGCCACGTCGTCCGGCGTCTCGAACTTCGTGACGCGTTTTACCGGATCAATGGCGTCCTCGCTCATCGAACTCAGCACGGGGATGACGCGTGCTCGCAAGCCGTGATTCGTCGGCCCCCAGGCAGTCGGCTCAGGAACCTCGACAGCGGCGTGGTTGGCAGGATTGGCCGCCGCCGGTTTCTGCGGCACGGCCAACACCTTCAACGCGATCGTGCCGAGATCAATGGCCGGGGCGGCATCCGCCGAAACGGCCGCCGGAACCGCCTTCTTTTCCGAGCCTCGCAACATGTGGCCATCCGGGTTCTGATCGTCGAGCACCGCTTCGCCATCCGCAATCGCCGTGAACTCATATTCCGCCGCCGGCAAGCCTTCGATGCGGAACGCACCGTCGGCGGCAATCGCGACGTTCTTCCGACCATACCGCCGGCCTTCGTCGGTCTGCAGGAATTGGGACCACAACGTCCCTGATTCATCATTGCCGCCGAAGCGTCCGCCAAAGTGCGGACCCTGCAACGAGACCTGCAACCGCACCTTGCTCCAGTCGACCTTGTGCGGAAAGCCTTCCGGCAGCGCGAGCTTCCCGATCAGCGTGCGGCCTCGACCACCGAGTTCCAAGTTCATCGTCTGGCCGGCGGGAATGTCAAATCGCACCAGCAGTCCGCTGATAAAATGGCTGCTCTGGCCATCGCTGCCATTGGCGTAACGCTGACACATGCCAAAGGGACCGGGCGGAAGTTGCTCAACGATGAAGCGGCCATCGGCATCCGTCACGACGCGATGGCTGGCATCCACATGCACGTTGTCACTGCGAGCCCTGTAGACCCAGTACTTCGCCCCGACGACGGGCTTGTCGCCCGCGAGAACTCGACCTTCGACCCGTCCCCAAGGTTGCAGTTCGATGACGGCCGTGTCCTGCGGGATGTCGGCCAGTTCCTGTCCCACTGGAGTCCTGCGAGCCAGCGACTGGTTCGGGCTTGCCACCTCCGCGTATCCCGCCTGATGCGCGACAACGACGACCCAGGGATCAACCTCGGCCGGCATGACAAAACGGCCTTGCTCATCCGTCTCAACGACCTTTCGCAGCTTCTCCCCGTGCCCGCTATACGACAGCTCGCTCGATTGCACTTTGATCTCGTTGGTCCACGACGCGAGAGCCAATTGAGCCTTTGCCGCCGGCTTTCCATCCGGCAGTCGCACCACTCCCGCAAAGATCTGCCGCTCGAGCTTTACGTCCAGTTCCACGACCTCGCCCTTGTTGACGACACGCGTGGTCGCTGGCTGATAACCCTCGGCTTCGATGCGAAGTCTGGTTTTGTCCCAGGGTCGATCGGTCTCGTAAAGGAAACGCCCGTCGGTGAAGTCCTTGAGGTACTGCGTTTGCCAAGTGACGTCCTTGGCGTCGTCGCGATAGACCGAAGTCGGAACCATCCGGCATTGGTCGATCCGCTCTCCAGTCTCGGCATCGAGGACACGTCCCGAAATGCGCAGCCCAGGCTTGCCGGCCGGCTCAGACGCAGCGGCAATCGGTGTCCCTTGCCACACCAGGTCTCCCAACACTACCACGAACGCCAAACAGCACTTTCGTCGCAGCCAAGTCAGCATGATTATTCCCCTCAAACCGTCCGGGATGATGGTCGTTGATCGCTTCCCAATGGACCCTCCAGCTTCATTTCATCGCGGAGCATCCGGGCTTTTTCATTCGGGCGATGGGTTCGACGCCTGGACCTGCACGTTGTCGACGCCGACTTCCTTGCAGATGGCCTGCACGGCAGCGACGTGCTCGAACACGCATCGGCGATCCACCTCGATGAAAACGTCGTGGCGGGTCTTGCTGTCCGCACGGGCCTTGACCAGCAGATCCTTCAGCCCGTCGATGTCGACCGCCTTACCGTCGGCGAGGATCGTGCCTTGAGGATCGAGCTGCACGGTGATTCTACGGACCTCTGCATAATATGGGTACATCCCGCTTGTAGCTTGAACCGGCCGCTCGGGGCCCAATTCAACGGCTTCCTCGGATCCGACCACAATGGATCGATCTTCGAGCACGACTCGCGGGGGTTCAGGAAAGGCTGGTTGCGGTGCCGCGCTGAGTCGCCAGAATAAGATCCCGGCGACGAGGCCCAAAACTACCAAGCCGCCCAGCAGGAGCAGGGTGACGATGGCCACGATGGTGATGATGGTCCCGGAAGATGACGAATGCGATTGTTCTTTGTGGCCCACGATTTGCTCACTTTGTTGAAGAGGTCTGCCTGGGCAGTTGCAGCGCAGGTCAGCCTTTCCAGGCTGACACCGTCGGGTGGGAAAGCCCCATCTACCGCTGCGGCGGACTGGCTTCCCGCACCACAGCCCCGTGCTCTTCGCTCAACACCAGCAGCGAAAACTTCTTCACGAAGTCCAGCTCGTTGGTGCCTAGCGATGTATAGTCGAAGCGGCCACGCAGATCGGTGTAGCCGTCTTTGTAGAACTTCACGCGATCGTCTTGCATCTGAGCGTAAACCTTGACGTACACCTTGGCCAGAGGCTGGCCCGTGTCGCTGTGCTTGACGTGGACTTGGCCGTAGTTCTCCACTACCTGCACGGCCAGAGCATTGGCGTAATACGCCCGTGACTTGGTCTGCCCGGCGCCGCTGATCTCGACCAGCACGTTGCTGCTGTGCAACTGCTTGGGCAACTCGAACATCGTGGTTGCCTGCTTGTCCGGCAGGTCCAGGGCCTGCGACAGGTTGGGCCGGATGTTCGAGAACTGACCGGAATACTGCTGCACGAACGGATTGCGGCTGAACAGCAGCTCGATGTCCATCAGGTAGTAATTCACCTGGACCTGCTTCAGGTTCTGACAGTTCAGCGTCACCTTCTTCGCTTCCACCTGGAAATCGAAGCTTGCTTCCGTGGCCGCCAGCTTGGTTTGGACCTCGGTGCGGCTTTCCTTGTCGACGACCTTGGCGTCCTGTCCATCGATCTCGTCCAGTTGGGCGAGCAGGGCGCCGAACAGGTCCCGCCAGCGGTCCACCGGGTGCTCGGCGTACTTCGCGGCGATGTCGCGGGCCTGCTGTGGCTGCTCGCGGAACATCGCCAAGTATGCGGCGAAGTAGTCGTATTGCAGACAGGTGGCCAATCGCTCGGCCCGCACTCGGGCGAACGTCCCCAGCGCCTCGTCGACGCGGTCCTGCAGCAGCAGGTAGTAGGTCACGGCCATCAGTTCCGGATCGTCCAGATCGCGGCGGTAGCTGAGGATCTTCAACAATTGGTGATACTGGGCGTGGAAACGGTCGTTGACGATCTGTCGGCGTGGGCCCAACGGATGGGCGCGGGCGTTGACCAGCGGCCGGTAATCCAAGTGCTGGTACGCTTTCCGCGCCACCGGATCGATCGTCAACAGCGGACCGTCAATGAACGCCCCGCATTGGCCGACGAAGCCGTCCGCATGCTGCAGGTACTCGCGGACCGCCGCCGGCTCGTTGTGCTTGATGGCATAGGACCACAGCGTGTCGCTGTACGCATGGCGTCGGGCCAGCAACTCGGTCACCGTGCCGAAGAACGCCTTGTCCTGCACGCGAAAGGCGATCTTGTCCAGGTTGGTGCGGTGCAGGTTGGCCTGTTCCAGGTACTTGACAACATCCTCGTTCGTGCCGAACTGCGACAGATAATCCCAGGACGTCGTGTCGATGCGGCTGAGTCTGTCGACGGCCTTCAACGTGACGGACGCAGCGCAGGCGACCAGTTGTTCGTTCCTGGAAATCTGGACCGGGGAGTGCAGGAACTCGCCGGGGGCCGGGAAGTAGAAATGGTAGTCCACCGTCTGCGTGTGGTAGGGCTGCAGGTCGATGTGGACGCTGCGGGTTTCCCGGCCCTTCAGCACCGGGATGGCGCCGCGCGGGATCTGCAGCAGCGCATCCAGTTTCTGCTGGGAGGACGTCGGGTTCGTGACCACGACCTGGCAGCCGTAGACGACGCCAACCAGGAACTCGTCGGTGACAAACTTGTCCACCTGCTCGTTGTTCACCTGCTGGGTGCGGTCGCCGTGCCGGAAGAAGTTCTGGCTGACCAGGATCGGCGTCGGCTCCTTCGCGGCCGGAACCTGCTTGATCTCTTCATGGAACAGGATCAACGGCGAGCCCGGCGTGAGTGTCATCTGGGCCTGCTCGAACTTCGTCTCGTGCTTGTCGGCCGTAAACGGCAGGTCGAGCACGGCCAGCGCGAACATCATCTCCGGGAAATTGTGCGAGGCTTCGGCGAAGTTTACCGAGCGGAATCTCTTCCCTTCGCCTTGGCCCGGATCGAACTGGGCGTAGTCCCGCCAGAAGGCGTTCACCGTGACGAGGTCGGCGTTCTGCTGGTCGATAGGCAAGTGGTAGTAGTTGTTCTCCGCCCACTCCTGCGTCTTGTCCAGCGGGCGGTAGAACTGGCGGGCGTCGGCCCGTGCCGCTGTGTCCCGTTCGAGGAAATCCTCGGCCTTGTCATCAGCCTCATTCCCAAACAACTGCGAGGCTTTCAGTCTCCTCTCGGACCGGCGCAGGGTGCCCAAGATCTTGTCCTGCTCTTTGGGCAGAGCGGACTTGCCTTCCGGTTTTGCGGGGGCGTTGGCCGCGGCAAGGTCCAAGATTTCAACCGTCGGAGCTGCCGGCTCCGCCGCCCAGGTCGTGGCTGCGGCGCGTCCGTCCACCACCACGGCCCCGGTAATGCCTGCATCCGCATTCACACCCACTCCGAACTGAAGCCTGACTGTTTCCGCCAGCTTCTGAGCCGCATCGATCCCCAGTGCGTCGCCCGTTTCCAACGCAGTGCCTTTCAGCGCTGTTTCGAACAGAGTATTGAACCGCTCAACGTCGGGCGGGATCAATGCGAAGCGGTCGCCTGTGTCGCGCACGGTGTGCTGCCGATCCGCCGCCACGCGCTGCGACAGCAGAATCCGTTCGGCGGCGTTCAACTGGGAGTAGTTCCAGGGCTGAGTGTAGACCGCCAGGTCCTCGCCCAGCAGCCAGCGGTCGAGGAATTGCTTGTCCTTCTTGTTTGTCAGGTACGGCTGCACGACGGTGCGGAAGAACTCCGGGTCCTTGTGGTACAGGAAGAAGTGCAGTTCGTGGCAGGCGTACTTCGAGTACTGCGCACGCTTCTCCTCCGGCTTCAGGTTCGGCCAGTTCATCAGGAAGCCGAACTCGATCAGCGTCGGGTTGTTGCTGAGCGTGACGTACAGGGAATAGACCTTGGCCAAGCTGTCGTAGGTCTCCAGTCGAGCTGAGGTGATGTCGGCCACGGTGAACGGTTGCTTCCCCTCCACCACGCTGATCTGTTTCTGCTGGGCGAAATTCAGCTGCGGGTCCAGCCCGCTGGCCAACCGCAAGTCCACAAACGCGGCTTGGGCCTCTCCCAGCGAGACCGACCGATACGCGATGCTGCACGGATCGACCGCGACGATGTGCAGGTGTTGGTGCGGGCCGAGTTCTTGACGCGGAATCGACACCACGCCTTGTTCGTCGACGACCAGGTTCACCAACACGGCCGACGCTTGGGCCAGGAAGTCCAGGTTGACGAAGTCACCTCCGACTGCGGCCGTGCCGCCCGCAGCGGTTCCCCGCCCCTGGTCGCCTCCAGCCGGATCGCTTTGCTTCTCGAACTCTTCCCCCGTTGCCGCCGCTTGCTCGCCCGTTTCCGTGCTGCGGACGGCCCACGGGTTCAGCAGCAGACTGGGACGTTCCAGCAGGTTGCCGGGGTACTTCTTCGCGTACTTGCGGTCCAGGATGTAGCGGTACTCGTCGCCGATGTTGCGCCCGGCCACGTACAACGCGTCCAATTTGCGGGGCTCCGTCCAAGCCGGCTCCGCGTCCCGCGCACGGCTAAGGTAGTTGAACGCAGCGTGCGCCGGATAGTATCGCGTGGCGAACACGTGAACCCGAGCGAACTTGGTGCTATTCTGCAGGCGAACCCCAATCGCCTCTTTCGTCGCGAACACGGTCGCGATCTGTAACGGACGCTGGCCGCGTATTTCCAGCAGGCGGTTGCCACCGAGGACATGACCGGCAACTGGTGGGACGTCAGGGGGCTGAGGCCCTCCGCTCGCCTGAGCAATGCGGATGCGAATCCGCTGATTCGCTTTCTTCAGCCACAGGTCATAGTCGCCGCGCGTCAAGTTGGTGATGCGCAGCAGGCCGCCGTCAAGCGTCAGGGCCTCGAAGCGGTCAACGACATAGGACTCGGCCCGAAGCTCCAGCAAGGAGACCGCGTCCCGCGAGAGCTTTCCCTGGGCGTTGCCCCCATAGGGCACCTCCAGCGGTTGACCCTCCAAACCGTGCAATGTCTGGTAATGGGTATGCCGGTCACGCTCCAGCCTCCAGGTCTGGGTGACATCCTCCGGACCCGTGGCGGTCACCGACACGATATCGGCCAGTGCCCCCAGGCGGACGCGGCCCTGCGGATCCGTCTGCAGCGTCACCTGCACCGGCTCCCGGAAATCGCGATGCTTCAGCGCGAATCGCACCGGCCGGTCCGCTTTCCGCTCACCTGTCTTGCCAAGCAGGTCCACCACATACTCCTCGCCCGTAGAAACCGGGCCGGGTATCTGCAACTGCAGCAAGTGCAATCCTTCGACCTTCTCCGTTTGGTCGATCTGATTCAACGTGAACGATTCCTGCACTGCCAGGTCCAACTTCTTGTTCTGGCTCAGGTTCTGGACCTTGGCCTTCAGCTCGAACCGGATCTGCGACAACCGTTGCGGCACTTGGAATTCAAAGGTCGCCTCCCGGTCCTCGAACAGCTTGAAATCACTGACCTCCTTGGCCGTGGCCACGCCATCGTGGTCCGTCGACGCGATCACCAGCCGCACGTCTTCCAGCACCGACAACGTGACGGGGATCCCGTTCAGATCCAGTTGCGGCCGGACCACGACCAACGCCTTCTGGCGCCGAAGCAGAGACTCGCGATCCACGTAGATTCCGGCCGCCAGGGAATACTCCTCCGCCTGATGCTGGAAGAAGTCCAGCGAGCAGAAGTCGCCGTGTTGCAGGACGATGGCCTGTCGCTGCGGCGTGCTGGTGAACGGCACCACGATGTCGCCCTTGTCGTTGGGCGTGTATTCCCGTCCGCCGAACCAGAGCGTGGCTTTGGGCAGTTTCCGATTCTGTTCATCCAGCACCGTGAACACGTGCCCGGCCGTGGTGGTGCGCACCAGATGCCGCAACTGGCCCTTGCGGATCACGGCTCGGCTGCTTTGGCCGTTGCCGATGAAGTCGATGACATACACGCCCGGCTTGGTCAGCTCCGGAAACTCAAGACGCCGGCTCACGCGCCGCAGCGGCGGCTCGGGATACTCGTGTGTCTGCTCCTGGTTGGCCACCAGCCCATCGAGGTTCATGTCCGTGTTCACGTCCGTCTGGTTCTGACGGTAGAAGTTGGCCGTGTTGATCTCGTAGACCTTGACGATCAGCGTCTTCACGTTCTTGATGAACAGCTCCAGGCTGACGGGATCTTCGGCGGCGAACCGCGGCTGGTTGGTCTCGGCAAAGTCCAGGTCGATGCGATCCTTCAGGGCCTGGTACTCGGCGGGCGACAACATCGCCGCCCACTGCTCGCCCTCGCCCAGGCCGTTGACGATCTTGGTCTCGGCGAACGTGCGTTTCAGATACAGGTCGTTCACCCACGGCGAGTACGGTTCGGAGGTCGCCTCCGTGACGAAGAACTGTTGCAGGTAGCTCCGCACCAACGGCTCGTCGTCTCCCACGGGCGGCAGCAGCGTAACGTTCTCGAAGTTGGCGGCCAGATCGGCGGTATGCCGACGGTTGTCGTCCAGTTCCATGAACTTCGCGTTCATGTAGGTCGCGCCGCGCGGTGTTTGCAGGTAGGCCAGGAACGTCGGCTTGTCGTAAACGCCCTGGGAGCGATCCAGGACCAGTCGGTGATACAGCACGTGGGCCTTGAGCGAGTTGTGGACGGGGGCCAGCCGCTGGACGAAGCTCCACAGCCGGCCAAGATACGCCCGACGCTCGGTCGGGTCACGTTGCCAATCGATGTCCGCGTTGGGGTGCAGCTTGGTCACGTAGACGTTGACGAAGTTCTGCTGGTTGAGCAGATCCTGTTTCAGCTTCAGGCACTCGTCCAACTGCGCCAGCAGCAGTTGCCCGTGAATCCCAAAGCAACCGAATCCTCCGCTGTTTTGATAGCTCAAGTCGTCGACCACCAGCTTCGGCAGTTGTGGATAGTCGGGCCGCTGCAACCGTTCCAGCAGGTGCCGTCGGCGATCCGGCGTCAATTCGGTCGCGATCAGCCAGTCCAGGGCCTCGTCTTCGCACGCCTGCAGGTTCGGATGCTGGGCGAAGGCCCGGCTGAGCAATGTCGGGCGCGCGATCAGGTTCTGGTCCAGACTGGTCGGCAGGTTGGGCTTCTCGTCCAGCCGCTCACGCTGGTGATTGAATTGCAGTCCCAGCCGCTGGCGGATGAACTCCAAGGATGTATCCGGGCTCTTGCTGTAGGTCAGCAGGGCTTGCCGGTTCTGGATCTCGCGGATGCGGGGTGTGTCCTTGAACCGGTTGATCCAGGCGGTCAGCAGTTCGTTGACCTTGTCGAACTGCTCGGTGTTCTGGAAGTGGAGGCAGTGGTAGTAATAGTAGTCTTCCGTGCCCGGGATCAGTTGCTGCAGCGGAACCATGCGGTCCTTGGCCAGGGCGAAATCCTCCAGGTAGTCAATCTCCGCCGCCTGGGTTTGCGAAGCCGCCAAGCCCAGGAACAAGCCGACCAGAAATCTGGGTGCAAAACGCATACGGAAACCTCTTCTCCGGGCCGGGAGGCCACGGCGGGATGGGAAGACAAAGCGATCCGCCACTATTCTACCAAGTGTAACTC
>CAIYOB010001137.1 GCA_903927685.1 uncultured Planctomycetaceae bacterium
CCAAACGGCAGACGCAGCGCGAGGCCGGGAGGCGGTGGCCAAGCAGCAAGCTCTGGTGTGGCTTCGCGAGGCGGAGCGGTTGATCGACGTGATGGCCACCGGGGTCAGCAGCGTGCTGCAGAACGTGGGCGGTGCCGAGGGCCTGCGGTTGCGGCTGCTGGACCAGGCCGCCGCGGCTTACGGACGTTTCGCCCGGGCCGAACTGGACGACCCGGACATCCGGCTCCAAGCCGCGCACGCCCAGATGCGATTGGGCGACCTCTATCGGCTGATGCAGCAGCTGGACAAAGCCGTCGCGGCCTACGACCGAGCACAGACGATCTGCGCGGCCCTGGCCGATCATCCTTTTTCGCAAGAGGATCCGCGGCTGGACGCGGCCCTGTGCTGGCGGAAACAGGGCGATATTCGGCTGGAGCAGGGGCAAGACGACGCGGCTCGCCAATGCCTGACCAACGCCCAGTCGCTGCTGGGCCAAGCCCGACCGTCGGCCCGGCGAATCCGCCAGGAGATCGACCTGAAGATGAGCCTGGGGTGGTTGGAACGTAAACGCGAGAATCTGGAGCAGGCCGAGCGCTGGCTGCGCGAGGCGGAGCAGCAGGCGACCGCGGCGGGACGAGATGCCGGAGCTGCCTCGGACGACGACCCCGAGGGACTCGCGCAACTCGCCTTGGTCCAGAGCACGCTCGGCGATGTGCTGTCCCAGGCGGGCCGCCACCCGCAAGCCATCGAGTGCCTGCGCAGGTCGCTCGCCACCGGCGAGGATCTGGTGCGCCTGGCGCCCAGTCATCTGCCCTATCTCGAAGATCTGGCCTACGTGGAACTGACCCTGGCCCAGGCCCTGATGCCGCTGGGCGAGTGCGTCGAGGAAGAACGCCTGCTGCAGCGGGCGGCGGAGCGGTTCCAGACACTGCTCCGGCAGATGGCGACCTTCCCGCACCTCCGTGAGAACCGGGCGATCGCGGTGGTCGACTTGGGCCTGCTGTACCACCAGGCGCACCGGAACCTGGAAGCACGCCAGTTCCTGGACGACGGCGTCGCGGAAATCCAGCGGTTGGCCGCGGCCCCCGACGCCACGGTTGGGCAATTGGAATTGCTGGCCTTGGCCTACACCGTCCGCGGCCGGGTCCTGCGGGATATGGCGCTCGGGACGGAGGCCGCGGTGGATTTTCGCAAAGCCCTCGGCCTGTACACCGACGTGCTGTTGCACGGTGACAACGAATCGCCCAGTTACCAACGGGGCGTCGCTGCCACGGGGCGGCACTACGCCGTTCAACTGGAGCGAGCCGGCGCGCATGGCGACGCGGAACTTGAATACACGACCGCCGTCCGCATCTTGAGCGGGCTGTTGGAACGGGACCCGCAGCATCGCCAGACGCTGGATGAACTGGCCTTGTCCCACGAGTGCTTGGGCGACTTCCAGCGGCGCCGGCAGACGGCGGACAAGGCGACGGCTGAGTACCGCCAGGCAATCGAACTGCGGGCCAGGCTGCCGGAGGAGCCCGAGTACCTGGCGCGGTGGATTCGCGTGTTGCTGAAAGGGGGCACGCCCGGCGATCGGGAACGGGCCGCGGCGCTCGCCGACAAGTTGGTTGGCCTGCAGCCGGCGCATGCGGGTTACCGGACGCTGCAAGCCCGCGTCGCCCTGGCTCGCGAGGATTTCGACAGCTGCATTCGCCTGGTCGAGTCGCTGCCCGACCAGGACGTGACGTCCGCGGGCGCGGAGCGGCAGTTCCTGCTCGCGATGGCCCGCCACCGCCGAGACGGCGCGGGCGACCGCTCCCTGGCCCGGCAGGATTTCGACCGCGCCCTGGAACAGCTGCGCCGCGAATCCGCTGGCAACATCGCCCTGCTCGAACTCCGCGACGAAGCGGCCACGGTGCTGGGAATCGCTACCGTGGCACCCGCCGAGTCACCGGCAGGAAAGGAATAGAAAAGCCCATGCCCGATCCACACCGCGCCGACGAGACTCGGCAAATCCTGGCCCGCCTGGACGCGTCCGCCGCGGAATACGCGACGCAATTCGTCGAGGCGGTGCTGGCTGCCGCCAAGCGGTTGGGCGTCAGCGACGTCCACCTCCAGCCTGGCCCCGACGGCCTGGATGCCCGCTGGCGGCTGGACGGCGTGCTGCAGTCCGTGGGCCGGTTTCCCCGCGGCGCCAAGTCGGACGTCATCGCGCGGCTCAAGGTCATGGCCGAACTGCTGACCTACCGCAACGAC
This sequence comes from uncultured Planctomycetaceae bacterium, assembly GCA_903927685.1. Next base: position 2,218 of record CAIYOB010001137.1, read on the forward strand.
GTCCCGCAAGAGGGCCGCATCCGCGGGGCCGGCCACGACGTCGAGATGCGCGTCAGCACCTTTCCGACGCTGTACGGCGAGCGGGCCGTGGTCCGCCTGTTCGCGGCCGAGGGACGCTATCTGCACGTCGCCGACTTGGGCTTGCCCGCCGAAGTTACCGCGGCGCTCGACCGACTGCTGGTCGAGACCTCCGGCGCCATCGTCGTCTGCGGTCCGGCCGGCACCGGCAAGACGACGACGGTGTACGCTTGTCTGCGGGAGATCGTCCGCGGATCCGGCGGCCAGAAGTGCGTCGTGTCGCTCGAAGACCCGATCGAAATGCGAGTTGACGGCGTGGCGCAGTCGCAAGTCAATACGGCGGGCGGGTTCACGTTCGAAACGGGCCTCCGCTCGCTGATGCGGCAGGACCCCGAGGTGATCCTGCTGGGCGAGATTCGCGACCGGCTGACCGCGGAAACGGCCTTTCAAGCCGCCTTGACGGGCCACCTGCTGCTGACCACGTTTCACGCGGGCAGCGCGGCGGGCGCGGTCAGCCGCTTGAGCGACATGGGCATCGAGCCGTACCTGTTGCGGAGCGGGATCCTGGCGATCCTCAGCCAGCGGCTGGTCCGCCGGCTGTGCGACTGTGCGCTCGAAGGCCGCGATCCCAGCCAGGCGTTAGGGCTCCCGGTCCAGCGGTTCCGCTTGCCGGTCGGCTGCCCCGAGTGCCACGGCACGGGCTACACCGGCCGCAGCGTGCTGGCCGAGATGCTGCAGGCCGAGGCCGGCGAATTGGGGCGGGCGATCCTGGATCGCAGCGACGCCGGACAACTCGAGCAGCGGGCGGTCCGGGCCGGCATGGTGACCCGCTGGCAGCGAGCCCTCCAGGCCGTCGAGGCGGGCGTGACCAGCCCCCAGGAAATTCGCCGCGTATTGGGCTTCTCGGCTGACGCGGGCGGCGGGCCGCAGTAGAATGGCGGCATCGATCGAGAGGGGCCCGCAAGTAAGGACTGACCATCGTGTCTTCACCATCGCCCACTGCCGGCTTGGCCGTCACGCTGGACCAACTGGTCGCGTTGAACGACGAGATGGCCGCGCTGACGCGCGCCGGCGTGCCGCTCGATGCGGGCCTGCTGCACGTCGGCGGCGACCTGCCGGGGCGGCTGGGCTGGATCAGCCGTGAACTGGGCCGCCGGTTGGCGGCGGGGGAGCCGCTGGACCAGGTCCTGAGCGACACCGCGTTCCCGCCCGCCTATCGCGCCGTGGTCGCTGCCGGGATCCGCTCGGGCCGCCTCGCGGTCGCGTTAGAAGGCGTCTCCGCGGCGTTACGCCGAGCGGCCGAGACGCGGCGACTGGTGGTCGTCTCCCTGGTCTATCCCCTGCTGGTGCTGGCGGTGGCCTATGCGCTGTTCTTGTTCCTGGTCGACAAGATCTTCCCCGTGATGCTCGTGGTATACCAAGGCATGCTGCCGGACGGGCGCGGCTTGGATTGGCTGCAGTGGCTCGAACGGACCGCGCCCGACTGGTTGCCGTGGCTGCCGCCGCTGCTGGTGGCGGTCCTGGTGCTCTGGTGGGTGCGATCGCGATCCGCGTGGCGGCTGGAAAGTGCCGGGCAGACCCAACGTAGCGGCACGCGGCGAACAGGCCTTCCGCGCGTCAGCCAGTTGCTGGCCGCGGGCCGCCTCGCGACGTTTGCCGACACGCTGGCCCTGCTGGTCGAGCACGGCTTGCCGTACCACGAGGCGCTGCAGTTGGCGGCCGACGCCAGCGGCGATCGCGGTCTGCGCGACGCCGTGGATTCTCTGGCCCAGCGGCTGGAGCGCGGCGAAACCGTGACGACGGCCGACGCCACCGGCTTGCCGTCGCTGTTGACGTGGTTGTTCGCCGCCCGGCTGGACCAGGCTGGCCTGGTGCGTTGTCTGCAGCGTGCGGCGGACGCGTATCGCCGCCAGGCCGAACGGCGGTCGCGCTGGCTGGCGATCTACCTGCCGTTCTGGCTGCTCGCCGGCCTGGGCGGCGTCGTGACGATTCTGTACGTGCTGTCCGTCGTGGGCCCCTGGGCCCGCATCCTGTACGAATTGAGCGCTCCGTAAATGGACAACTCGGCTTCCGATCCCCGCGCAGTGAATCCGCCTTCCGGCGACGCCCCGCCGCGGACGTTGTCGGCCCGCCAGGCCGATGCGGTCACCGCTGTGCTGGCGGATCTGACGGCGGCCGAGGCGCCTTTGGCCGAGGGGCTGCGCGCGGCGGCGGGCGAAGCTGCGGACCGGCGGGTCGGAGCGGAATTGGCGTGGCTGGCCGGGCAAGTCGAGGCCGGCCATGCGTTGGACGAAGTGCTGACGTCGCGCCACAGCGGCTATCCGGGCTATGCGGGCGGGCTGGTCCGGGCTGCCTTGCGGACCGGCCGGCTGGGCGAAGCGCTGCTCGAACTCACGGCCGCCCAGCAGACCCTGCGGGACATCGGCTGGTCGGTGCGGGCGGCGCTGGCCTATCCGCTGCTGTTGCTGGGGATCGCCGTGATCATCGGGTTGATCTTTGTCGTGATCCTGGTCGGCCCATTGGTGGATCTGCTGGCGGGGTTCGAGTTGGAATTGCCGAGCGTCACGCAATCCCTGTTTTGGCTGCGCGAGACCGGCGTCCGCTGGGCGTTCATCCTGGCTGGCGTCGCGTTGGCAGCCGCGGGCCTGTTTCGCCTGGCGGGCGGCGCCGCGCGTTGGCGACGTGTCGTCTGCACGTTCCCGCTGGTCGGCCCGCTGTGGCAGTGGTCCGGCGTGGCGGAACTGGCGCGGCTGCTGGCGGTGCTGGTCGAGCAAGGCGTGCCGTTGCCGGAAGCGTTGCGGCTGGCGGCCGGCGCCTTGCGGGACGCGAACTTGCGCGAGGTCAGCCTGCGGTGGGCGGACGAGGTAGAGCAAGGCAGCCGCTTGTCGGAACGGATCGCGGTCTCGCCGCGCGTCCCGGCTTCGCTGTATCCGGTGGTCCGCTGGGGCGAGCAATCGGGACAGCTGGACGAAGCGTTTCGCGTGGCGGCGGACATGTTCGAGGGCCGTGTCCAGATGCGGGCGGAACTGCTCCGCACCGTCCTGCCGCCGTTGATCTTTGTGGCCGTGGCCGCCGGCGTCCTGCTGCTGATGCTGGGGCTGCTGTTGCCGATTTTTTCGATGATCCGCTGGTTGCAGTAAGGCTGGCTTGGCCGCCGAGTCACATGGAACATTTCAACCCGCTGAATTTTCTGGGAACGGCGATCCTGGGCGCCGCCTTGCTGTGGGCCGTCAAGCTGGCCTATGTCGGGCGCCGCGCGATCAGCGACGATCTGGTCAAGCGGTTGATGCTGCTGGCCGGCTGGCTGCTGCTGCTGACCGGGACGGTAGGCGTCGTCGTGGGGCTGTCCGGGCCGTTCGCCCCGGTGCCCTTGCTGGGGTCCGTCGTGGCCGCGATCGGGTACTTTAAGTACATGACCGCCGAGCGGCGGGCGCTGCTGTGGGCGCTGGCCGTGGCGGCGGAGAAGGGGATCCCGCTGGAGCAAGCCGCGCGGGCCTTTGCTGATGAACGCGGCGTGCAGATCGGCGTGCGGGTTTCCCGCCTGGCGGACATGCTCGAAGCGGGCGTGCCGCTGCCGCTCGCCCTGGACCTGAGCCGGAACCCGCTGCCGGCCGACGCGGTATTGGCCGCGCGGCTGGGCCAGGTGACCGGCCGGCTGGGCCCGGCGCTGCGGATGTCGCTCCGGCACAGCGAAATGTTCGACCGGACCCTGCGCGAGGCGTTCGGGCAACTGGGTTATTTGGTCGGCATCGTCCTGGCAGGCACGATCGTCGTCCAGTTCACGATGCTCAAGATCGTACCGGTGTACGCCAAGATGTTCTACGAATTCGATCTGCTGCTGCCGCCGCTCACCCAGTGGCTGGTCGCGAGTGCGGTGCCGGCGATCTATGCGTTTCCTTTGGTTTGCGCCGCTCTGCTCGCTCTGCTGGCCTTGCTCTTGTCGCACTTCGTCCGCTGGTCCCGGTACGAGCTGCCCGGCTTGAACCGGTTCTGGATCCGCAGCGACGGGGCCCTGGTTCTGCGGGCCTTGTCGTTTGCCGTCCAGCAGGGGCAGGAACTGGGACCGGCCGTGCGGCTGTTGGCTGAGCAGTATCCGCGGCCCAGCGTGGCCCGCCGCTTGGAGCGGGCGGCGGCTGGCATCGACCGCGGCGTCCCGTGGTGCGATGCGTTGCGAGCCGAGCGGCTGGTGACGGCAGCGGACGCGGCCTTGCTGCAGGCGGCCCAGCGCGCGGGCAACTTGACGTGGGCCCTGGAGGAACTGTCCGAAGGCAGCCTCCGCCGCTGGGCCTTCCGCTGGAAGATCTTTGTCGATATCGCCTTTCCGTTTGCAATTCTGGCCCTGGGTTTGGTGGTCATGTTCATCGTCGTCGGCCTGTTCCTCCCCTTGGTCTCCTTGATTCAGGGCTTGTCATGATCCGGCGAATCGAACCGATCCGTTCCGCTTTCACCATCGCCGAATGCCTGGTGGCATTGGCCGTCCTCGGCGTCGCCGCGGCGTTGCTGGGACAACTGCTGGGCGAAGTGGCCCAGCAGCGGCGGGCGGCCGACCGCCAGTCGGTCGCCTGGCAAGAAGCGGCGAACTTGCTGGAACAGCTGTCCGTGATCCCGTTCGCGGAGTTGACCCCCGAGCGGGCGACGAGCGTGGGCCTGTCCGAGCTGGCCCGGCAACACCTGCCTGACGCCCGGCTGGAAATCGCGGTCACGTCCGCCCCAAGCGAACCGCCGGCAAAAGAGATCCGGGTCGCCCTCCGCTGGCAGGACCGCAGCGGCCGGTACGGCGTTCCGGTGCAACTGACCGCCTGGCGGCACCAACGGGAAGG
>CAIYOB010001138.1 GCA_903927685.1 uncultured Planctomycetaceae bacterium
ACCAGTCCGCTGACATTGGTGAGTTGGTCCATTCTGTTGCCTTCGTTGCGAAGAAAGAGAACACGGGGCTCAGGCAAGCTACGGCGCTGCCAGTTTCACGACCCGATACATCGGCAAGTGCCGATAGTACACTTGCAGCGTGAGCAGGGCCATCGCGGTCGAGTACATGCGTCCGCCGCGGGCACCGTGATCGACACCTTCGGGATTCCAACTGCCAGCCCGATGGCCGGACTGCTGCTGGGTGCGAATCAGGTGCTCGCGCATGCGGTGATTCCAGAGATCAAACTGGGGGCCCTCCAGGTGGTGCAGCACCTGCGTCGCGTAGTAATAGTAGTAAATCGCGCCCAGACTGCTTCCGGATTCCGGTGGTAGATTCTGCATCAGGTAGGCGGAGCCGGCAAGCAGGTTGGGCTCGTCTTTCTTCCAACCCAGATACTCGCGGGTGAGCAGCCCGGCGGCGGTCAGGGCCAGTCGTTCCGGCGTTCCCGGCGTGTACGCATAGCGGGAGTTCTTCGCCTCCGCTGGCCCCACGGCACAGGAATCGACGAACCTCTCGGCCCGCTCCAACGGCGGCCTCAGAACCGTGAAGCCCGTCAGTTGAGCACAACGAATGGCCAGGAACACCCAGCCGGTGACGGACATATCGCCGGCCTCGCCCGGCCCGTAGCGCCAGCCGCCGCCGGCCTCGTGCTGGGCATTCAGCAGGTACTTGACCGCCAGTTGGGCATTGACCCTCAAGCTCTCCTTCGAGCGGTCGTCCGCGGCCAGGCCATAGGCCTCGCACAAGGCGATTGTGCCCAGCGCGTGGGCGTACATGCTGCCGCCCAGGTAGCCGTCGTTCTTGTCGTCTTTGTTCTTGCCGCGCACCTGGTTGCGGGCCAGGAACACCAGCCCGCGTTCGACCAGTTTCTGGTAGCCGGCTAACTCCGGCGGATCGGCCGGGGCGCGATTGTGGGTCACGCCAGCTCCCAGGAACGGCAGCACGCCAAAGGCGGTCGCGGCCGTGACGCTGTCATCGGCGGACTTGTCGAATTCGCTCTGACAGTCACAGCCCTGGACGCCCTTTCCGTAGTCCTTCAAGGACCAGCTGCCGTCGGGCTGCTGGTGGGTGGCCAGCCATTTCAACCCCCGCATCACCGCCGCTTCTGACTCGGGCGTACCGCCGTAGAACTCCAATAACGCCGCCTTGCTCTCGGCGGACAGTCGCCCCCCGATCCCGCCGCGCCGCAGCAGCGGAAGGATCTCCGGGTTGGCGACAATCGCCGGCGGCAGATAGCTCTCGTCCAGTCCGGCGACCCGAATCACGATCGAGTCCGAACTGGTCAGGTCCCCGGCCTTGGCGACCAGGCGGGCCGAATGCACCCGTTGCACGGCCTCGGCCGAAGCCGAAATCTCGACGCGAGCACTCGTCTTGTCCGGCGAAATCTCCGCCGACTTGATCGTCACTCCAGGCGGCAGGGCGTCCGGTTGCAGCTGCAGCGGTCCCTGGTAGCTGCTGCGTGTGACCGGCAAGTCGATGAACTGGGTGTCGCCAGGGACCAGCGTCACCACGCGGAACGCATTGACGTGAAACGGTCGATTCTCGATCTTCAGGGGCACATCCAGGCCCAGGCTGCGGCCGAACAGCGTTGCGGCCAGACGCACCGGCTGGGCGGCATTGGGGGCATCGCCGGCCACGGAAACCTCCAAAGTCGCCGTGTCCTGGCCAGCTTCGATCTTGGTCACGGTGCAGATCACTTTGGCCGGGGCACTCTGGACCTGCAATTCCACCGGGCCTTGGTATCGCTGACGCAGTACCTTGACCTCCACCGTCTTCTTGACGCCCGGCTGAAGCAGGATCTCGTTGACGGGGCGAAAGGTCGGCAAGCCCAAATCAGGGATGTTCACGGTCAGCCCCCGCGACGCCGATTGCTCGCCGGCCTTGACATGGATCGTCAGGTTGACCGTCTGTGCCGTGTCTCCCAACGTGGGTGCGACCTCGAGTTCGATCTGCCCGCGGTCCTGGCCATCGGGGATATCGGTCGCCTTGACCGTCACGTCTTTGGCCCCACCTTCGACGCGGACTTGGATTGGACCGGCGTTGTCATTGCGAGTCACCTGCAGGCCCACCGTTGCCTTGCCGCCGGATTCGATCGTCACCGGCTTGAAGTCTGCCAAGACAATCGGCTTGGGCTCCGGTGGGGGTGGCGCTGGAGGTGGCGGAGGAGGCGTTGCGACGGGCGGAGCCTGGACCACCGGCGGCGGTGATTCGCCGCATCCGGGCACCAGCATCAGGCAAGCTGCGACACATGCTGCGAAATAGAGTTGTCTCGAAGCTTTCACGGCGTTCCCCTCGGCGACTGGAGAAGGGATGGAGAAGAACGTCCTCCGCGATTCCGCAGTCGCCGCGGCAAAGGCCCGCGGAACCGCGCAGGTTTGAGAGGAAATTGTCCCACAGCAGAATCGCGTGTCAACAGGCGTACGGGATGACGAGCCGGGGGGCCCGCAGGCGAGTCGCGAGGTGCAAGCGGCGAGGCCCCGGTTTGGCCCGATCCGCGAAACGTGTGACGGCACAAACACCACCGTCGGAGGCCCGAAGCTAGCGCGTTATCCAGGCCAATGCTGGGGTGCCTGGGGTCGAGGGCAACGAGCCCCCAGCGGCAAGAACTGGGGGCTCGCCACTCGTACCTCGTGGCTCGACCCCAGCCACCCAACCCCATCTCGGCCTGAACAAGGCGTCAGGCTG
>CAIYOB010001139.1 GCA_903927685.1 uncultured Planctomycetaceae bacterium
ACCGCAGGAAATTCGGCACGTCGTCCCGCAGCAAGTAGATGTTGGCATTGTGCGAGGCTTTGGGAAGACTGGCTCCATAGCTGTTCCAGAACCAGGCGTCGGCGGTGGCGAGTCCTTTCGCCTTCCGCGCGTCCTCAAGCTCACGTACGACGCTGGGCGATGTGCCGACTTCCTCCATGACATCCAGCGTGCCCCGGATGCGGGCATCACTGGCATCCAGCGCCGCAAACGGCTCGGCCAGCGGTAGCGCCCCGAGGATCACATCGCCCTGCGGACGTCCGACGGACGGGGCCTCCAACGCCAGCATTAGGCCGCGGGTATAGGCGGCGATGGGGACGAAGCTGCGGTAGAGGCCGTCGCGTCCGAGTCGCACCGGCGACAGGGCCGCTTCCCGATCTACTGCGCGCCGAATGTCGCTGCGGAACGCTTCCGCCTCGGCGCGGTACTTCCGGCCGGCCTCGGCATCGAACTCCGCCACGGCCTCGGCGAAACGCTGGAGCCCTTGCAGCGAGAAGGCGTTATCGCAGTAATAGAAGCGCCAGTCGCTGGCGGGCAGGGCGTAGTCGCCCAGCATCACCGGCGGCATCAGCCCCGCGACTTGCAGATCCTGGCGGTTGGGGACGTTCTGCAGGTACGAATTCCGCTGGCGGATGATCCAGTCCGCCGCCGCCTGCAACCGCTCGCGATGGCGCTGGAACCATTCCTTGTCGCCGGTCAGGAAATAGCGTTCCGCCATGCCGAACAGCAGGCGGCCCGTCGAGGCATGAGTTCCGTCATGGCTGTATCCCATGCCGTGCCGCACACTGGTCGCCCATTCCAGTGCGCCGTCGCCGTCGGCATAGTCGCCGTCGGCCTTGGCGCCGGGGGCTGGCAGAAAATGTTGATACACCTTGTCGGCCTCGGCGTGCAGTCCGACCATGTCCATCTGGCGAGCCACTCGGCCCACTTCGAACGCCAGGCCGCCCCACATGTGCCGGCCGCGCAATTGATCCGAGGCGACACGCCAGGCAGCCGTCCAGCGGGCGTCGGACAGTTGGACCTGCATGGGCGGGTTCGGCACGTCGGGAAACGGCGGCAAGACCGTCCCCTCCGGACAGCGCCACAAGCGAGTTTCGTGCAGGAGTTCGTCCCAGGAGCCGATCTCGCGATGCTCGCGAGTCAACTGGCGGATGCTCTTCAGGTTCTTGCCCGCCGCGCTGACGCTTCGGGTTAGGCTGGCCAGTTCCGCCGCGAATTGCCGCGCGGTCGTCCCGCTGCCCGCCTTGACGATGAACAGGCCGTGCTCCGGGATCAGCACGGGGCCTTTCTCGACGTCCACGGGACGGAACGTGACTCCACCTGTTTTCGTCCAGAGGGTCACCCGACTGTCCAGCGTGGGTTCGGGGACCTCGGGGCCCGGCCCGGTGGTGTCGAACAGGATTGACCTGGTGACTGCGGGCGTATCCAGGTCGCGCCGCTCGCCGGGGACATACACCAGCGGCAGCACGATTCCGCGCCGGCCCTCGCACGCGGCGCGGGACTGCCAGGCATGCGGGCCGGTGACGGTCGTTCCCGTGTCGCCGGCCAGCGGCGAAACGGGGCCGAGCAGGCTCAGATCCGATTCCAGCCGCCCGTCGACGTCGGCCTGTTCGGATCCGGATTGAAATCCCCACTCGATCTCGACGTCCATTCGTTTCCAGGCCCCGACCGTCGGGCTGATCAGCCGCATGTCCGGCACCGAAGAATTGCCTCCACCGGGCGTTTCCTCGTCTGTGCAGAAGACGGCAACCATTTCCGTGGCGGAACCTCGCCGGTGCCTGCGGCCGACCACGGTCGGAATCGGTTCGACGCCCACATGGTTGTAGATCCAAGTCCGGCGGTCGGCCGAGATCTCGGGCTGGCCCAGAATCTCGTCGTTGCACCAGCCAAACCAGCCGAACGCCGTGGGATACACCCGAACCTCTACGGCCTCGGGCGCGGGGACTTGTTGGCCGGCCGGCCAGCACAATTCCACGCGATAGTCCGCCAGTCGCACCGACCACAGCAGCCCCGCAACCAGGCGCCCCCGTGGTTTCGGCGGCAGGGGCGTGAGCAGGTCGGGCATGTCATAGTACTCACTCTTCAGCCCCGCGGCGCCCACTTGACCGAGGGCGGTGCGATACACCGTGTCGATCCGCTCGAGTCGCCGGGGGA
>CAIYOB010001140.1 GCA_903927685.1 uncultured Planctomycetaceae bacterium
CGTCGGCAAGCCGGCCTGAACCAGACGCAGCTTGGCCAGCAGCTGGTGGTTGGTCAGGAACGTGGCGATGGTCGGCGAGCCGGTGTAGGGCACGCCCATCCGGTCCAGCAAAGCCGGCACGAGGAAGCCGAGCGAGTCGGAACCAGCCAACGACTCGACCAGGTTGAACACCACTTCGGGCGGCCGCCGTTGAAGCTGATCCTGCAGGGCCTGCAGATTCAAGTCGCAGGGGATCGTGTCGCTGGCGTGCCCCAAATGCCCCAGGGCTGCCGCGACGGACTCGACTTGGACCAGCACGTCGCGATCGGCCGCGGACGCGTCGGCGGCAACTCGGTTATGCAGGATCGCAACGTACACGGCAGGTCTTCTCGGGGCTACTTCCGGCGGCGAGCCGCGGAATCCAGGATCCGGCCGATCAAGTCCTGGTAGGGCAAGCCCACCGCGGTGGCAATCATCGGCAGGTCGGAATGGAACGGGTGCAGGCCGGCCAACGGGTTGCACTCGATGAAACTGGGCTGGCCGCCGGCATCGGACCGCACGTCGATGCGCCCGCCGTCGCGGCATCCCAGGGCTCGCCAGGCGTCCAGGGCGACTTGCTCCGCCCGCCGAACTTCCTCGTCCTGAGCCGCGCGGACCGGCCGGTATTCGACCAGTTCCTCGCACTTCTCTTTGTTGACATAGGAATAGGCGTCCGGCTCCGCACCGCCTAGGAGCACGATCTCCAGCGTGCCCAGCACCGTCGCCGCGCGGCCCGTGCCCAGCAGCCCGACCGTGAACTCGCGCCCGGGCAGGAACGCCTCGACCAAGACCGGTTGGCGGAACTGGTCCAGCAGACTGCGGCCGACACGGTCCAGGCCTTCGCGATCTCGGATTTTGGAAGTCGGTCCGACGCCCTTGCCGGTCCCCTCGGCCACAGGTTTGGCGAACACCGGAAACGGCAGATCGACCGCCGCCAAGTCTTCCGCACACTCGACCAACGCAAAGTCGGGCGTCGGCACGCCCGCGGCCCGCACGACCAGCTTGGTCAGCCCTTTGTGCAAGCAGACCCCCATCACCACCGGGTCCGAAAACGTGTACGGGATATCGTACACGTCCAGGATCGCCGGAACTTGGGATTCGCGCGCGGCACCGCCGTGCAGTCCCTCGGAGATATTGAACACCAAGTCCCAGCGGTCGCCGCTTGCCAACCGCGCGATCAACCGTTTGGCCGTTCCGATGCGGTCCGGCTGGTGCCCCAGTCCGCGAATCGCCGTCTCCAAGGCGTCGATCGTGTCCGGGCGATCGAACTCGGCCGTCTCCTCGTCGCCGTAACCCGCGGCCAAGTACTCCGCCCGCAAATCGTAAGTCAAACCGACGCGCACGAGCCGGATTCCTCCACTTGCAGTTCCTCCACTTGCAGTTCTTCGTACAGCTGCCGATGCCAGCGGCGGGCCTCGTCCATGTCCATATTCATTTCGTCCAGGATCTGCCGCCCCGGAGAAAGCAGATGGGAGGGACAATACGTGGACGGGGTGTCATCCAGTCCCGTGGCGTCAAAAGCGAACGGATACAGCCGGCAGATCAAGGGGCGGACGTGCAGCGGCAACTCACAGCCTTGCCTCCCGAGGAACACGCAATCCCCGCCGGGACGCTGCCGTAAGACTCGGCGTGTCCCGTCGGCCCGGAAGACGTGTTGCACCCAGACTGGATCGTCGTCCTGGTCCAGGTACTCGGGATTCGACGCGGCGCGGTACTCGTGAAAACCGGATCGGCCCGTGTGGTTTTCGATCCGGTCGAGATCGCCGACCGTGACGAACACGTCGGTGTCTTGGCAACAAGTTCTTTGACGACGAGCGCACTGCGCGCACAGCGGCAGTGCGCTGGTTTCAGGAATGATTTCGAACATGAGTTTTAACCGAGCGGATCGGGATAGCGGTACGTTTGGCCTTCGTAATTGCGGATCAGCAGGTCATCGCCATCCCGGCCCACCACGTAGTTCGGCTGCAGCGGGATCTTGCCACCGCCACCGGGCGCGTCGATGACGTAGCTGGGCACGGCATATCCGGTCGTGTGCCCCCGCAGCCCTTCGATGATCTCCAAGCCCTTCGACACCGACGTGCGGAAATGGGACGAACCGGAGATCGGATCGCACTGGTACAGGTAATACGGCCGCACCCGCATCAACAACAGCTTGTGGACCAACGCTTTCATCGTCTCCACATTGTCGTTGACGCCCTTCAGCAACACCGTCTGCGATCCCAGGGGGATTCCCGCGTCGGCCAGTCGGTTGCAGGCCGCCTGGGTTTCCGGGGTGCATTCGTCGGGGTGCGTAAAGTGCAGACTGAGCCACAACGGATGGTACTTTCGCAGGACGCGCACCAACTGGGGCGTGATCCGCTGGGGCAGCACGGCCGGCACCTTGCTGCCGATCCGCACGAACTCGACGTGGGGAATCGCCCGCAGGTTGCTCAGGATCCAATCCAACCGGTCTTCGGCCAGCGTCAGGGGATCGCCGCCGGAGATCAGCACATCGCGAATCTGAGGCGTCGCGCGGATGTACTCGAACGACATCTGCAGCCGCTTTTCGTTCGGGACGATTTCGCCGTGGCCGACCACCCGCGAACGGGTGCAGTAGCGGCAGTAGGTCGAGCAGAAATCGTGAGCTAGCAGCAGAACGCGATCCGGATAGCGGTGCACCAAGCCGGGGACGGGGCTGTGGCCGTCTTCACCCAGAGGATCATCCGCCTCGCCCGGCGCGCGCTGGAATTCGCCCGTGGTCGGCAGGACGGTGCGACGCAACGGCTGGTCGGCGTCGGTCCGGGAAATCAGGCTCATGTAGTAGGGAGTGATCCCGACCGGCAGCATCGCACCGCCTTCGACGAGGGCTTGCCGCTCGTCCGGCGACAGGACCAGCATCCGCTCGAGCTGCTCCCGGGTGCGGATCCGGTTGCGGGTCTGCCATCTCCAATCGTTCCATTCCCGGTCGGCGATGTCGGCGTAGAAGGCCTTGCGAAAAGCTCGCGTTGCCGGGCTGGTCTGCGGACGGCGGGCCGGAGCCGAGCGGCTGGGAGGATCCAGCGTGGCGAGTCCGGCGGTCAGCCGTTTTGAGCCATTGGAGCGAGGAGGGGTGATGAGGAAAAGGACTTGATGACCACCGCGCCGCGGTGGTGGGGGTTCTTCGTCGCTGGTCGACGAGAACGTCGCTTCGACACATTCGGTTGTCATGTTGAGTCTTCCATAATCCTTGGCGACTAATACGAAGGGTTCCGTACGGCAATTCCCTTCGCCGGTCCAAAACAGTACGAAAAATGAATTTGCAAATCAAGTGCCAACGGGGACTCCGACAACGAAATCGGCGAGAAACGCACCGAGCAGCGGACAAGTGCGAGCGGCTGGCCGCCAAGGTTGCCGGATTCGCAACCATTGAGCAAATGCATCGGCGACAGCACTGGCCAATCGTTAACCAGTTTGGTCAGTTTCTTAGACGGCCACGGCGTGATGGCTGGCGGGCCGATGGGTGGCCAGTAGATGCTGGGACAGCAGGCGGAGCGCACCCAGGTGGGCGGCGTGATCGTTCTCGGGCGACACCAGCAGGATGATCAACTGAACGGGCTGGCCATCGCGACCCCCGAAACGAACGCCCGCCGGACAGAACGCGACGGCGGCAACAACTCGCTGGACCGCCCCGTGCTTGGCGTGGGGGATGGCGATGCCGTGGCCGACGTCCGTCGCACTGGCTGCCTCGCGTTTCAAGACAGCAGCCAGAACCTCGTCCCGCCGAGTTGCGGGCACGGCCCCGGTTTCCGCCAAGCGATCAACCAGTGCCTGGATGGCCGCCTCCTTGCTGGGTGCCGCCAGTTGCGGTACCACGGCATCGTCGATGACGAAATCCAGTTCAGCTGCCAGCGACGCCAGATCGACGGCACGACCGAGGGATGTCGGCGACGGGGACGGGCGGGAATTCGGAACATTGGACGTCGTGCTGGTCATGGTTGCCTCCTTGGCGGAAAGTGCGAATGGTACAATGCACTACTCGCCTCTCAGACGCGGCTGACCCAGGACGCGAGCGAGATTTCCGGAAAATTCTTGGGAATGTTCCCGGAATTCTTGGGCGAATCACCGTCGGCCGGGGAGTTGGGCAGTACGTGGTGGCGATGCGATCGCTCAGTGGGAGACTCAGAGTGCCCGAAGAACCTGGTTCCAAGGATCAGGAAATCGCGCAGCCGGCAGAGCAAGACGACTACGACCGACTTTGCAGTGCTTTTGCTGTGATTTCCGAGAACGAAGCCCCTGGGATGTGGGGGCGTATCCGCAGCGATTTCCGCTGGCTGCCGGCGGAGGACCTGCAGGATGCATGGCAGACTGCCGTGCTGACGGTGTGGAAGAAGATTGCCGCGCGGAAGCTGGTCGAGCCAGACGCGATAGCCCCGATGTTATGGACGGTGCTCCGGCGCCGGTGCTGCGACGTCCTGACCCGGGAGAGACGCTGCAAGCGAGGCTGGGAGCGGCTGCGCGAGACGCTCCTGGCCGAAGGTTTGACCAGCGGCTTGGAGGCGGAGGAAGGGGAGGACGAGTGGGCCGTCGTCTACCACTTGGTGGACAAGGTGATTCAGAGCTTGTCCCCCGTCCGTCGAGCGGTGTGGATTGCCTATCGTGACCTGGGTTATTCCGCCACCATCGAACAAATTGCAAAACACTTGGAAAGGACAAGGCCGGACAGAGAATGGACGATCGACTCCGTGCGTCGGGCAAGACAGGAGGGACGCGACAAACTGAGGAAGCTCTTGAGAAAACGAGGATACCCATGGTAGGTGTTGACAAACCCGTGAAGCCGCCAGGCAGCGCCATCGAAGGCCCCGGATTGGAGCCTCTGCTGCAGGAGTTCCACGCCGCCATGCTGGAGCAGGTCGGCGAGTTGCCGGATCTGACCGGGGCGGAGAAGCACCTGACCGCAGCCGACTGGCGGGCCTTGGAAGACAGTCGCAGGCAACTGGCGGACAAGCTGGGCTGGAAGGGCAGGCCATTCCCAGCGGCAGCCGCTGGCGGGGCTCAGCGGCCGATCAGCGAGGAAACCCGTGCGATGAGTATGGCCCGGGAAGAAACAGGCGTCCGCCCCGGCGGACCGCGACCCGGGAACGACGTTTACCATAGTACCTGCGAGCCCTTGCTGACGCCCGCGCCCAGCGCTGACGTAGCGGAGGCGCCCCTGCAGGCCGAACCGGCGGTCAAGGCTGCGGTGGTGGCTTATCAGCGTGCCTTGGAAGAAAAGTGCATTGGCAGCTTCCGCTTGCTGCGGCTGTTGGGGCAGGGAGGGCAAGGCAAGGTGTTTTTGTGCCGCTACGGGGGCGCGGACGGGTTTTCGCGAGTCGTGGCGCTGAAGCTGTTTTCGCCCGAAGCCTATCCGACGCTGGACAGCTATCAGCAGGCGATGCGCCGGATCGCCCGCGTGACGACTCGAGTCGCCGGTGAACCCCACGATCACGTGGTGGACGTCCAACGGTTCCTGAAACTGGACCAGGTCCGGATCATGCTGATGGAACGCGTGAAGGGTTTCGACCTGCGGCGATTGCTGCATACGCGGATGCTGGAGCGATTCCATCAATATGCTCCGCCGGGGGATTGGGAGCGGACGAACAAGACCGTGATTACCGCCGGGCCGGAACAGGCGCGGATCCTGCCCGGAGCCGCGGTGACGCTCATTCGGGACTGCCTGAACGGGCTCCGGGCTTTGCATTCGATGGGCGTGGTCCATGGAGATTTGCGGCCGGCCAACCTGATGGTGCAGCCCGATGGCAGTATGAAGATCATCGATCTCGGTTCGGCCATCGTGCAAGGCGAGACACCGCGCGAATGTGTCTACACGGCGGCTTATGCGGCCCCCGAGGTCCTGGAACGGAAGGACTGGACGCGGCAAAGTGATTTGGCCAGCTTGGGCTACGTCCTGCTGGAAATGCTGATCGGCCGGCGGCTGTTCAAGCCGACGCTGTCAACCGACCAGTTGTTGGCGGAGAAACGCAGCTTGCCGCACCGGGTACGGGAACTCCTGCCGCCGCCGTTTGTCGGCAGCCGCCTGCTGGTTGAGTTCTGCCGGCGACTGATCGCCGTCGAGCCGCAGCAACGGTTTGACTCGGCCGAACAGGCCGACGTCAATCCCGACCACGGCGCCTTTGCGTTCTTGCAGGAGTTGGCCCGCGGCAACATGGACGCCCATTGGAAGATCGATATCATCCTGTGGCTCAAGTACTTACAGCCTCCCCGGCAGACGGCACCGGCCGGGGCGTGAGGGACGACTGGGGAGTGAGCGGCGGCCGCTCGCCGAGCGGGCGGTCTAGGGTGGCATGGAGTGCCGCCTGGTCACAGGCATTGAAAGTGGCCCGGGGTGCCTGGGGTCGAGTGCAGCGAGCCCCCAGCGCGGCACCTGGGGGCTCGCCACTCGTCCCTCGCGGCTCGACCCCAGCCAACCCAACGAGCGGGACTCCGCGCGCGGAAAGGGCCGCAGCTCACGCGTTCGCGGGGTCAGCTGGAATTCAGATCGTCTTCAGATCCACTGTTTGCGATCTCCCGTTCAGTGCCTGCCCTCGTGAGCCTCGCCGACTCGCGTCCAACTCGCCGCGACTTCATGCAGCGTGTCGCCGCGGCCCGAACGGCGCGAAAGGACGGTGAGAGGGTTCGACAGTATGTAGAGCATCGAGACGGCGGCTACAGGGTCGTTGGCACGCGAATGACCTTGGAATCCATCGTGTCCGCCTTTCTTGAAGGCCAGACCGCCGAAAGCAGCGCCCGGGCGTTTCCCGTGCCCTGCCTGGAACAGACCAACAGCTAGATTGCGTTCTACCTTGGGACGGGCGTGGCCCTGCTCGTGGCACGGCTTACTGGTCTATCCGATTCTGAACTCTTTCAAGAGGGCGGCTCCACGTTCCGGACGCTTAAGGCGTTGACAACTCGGGTCGCATGTGAGCCCCACGCTCACGTGGTGGACGTGCCGCGGTTCCTGAAAGTCGGTCAGATCGGCGTCACGGAGCCGGGGGTTCCGGCAAGCTCCAGCCGGGGCGGTACTCGCGGCGGATCAGCGCGTCGGCTTCCGGTGCGTTCTTGGCTTTCAGGCCGGCGGCGTCCCACTCGATCTTTGTGCCCAGCCGCACGGCCAGGTTGCCCAGCAGCACCATCTCGGTGAATGGCCCGGCGTAATCGAAGCTGGACAGCGGCTTCGGGCCGCCGCGGCACGCCTCGATCCACTCGGCGTCTTCGTTCGCCACCCGGCGGATCGTTTGCGGCACGTCCTGGAACTGTCCGGCACGCTCGCCCGGCGCGATAACCCAGTCGGTGGCGCTGCGGCGGAACAGCATCGTGCCCGCGTCGCCCACCAGGATCAGGTCCCAGCCCGTGGCCTCGGTGCCGCCTGCACCCGCTTTCTTCTTCTTGGCCCGCTTCGCCTCAGATTCCGCCGCGACCGGCTTGCTCTTGGGGACTTCTCGGGTGGCCCGTTCCAGCAACTCGTAAGGTGCGTTCTGCCGGTCGTCCTTCTTGCCGTCGTACCAGACAAACTTGACGGCCGGCTGTTCGACGGCCGCTCGAGGTCCGACCGCACCGCCCAGCGTGCCGCCGCCGACCGCCGCGCGGGAGGCGAATTGGTACGTGATCGTGGACCAATCGGGGCCGGTCTCCGTCGTGGGGCCGCCCGATTCGGCTGCGACCGACAGCGGTGCGCCCAGGTCGAGTGCCCAGTAGGCCATGTCCATGATATGGCAGGCCATGTCGCCCAACGCCCCGCAGCCGAAGTCCCACCAGCCGCGCCATTTGAAGGGCACGTAACAGGCGTTGTACGTCCGCAAAGGAGCCGGGCCGACCCACAGGTCCCAGTCCAAATCGTCGGGCTTGGCCTGGTCCGCCAACCGGGTCCGCTCGTCCAAGGCGGCCTGTCCCTGCGGCCAGATCGGCCGGTTGGTCCAGGCGTGGACCTCGCGGACCGGCCCGATCACACCGGCCCGCACCAATTCCACC
>CAIYOB010001141.1 GCA_903927685.1 uncultured Planctomycetaceae bacterium
ATCACGTGCAAGTAGATCATCGTCGTGCGAATGTCTTTGTGGCCCAACAAATCCTGCACCTGCTTGACGTTGTGCCCCGTTTCGAGCAGATGCGTCGCGAAGCTGTGGCGGTTATGCCGAGCTCGGCATAAGCGTCATTATGCCGCGTCCCGGATTATGCCGACTCGTTTCCGACTTTCTGGGCTGTTGGCGGTGTTTCTGGGGTCCTGCTCGGTTGCCGACGCGGCATAATCCGGCTCACTGCCAAACCGCTGCGAGGCGCTGCCCGTCCCGCAGAAAGAAAACGGTGACGCCCCATGTGCTTCGCCATACTGCTGCCGTGGAACTCCTCCCACGCGGCATCGACCGCGCGGTCATCGCGCTGTGGCTCGGGAATGAGCCAGTCGAGACCACGCAGATGTACCTCCATGGCGACCTGCGTATCAAGGAGCAGGCCCCGTCCCGAATTGCGCCGATGGACGTCAAGCCCCGGCGATACCGCCCGGACGACAAGCTGCTGGCCTTCCTGGAGGGGCTCTGATTATGCCGCGTTCGGTAACCAAAAACCCACGTGATTCGCCGGCCTTCACGTCATGTTGGCAGCCCGAGTCGGCATAATCCGGCACGCGGCATAATGACGCTTATGCCGAGCTCGGCATAACAGGCACTCGTTCGCGACCCACTTGATGGAAGCGGGCGTGCCGCTGCCCGTGATCCAGCGTCTGCTGGGGCACACGAGCTTGACGACCACGGCCAAGTACCTGCACGTGACGAGTCAGCACTTGGAGACGATCCACAGCCCGCTGGATCTGTTGCGGTTGCCCGGGGACGGGGAGGTGCTGGGATGATCGCCACCCTGAACCGGACGTCCGGCGACGCGGCGGCGGCGCCGTCGTCGTCGGGCTGCGAATTGGCGGACATTTTCCGCGAGCATGGTCACGCGTACCGGCAGACGCACCGCCTGGGGCGGGCCCAGCGGAAAGCGATGTGGGACATCGAGCATTGCCGGACGGAGACGCTGGGCGGATACCGGGAGCGGTGTTCGGCCTGCGGCTACGAGCGGGATGTCTACCGCAGTTGCCGGAACCGGAACTGCCCGAAGTGCCAGAGCATGGCCACGGCGGCCTGGGTGGAGGCCCGGCGGGCGGAACTGTTGCCGGTGCCGTACTTTCACGTGGTGTTCACGCTGCCGCACGAGTTGAAGTCGTGGGTGGTGTACGCGCAAGCGCCGTTTGCCGGTCCGCGAAAGCTGGTGGACTACCTGGGGCGTTACACGCATCGGACGGCGATCGGCAATCAGCGGATCGTGCGCTGCGAGGGCGGACAGGTCACGTTCCGTTACCGGGACCGGGCCGACGGCGACCGGGAGAAATTCGAGACGCTTCCGGTGGATGAATTTCTGGACCGTTTCCTGCAGCACGTGTTGCCCAGCGGCTTCTTCCGCGTTCGGCACTACGGCCTGCTGGCCAATTGCGTCAAGCGGAAACTGCTGCCCCATTGCCGGCGGTTGCTGGGAGCAGTGCCCCATCCTCGGCTGGCCGATGGCCCCCGCACGGCGGCCGAGTGGATGCAGCACCTGTTGGGCATCGACGTGACGCGGTGCCCCTGCTGCGGCGGCGTCCTGGAGCGTAAGCCGTTGCCGGCAGGGCCTCCGCTGGCGGACGCCGCGTATGCCTCGTGGGCGGAACGGAGCCTTGCGCCTTGGAACACCTCCTGAGCGGAGATTACGGGATGTCCCATTGTCTGTGGCTGGGCGAGCTTTTCAGGACGTGCCTGGGCGTCGGCAAAGACGCTCTGCGCCCAACTCCCGCCTCGCGGCTCGTTCCGGCCGTCCTCAGCCCGTTGCCGGCCGACTTCGGCTCCCGTCTTGCCTTGCCGCGTACCCCGCCCTCCCGCGCCGAACCGCCCACGACGGTGGAACTCTGCTTCCCATGCCTGAGCCCCCGCGATAGAATCTCCAAATAAGATAGTATGCCTTGGAGCGCATCCCCGCTCCGCGGCCTAGTTCAACTGGGTTTTATCCTGTCGGCTCCCGGCCAGCCGGTCCCCGCCGTCCAAGTCCGCGACGGGAGCCGACAGGATAAAACCCTACACGTTATTTGGTAAATGGCTTGGTTCACGCAATTTCTGAACGTCGATACCGGGGAGGAGGTTTCCGCCTACCGGTACACGACGATCCGATACAGTGACGAGAACGGCAACGAATACCGGACGCTGCAAGG
>CAIYOB010001142.1 GCA_903927685.1 uncultured Planctomycetaceae bacterium
ACCGCCCTGAACTATGCCAAAAAGGGCTTGATCACTGCGTTTCTGTGCTTTAAGACATCGTTCTGCCCACCGGTGTGTTCTCTGTGTAGCTTCTTTTACCTGTTCCGGCTTATCCTGGAAAGACGGACAGATGTCCAGTGCCATGATAACATCTGCCCCTAATCCCTCTTGAAGTTCTACCGCCAGTTCCGGTGAAAGAAAATGTTCGCTGCCGTCAATATGCGAGCGGAATTTTACACCTTCTTCTTTTATCTGGCGTAAACGAGAAAGGCTGAATACCTGGAATCCGCCGCTATCGGTAAGAATACTGCGGTCCCAGTTCATAAATTTATGCAGCCCGCCCATTTTTATAATTGTTTCTATTCCCGGCCGAAGGTAGAGATGGTAGTTGTTGGACAGGATCATCTGGATATCTATCTCTTTTAACTGGTCGGGCGTAACCCCTTTGACCGTGGCTTGACTGCCCACCGGCATAAAGACGGGGGTTGATACAGTTCCATGGGGAGTAATCAATGAACCCAGGCGGGCGTGACTATCTGATGAAGATTTGTTCAATTTGAACCAATTTGAATTTAAAACAGCCGTCTCCTTTTAAACAAATATAAAAATATTATATAGGCAGGCAGCCAGAATAACAACGCCAATTGGTGTACGCGAATTCTCAACAGGAAGTTGTCGCTGAAAACTACTCAGAAAAATATATGGAGCGTCGTTGAGTGTTGGCCAGATACGTAGCCAGTTTCAAGTCATACAGAGTATACTGGTATCAAGTGGAATATCCTCAATGCTTCTTCATATTTCCGGTCGGCTCGCTGATAATCTTCCCTGGAAATTGCCTTGTCGAAAATGTTTTTGGCCTCGTGAGTCATTCTTACCGCCTCACTTTCGGAATGACCCATGACCGCTGCAGACCAGAAAACGATTAACATCCCGATCAGTTTGCCAAACAATTTGATTTTCATGGAACATCCTCCGGAGAAGGCAAGGCGCCTGTCCACTGTTGATAGGTTTCTGTATTTCGAAAATCGTGTCTGATCGATGACATGAACCAAAGCCTGTTGTTCTGCGTATGCACAAATATTATAACGACGGCTTGCTTATTATATGGCAGTTTGCATAAGGCGCTGAAAAGACGGTAATAAAAATGTTAATCAACTACCTTGTCGATGGGGTTGTCAACAGATAGCGTGAAATGATTTCTACATGTATGAGAATATTCTGGTGATTATAATATCCTAAAAACATTTGTAACAGTATTTTTTATTGTAATTGAACATGCTTTTGGGAAGTCATCATTCATTTGTAAGTCCAATCTATAGGGTCATTTCTTTTCAAATACAGTGAAGTTTCTGGAGAAGCCTCAAGAAGAATTGGTTTCCCATTCCGTAGAGGTGGTGCCAACATTCAGTTCCACTAACATGTGTTAAATTGACATGGTCATCATCCGCTCCGACCGAAAGCGCCATAAAAATCATGTTCGCCTATATTGCCAAATTGTTTGATTTCAGACCTGTAGTGCTGTAAATTTGGGCCTGAGGATTGTGGGGGGCGTATTATCATCAGAGACGCCGGGTTTGTTTCAGTAGCCACTACATAAATATAAACGGGGGGAACAGATATTGAATCTGGGGCCAGGCGCACTATCGAAAGCCACGTCTTTATTATACATATCCATTGTTTCAATTCTGTTGGCAGGGGGAGTTGTCCTTATCGAAGGCCGCATCGGATTCAATCCGGCTGATGAGGGATTTCTGTGGTATGGGGCTGAAGCCACGCTTGCTGGACAGGTTCCTGTAAGGGATTTTCAGTCGTATTTTCCCGGACGTTACTACTGGTCATCCCTGTGGATGCATCTGACCGGTCCGGGCATTGTCAGCCTGAGAATGTCAAACGCCATGTTTCAGGCCATAGGGCTCATTTTCGGCCTGATGCTTGCCAGCAGGATATTTTCCAGCAAAACCTGCCTGTTTCTCTTCGGGATACTTCTAACCGTATGGATGTTCCCCCGGCATAAGCTTTTCGAATCATCAATCACCATGATGGCCGTATATTTTGCTGTTTTAACAATAGAAAAACCGAACCGTGCAAGGCTTTTTGCCAGCGGGGTTTTTATTGGTTTGGCAGGATTCTTTGGCCAAAGCCCATGCTTTGCAGGGCCAGCGGTGGTAAACGACTGGCCAGCGACCGTTGACGATAACGGCCCTTCCTGCTAGAAGATTCCCTCTACGCCCCATTTTTCGAGTTGACAAGGAGATATGCCTGTGAGTTGCAGTGAACGTCGTCGAGAATTGACCAGGCGGCGCAAGCGAGCCAAGAAAATCGCGCACCTGAAGAAAAAATTGCCGAAAGCCAGCGTCTCGGAAAAGCAGGCCATTGCGGCCCGAGTCCGCAAGATGACGCCGGGCGCCGAGCAGATTATTACCCAGTTGGCGCTGGAAGAACGCTAGCAGTCCTGGCCTGTGAGTCCGGGAAAAGGCCGAGGAGGCAGAAACACGGCGGGCAGAAATTCGGTGTTAGCCAGCCGTTTGTCTATTTATCTGCACCCGGTCTTTCTGCTCTTCTGATCCGGCGCTGGAATCGACCCACCGCCGTGATCCGCCTTGACGACGCGCCTAGCATTCGCCACCTGGACCGCCCCCCATCCCGCGCCAATTCGATCACCGACGCGCTTGCCGTTTCGTGTCACAAGTCAATAATTCCGTTGAACTTGTTGCGCCCGGTGGGCGTAGCCGTGAAATACCCACCGATTGCGGCTCGCCATTTGCTGTATTGGTCAGTGTTCGTTGTGACTGACAAATTGGCGCTTCGGTGACCGAAGCAGAGATGACACTTTGAAGAGGAGGGGCGTCTGATGTTCTTCGATCCCATGTATATCGTCCTGGTACTGTTGCCGGGATTGGCCATTTCGGGTCTGGCCAGCTTGATGGTCAAAGTGGCCTTCAACCGCTACTCGAAGGTCCGCTCGATCCGCGGTCTGACCGGCGCGCAGGCCGCCCAGATTCTGCTGGATCAGGCCGGCATTCACGATGTGCGGATCGTGCCGGCGCACGGGTTCTTGAGCGACCACTACAACCCGCTGAGCAAGGAATTGGCCCTGTCCGAGCAGGTCTACAACAGCAATTCCGTGGCGGCGATCGGCGTCGCGACGCACGAAGCCGGCCATGCGATCCAGCACGCGACGCATTACTTTCCGCTGTGGGCGCGTTCCGCGTTGGTCCCGCTGGCCAGTATCGGTTCGAACTTGGGCCTGCTGGTCATGGCCGTGGGCTTGGCGTTTAGCCAGACGGTCGTGCTGGTTGGGGCGGTCCTGTTCGGCGCCGTGCTGCTGTTCCAACTGGTCACGCTGCCGGTCGAGTTCAACGCCAGTTCGCGGGCCAAGCGGTTGGTGGTCGAGGCAGGCATCGTGTATCCCGAGGAGCGGATCGGCATCGACGCCGTGCTGAACGCGGCCGCGATGACCTACGTCGCAGCGGCCGTGTCGACTCTGTTGACGCTGCTGTACTACCTGTGGCGAGCCGGCCTGATCGGTGGCAGCCGGGACGAGTAACGGCTCAGAGAATTCGCCCGTCCGCGGTGAATTCGACGTGCGGCCGAGCGAAGCTCCATTCGCTGGCGCGTCCGGCAGCGGTCGCGAGCATGGCCGCTGCCAGATTGGTCTGCAACAACTGCCGCAGGCCGACGTAGGACGTTGTGAGTCGGGGGTTGATTTCGATCACCACGTCGGCGCTGCCATCGGCCGCCGAACCCAATACCAGATCGATGCCAACGTAACCGACGGTGGCGGGCAGGCCCGCCAGGGCGGCCAGGGCGAGCCGCCGGGCACGCCGGGCCAGGGGGCCTTGAATCGGTCCCGCTCCGCCCAGGTAGCGAAGGTCGGCTTCGTCCAGACGCTGCAGGCAGGCCGGCAAGGGCTGCGGGCCACCCGGGCCGCACAGGACCGCGATGCTGGCGGCCACACCCGGGCACCAGGTCTCCAGGCGTGCGCTCGATCCAAGCACCGCAGCGTCGTACGGGCTCGTCGGCCCAGCCAGCCGCTGGACGCCGACGGAGCCCGCTCCATCGGCTGGCTTGAGCACGGCCGGATACCGGAAATCCGCAGGCAACTCCGCGCCCGGTTGCACAGCGATCCCTGGCGGGACGCGCACGCCGTGGCGGCCCAACACGTCCGCCGTGCGGTTCTTGTCCGAGGCGATCGCGACGAATTCGGAGTGCGGAGACAGCAGCCGAGCACCGACGGCCTCGGCCTGCCGAGTTCGCTCGAGCAGTGCCTGCTTCTGCTCCGGGGCGATGATGATCGTCGCCTCGCAGTGGCGCGCGAGTTCGCGGAAGACCTCGCGTTCCTGCCGGGCGCTGGCGATGCGGAGCGGAGTGCCCGCCCACGCCAGCTGATCTGGCAGCCGGGCGTCGCGCAGCGTTACAACTTCCGTCCCCGGAATCGCCTGCAAGTCGGCGGCGAGGGCGGTGACCATCGCGGCGCCTTCGCCGGTCAGGCAGCATTCCGGCCCGTTCTCGGACGCCTCCGCCAGGGCATACGTCCCGCCGCCGGTGAAATACTCGTAAACAAAGACTTTCACGGCAGTTCCGGCGTGCTGGTCGCCTCTTCCAGGATCTTGTCGGTGCTGTCCGGATCGATGCGGCGGCAGGCTTCGGCCACCCGTTCCGCGATGTCTTCCAAATCCTCCCGCCACTCGTTGGGATCCGCGTCCGGGGGGCAGAACTTGGTGAACTCGTAGCACAGCAGGATCAGCCGCAGGCAGTGGCGAAAGACGATACCTTCCTGTTTCTGCAGGGCTTTGCTGGTGACGTACTTGTTAAAGTCGCCGCCGAATTCCAGCAACTCGCCGACCGCCCAGACCGGCGTCGTGCTCACGTCCCGCACGCCGGGAAAATCGTGATCGAACAGCCGCCGCAACTTGTCGCCCAGCGTCAGCACGCGGACCCGTTCCTCGGGGAACATCTGCCAGCGGTCGTCTTCTTCCTCGCTCGCATCGGCCACGCCCAGCTCTGCGGCGGACGCCAAGCCCAGCTGCAGTAGCTGCACGTCCAGTCGCGTCGTGGCCAGCGGACCCGGCGGCAGTTGGTCGGGAGGCGGCACGCGCAGCTGGTACAACATCGAGCGGGGGATTTCCAGGACGCTCTCCAACGCCTGGATCCGCTCGCGCCGGTCGGCGATGCCCAACTGATTGACCAGGAACATGCCGTACAGCGGATTGATGCCGCGCAACAGCAGGAGTTTTTCCAGGCGGTAGGTCGGGCGGGCGTACAGCGGCCGGTACGCAGGCTCTTCCGGCGGTTGGCTCTCGGGCTGCCCGGGCCTTGCCGGCTGGCTCCCCCGCGCCGAGTCCGCCCGCGCCGTAGTCCGGCCGGCGGGAATCGGGCTGCCTGCCTGCGAACTGCCGACAGCCGCGGTTGCCAGCCGCCCGGCAGTCCGAGTCCGGCCGGCGTTTTCGGGCCCGCCCGCCAGCGAAAACAAGCCGGTCCCAGCCGCGGCGGGACTTGTGTCCGTGGCGGGCGAATCCGCCTTCTTGGTGCTTGGCTCGGCGGTTCCGCCTCGCCCCCCGCCGCTCGATTCGGCCTGCTTGGGCGGCGGCGGATCCAGTTCGACATAGCCGGCTCGCCACAGCGTCAGCAGCATCTGCTCCAGCTGCTTTTGCCCACCTTCCAGGTGCCGGGCGTCGCTCAACCGCTTGGCGACCAACGCCCGCACGCGGTCGACCTCGGGCGAGGCTTGCAGCATATAGGCCAGCAGCCGCCACGGCAGCGGGCCGCGGCTCCGCAAGCGACTGGGCGGCGACTGGGTCAGTTTTTGGAACTGGCCCTCGCTCCAATACTGCTCGGTGGGCGAGCGCTTGGGCATCTTGCGTTTCAGGTCTTTCTTGGCCTTCAGCAGCCCCGGGTCCCGGGTGTCCTCCGGGATCTTGTCGAACTTCTCCCGCCAGCGGGCGATCCGAACGTCGTCTTCGTGAGCCAGGGCGAACACGTAGCCCCGCGTGTCGAACTGGGGCCGGCCGGCACGGCCGAACATCTGGTGCGCCGAACTGGCCTCGACCAACTTTTTGTCATCCGGCGGGCCTTTGAGCAGGTTCGGCAGCACCACGCTGCGGGCGGGCAGATTCACGCCGGCCGCCAGCGTCTCGGTGCACACGCAGATCGTCAGCAGTTTGCGCTGGAACAGGTCCTCGACGATCCGTCGGTACTTGGGCAGCACCCCGGCATGATGCACGCCGATGCCGCGGATCAAGATCTGCTTGAGCTTGGGCCCCGCGCCCTGGGACCAATCGTAGCGCTCCAGCTCCCGGCCCAGCTGTTCCTGCTGGCCGTCCGCCAACAGCCGTTTGCCCTTGATCTGCTCGGCGACCGTCCAGCACTGTTCGCGGTTAAAGCAGAACACGAGGGCCGGGGTCAGGCGGGATTCGTCGTCGCCTTCGGCCATCGCCTCCAGCTGTTCGTTCAGCAGCATGTCGCCGACCCACTGGAACGTCAGCGGCACCTGCCGATCGCCGCCCTGGACCAGTTCCAGCCGGCGGTGATGCTGGTGGTCCAGCCAATTGACGAATTCCAGTGCGTTGCCCACCGTGGCGGACAGCAGCATGACCCGCACGTGCTTGGGCAACAACCCCAAGGCAAACTCCCAGACGATCCCCCGTTCCAGATCGTTGAAGTTGTGAAACTCGTCCATCACCACGGCGAACACGTCGTCGAACGGAAAATCCGCGGTCAGCAGCCGGTTCAGCAGGATCTCCGCCACCACAACCAGAACCGGCGCATCGGGATTGACACGGCGGTTGCCCGTGACCAGACCGACGTCCTCCGGATAGAAGCCCCAGCGCGTCGCCAGCCGCTGGAACTCGTTGAATTTCTGGTCCGTCAAAGCGATCAGCGGCGTCGTGTAGTACACCCGCTTGCCGGTCTGCAGGGCCTCGAACAGCGCCGCCTCGGCGATCAGCGTCTTGCCGGTCCCCGTCGGCGCACAGACCAGCACGCCCTGCTCGCTGGTGAACCAGGCGAGCAGCGCTTCCTCCTGGACCGGGTACGGCTGGAAGTGCAGCTGTTCAAAGTACCAGGCCGCAATCTGGTCGCGCGTGAGTTCTCTGGATGGCATAATCCGCCGCTCGCAGGGTTCGAGGAAAGAGACGCTGCAGTGTACG
>CAIYOB010001143.1 GCA_903927685.1 uncultured Planctomycetaceae bacterium
CGGTTTCGAAGAAGCCGTAATCACTTGAATTTCACTTCGTCATCGGGAGCCTCCTCGTAGGTCATATCCCGGCCGGGGGTCCATGAACCGTCTTTTTCGTACTCGGTCTTAACATGCAGTTTGCCGTCCGGCAGCAATTCACTTGTTCCTCGGACCGCCGTGATTCCTTGGGCGTTGTTCTTGACGGACTCGTGGGTCGTGATTCGCGTACCCTCGATCGTCATCGTGCCGCTGGTCATGAAATCGGCGGTCGTAAAATAGTAGAACGCAATGGCCTTCTGGTCGGCATCCCAGCGAATGATCGTCTCACCCCCGTAAGCGCCGTCATTGACCGAGTGCATGACCCGAATGGCCTTGCCGTTGAGAATCGCCTCCCACCGCACCACGTCGGCCAGCGGCTTATCCGGTTTGCTCTCGGGAAAGAACCCTTTCAGAGTCCTGCCGAGAAGCGGACGCAGCGGTTCGAGATGAGCGTCGAGCGCCGGCGGGTCCGCCGCCGAGGCGGAGCGGAGCGAAATCACGACCAACGACAAGGCGATCCAGCGAAGCGAACGAGGCATACTTGACTCCAAACCCAGACATTGAGAAATGAAGCAACTTGATCCCTCGAAGTCTAGTACCAGCGTGCGGCGCTGCCCAGGTCTTGGCGAGCGCGATACTTGGTGAACCCCGTTGGGTGAACCCCGTTGGGACCTTGGCGTTGAGCGGTAGTGGCGGATAGACTGGTGGCATGCCGCAGCCTGTTCCGATACCACCGACCGGCGACACCGACACGACGCTCCAGGAGCTGGATCGTCTGGTCGCCGCAATCGCCGCGCTGACTCGCGCCGACTTGCCGCCGCAGGAGTTCCAGCAGCAAGTCTTGGAGCGGGCGGTGCAAGCGACGGGCGCTGCGGGCGGTTTCCTCTGGGCGGTGCGGCCCAACCAGACCCTCGAGCTGGAGCATCAACGGGCCGTGTCCGGCAGCGCTCGGGTAACCGGAGAAACCAACCTGCGCCAGCACGGCAATCTGGCGGCAGCCGTGCTGCAGGCCGGCCAGCCGCGGCGGGTCTCGCCCGGGGCTGGCGACGCCGGCAGCCGCGAGAGCGAGGAACCGAGCGGCTGTGGACTGTTGTTCTGCCCCTTGGGGGGCGACACGACGACGGCCGTAGTCGAACTGCTACTCGAGCCCAGCGTGCCCCCGGCGACTCAGGATCGCTGCCTGCAGTTCCTGGTCGACCTGTGCGAACTGGCGGGGGATTTCTATCGTCACCGCGAACTGCGGCAACTGCGTGAGCGCGAGGCGTGTTGGCGCCAGGCGGAGCATTTTGCCCTGCAGATTCACACCAGTCTGGACCTGCGCACGACCGCCTTTGCGATCGCGAACGAGGCCCGCTTGCTGGTGGGCTGCGAT
Source organism: uncultured Planctomycetaceae bacterium (assembly GCA_903927685.1). The sequence continues at coordinate 1,394 of CAIYOB010001143.1, forward strand.
CGGCTGAGCGTGCTGGTCGGCCCCGGACCGCGGCCGCGGCTGTGGGCCGTCAGCGGCGTGGACACCGTCAATCGCCGCAGCGACGCCGCGCGGCGGCTGGAGCGGCTGGCGGCGCTGGCGGTCGCGACGGGCGAAGCCGTGGCGTATGACGGCACGCCGGCCGAGCGGCCGCCCCAGGTCGAACGGGCGGTGCAAGAGCACGTCGACGCCAGCCACGTGCGGCGGCTGGCGGTGATTCCACTGCCCGCCGAGCCCGCGGCGGCCGACCGGCACGAGGACCGCGCGGCTGTGGGGGTCCTGGTGGCCGAAAGTTTTGCCGGGCCCGACGACCGTGAATGGCGTCAGCGACTGGCTGCGGCGGTCCCGCACGCGGCGGCAGCGATCGCCCGAGCGTTGGAGTATCGCCAGCTGGCTTGGCTGCCGCTTTCCAGCCTGCTGGCCGCGGCCGGACGGAGTCTGACCGCGGGCCGACTGCCCAAGGCGGTTGCCGCCCTGATGGTGGCCGTCGTCGCGGCGACTATCTTGTTCTTGGTGCCGGCCGACTATGACGTGAAAGCCCGCGGCGAGTTGCAGCCGGATGTCCGCCGCGACGTGTTTGCCCCCGCGGACGCCCTGGTCCGGGAACTGCTGGTGGATCATGGCGACCAGGTCGAGGCGGACCAGACGCTGGCCGAGCTGCGGAACCCGGAACTGGATTACGAGTTGCAGCGGGTCCAGGGCGAACTGGAAACGGCCCGCCAGCGGTTGGCCACGGTCGAAGCGGAACGGGTCCAGGACCGCGTCGAGGAGCGGGATGGCCCCAGCCGGTATGGACAGCTGACGGCCGAACAGGAAGAGCTCCGCGTCCGCCTGGAGAGCCTGCGCGAACAGCTGGCGATCCTGCAGCAACAGCAGGGCGAGTTGACCGTCCGCAGTCCGATC
>CAIYOB010001144.1 GCA_903927685.1 uncultured Planctomycetaceae bacterium
CCAGCCGCCGCCTCGGCTCCGGCGGCCCGCGGCGTGTGGGCAAGGACAGACACGGCCGCGAGCCAGGCGAACAGCCAGACACAGGCCGCCGCCCGGCGCCACGCCGCCGCCGGCCGGCGGGCGACTGGCGCGCGGCCCCGGGAATGCATTCCGTTGTCTGCTGCTGGAATCCTGTTCATGCCCACCATCCGTCTGCGGTTCATCCTGCCCCGATGCCCTGATCGAACGCATCCTGGTCGCGGCGGTACACTGCCAGCGTGGACTCGAAGGCCGCGGCCGGCACCCGCCACACCGGCTCGCCCTCGACATGCGCATTGCAGTGCGTGACCAGCAGCCGGTACAGGAACTTGAACAGGTGCCGCGGGGTGCGCAGGCCGCGCAGCACTTCCAGGATCCGCTGGTCGCTGACCGCCGGGTCAATCAAGTCCCGCAACCGCGGCGCCGCTCCGTCGATCCGGCAGGCCGCCAGGCGGGCGTTGGCCACATCATACAGCGCTTCGCCCGTCCACTCAAACGAGGCGACCATGTTCTGTTTATCCAGCCGGGCCCGCTGGTAGAATTCGCGGTCCTCCCGCTCGATGAACCGCGTCAACTCGATCGGTGCCATGATCTTCAGGCCCAGTCCCGGATGCTTGAGGAACTTGTTGTCCAGCATCGGCCACAGCAGGGCTTTCATCAGTTCCGCCGAACCGTTGATCAAATGGGGCTCGTCCAGTCGATCAACCAGCACCACGATGCCGCGAAAACCGAGCGTCTGCAACAGGCCCTGCAGCTTCATCAACATCTCGTAGCGATCGTCCGTGCTCTCGGCGTCCGGCAGCGGCTGGGCGACCGTTTCCGCCCGGGTGAACTGCAGCAGCACTTGGCGCAGCGTCCGCGCGTCCCGGTTGCTCAACCGCATCTGCCGCAGGATCCGATGCGCTTGCCAGAAACAACCCAGCCAGCGCCACAGCCAAGTCCCCCAAACTGCCAGCAGGGCGGCCGCGAACAGCAGCCACAGTCTCGCGACCCAATCGGCGTGACCGGCGATCGCCAGGCCCAGCGCCGTGCCGAGGACGGCCAGTGTCCCGCCGAGGCCGACGCCCAAGGGGACCTTGGCCCGCAGCGTCGAGAATCGCAGCCGCTTGCGGAGCGCCGACCAGCGGTCGCGGAACGTCGTATTGACCGACTGGTCGTAGCACGCGGCCAGCAGCAACAAGTCGCGGGCCTGGTGGCGGTCCAAACGCTCGACTGCGGCGGAGTCCAGTTCCACGTCCACCGCAGCCGCCGGGTGGTGCCCGCCCAGCAGCTGGTCGATCAAGCGGGTGGTCGCCAGGGACAGGATCGCGTCCATGTGGTCCCACAGCTTCCATTCGCGCAGCACCCGGTCCGCGCGGCGGCTCTTGCGGCCGCCCAGCCGCTCGCGAAAGCGGTCCAGAAACGGGTTGAAATCGTCATAGTGGACGACGAACAGCCGACGGTCCGGACAACTGCGGTTGTGGTGCTGCAGGTGCTTGGCGATCTGCAACCGCATCGCCGTCTTGCCGGCCCCCTTCTCGCCGAACACGACCGCCGTGGACGGTTCGTTCGGATCGCCGTAGATCTTGTCCCAGGTCGGGTGAAACGTGCTGGCGATACAGTGTTGTTTGAAGACCAAGTCCGTTTGCGCATCCTCCTCGGCAAACGGATTCCTCGCAATCCCATGATGTTCCAGAAACAGTTGGATTTTCATTGCTACGTGACGCGGTGTCACCTCATCAGTACGAGAATCAAAGTCACAAAGAGCGCGACGCACATCAGCCCCAGGACCGACACGATGGTAATCGCCATCGCCGTCGAGTTGCGGCGTTTCGGCCGCACAGCGGCCGCCGAGTACGCGGGCGTCGCAGAGGCCGCATACGTGGCCGGTGTCACCGGGGCCGGCATCGGCGGCGTTACCATCCCCAGCGCAGGAAACGCCTCGGCGGCCGTCCGCCAGTCGCCCCAGCCTTCGCGCCAGACCAGCGAATCGGGGCTGACGCGGCCTTCGCCAATCCACTTGCGCATCACCTCGCCGCGGGCTGGGCCGTATTGGCCTCCGGAAGGCGGGCGGACGTACCAAATCGCTTGCGGGGCTTCTTCGATGGGATCCAACAACGGCGCGGTAGGGGCCGCGACCGGAGCCAGCGGTTGGGCCGCCAGCGGCTGGACGGGAACCAGCGGCTGCATCGGCAGCGCCGGTTGCACGGGCATGACCGGCTGCATGGGCAGCGCCGGCTGCATGGGAACCGTGGGCTGCACGGGCGCAGCGGGTTGCATCGGAACACTACGGGCCGCGGTCGCGCCGGGTAAGACGGGGCCAGGACCGCCGGCCAGTGGGGTACCGGATTTCGGCTGACCGGCCGGATTGAAAGCGGCGGGCGTCATTCCCGGGCTGGGTTGCAGCGATTGCGGGAGCGGCGAAACGGGCAGGGGCCGCGGCGCCGTTGGCGAGGCCATCGGGATCGCCAATTCCAGGCCGTCGTCGTCGCCGCCCGGCGACGGCGTTCCGCTGCCGCCTCCGCCGGAAGTGCCCTTGGTAATCTGGCTTTCCAAGGGAATGTCCAGCCCGTTGCCGCACTGGGGGCAAACTCCGCGTTTGCCGGCCAGAAAAGCTTTCACGTTCAGCCTGTTTCCGCACGTGGCACAAAGGAATCGAATACCCATGACTTCGTCTGTCGCAGTCCTTCCTGAAACGCGATCGGCCCCTGCCGCCCCATTATACATGGTGCTAAGCTATTGGGAAGAATACAGTTGCATCCGCTATTAGACGAGGCAAAACGACGATGAGCAAGGACCGTAAGCGGGCACAGGCCGAGGAAAGTCCGCCGGAAATCGGGGTGATCGGGGACCTGACCGATCACGAGGCGGACATCTGCGACAAACTGCTGGATGTCCCGGTCGGGGGCGAATGCACGTTGTATTTCAACTCGCCCGGCGGCAGTTCCTACAGCGCGATCGCGATGCTGGCCCTGATCGAACTCCGCGAACTCCGGGCGACCGGGATCGTGCTGGGGGAATGTTCGTCCGCCGCCATCTGGCCGCTGGCCGCCTGCCGCCGCCGCTTCGTCACGCCGTACAGTGTGCTGCTGTTCCACCCTATGCGGTGGCAGAGCGAGGAAAGTGTTCAGTTGTCCGAAGCGCGGGAATGGGCTCGGCATTTTGGCGACCTGGAACAGGAGATGGACAAGCTGCTGGCCAAGTTCCTGGGCTTGCCGCTGGAACAGGTCGAACAGTGGATGAAGCCCGGCCGCTACGTCAGCGGCCGCGAGTTCGCCGCCGCCGGCTTGGCGGAATTGATCGACCTGACGAAACGCGTCTCGTGAAATGCGGTGACTGCCCCCTTGTAAGGTTCCAAGTCACATTGACGTGTTGTAACTGGAGGATGCACCTCCATGTCGACCTTGAGTACGATTCAAGCGGGAACTGGATGGATTCGAGGAGAGCGTACAAATGTCGTATGTCAATTCCGCGCTAACCCGCGGGGCGATTCGTACACCAGCTTGATGCGCATGGCCCAGGTCTGGCTGGCGCGGTTGCGGGCCGGAGCCGGTTCGGCGGCCGGGTTTGGTGGAGGTTCCCGTCGGTGCTGCCGCAACGGCTTCAGCCTGCTTGCGCCGCAGACCGCGGGCCTTGTTCGAACACCGCTTTGGCGCCCCCCAAACGCATTGCCAGCCCTGAAGCGGAGGACGCGGCCATTACGGCAATGTCTCTTTGGCCGTGGTCGCCGGCGGAGGATTCAAGGAGGGGCATGTAGGCCACTGTTGCCCACTGTTTCAAGCAGTGTGGAGAAAGCTTGGCAGCAAGCGAGCCCTCCGGGACAACCTCCAGTCACACTTCCGACATTTCACATTTCAATCCATGAAGCATCTCTATGAGGTCCGCTCCGACCGTTCGACGTGGGCGGCCCCCGGATCATGAGCCAGAAAGCGGCGGTCGTAGACCCAGCCGACGTCCGTGCTTGCCGTCGTCTGAACGCTCATTCCGTGGCTCCACGCCTGGATGAAACGGCCTGCCTGGCGGCCGATGATTTTCCGATTCCATCCGTGGGTCGGCTTTGCCATCCGTGGGACTCCGCCTCTACCTCATGCACCTGTGCCGCCCCGGCGGCTGACCGTCCGTCGAGTGTCGGCCACTTTCGTTCGCGGGAAATCGAACCCACGGATGGCAAAGCCGACCCGCGGATGGAGATCCCGAGTCCGGCAGGTGTATGGTACCAGTTGAGTCTCAGACGCCCGACTTGGGCCACGGTCAATCATTGACTATCATGATGACGTTCCGAAGGCGAGTGTTTCACAAGATCGAGACGGAGGAGTGATCATGCGACGCATCCACGTTCTTGCTGCCGCGGCTCTGTTGCCCTGTTGCGGAAATCTCGCGTCGGCACACGCCGCGGAGACGATTTACGAAAGCGTCTGCCACGAAGCGCAGCAGGTGTCTCGCGGGTCGCTGGCCCAGCCGCTGCCGGCAGACCAGTGGCAGGCCACGCTGGCCGAGCGGCGGCAGAAGTGGCACGAGATGCTGGGCCTGTTCCCCCTGCCGGAACGGACGCCGCTGGAGGCGACCGTGACCGGCGTGTTGGAGCGTGGCGATTATGTGGTCGAGAAGATCCATTTTCAGAGTCTGCCGGGGGCGTATGTGATCGGGAACCTGTACCGCCCGGCCCAAGTCAGCGGACGACTGCCCGCCGTGCTGTACATGTGCGGGCACAGCAAGGGGAAGGTCAACCCGCCGTACCAGGCCAATCCGCGCTGGTTCGGCCAGCACGGGTATGTGGCCTTGGTCCTGGACCCGATCCAGTTGGGCGAATCCCAAGGCCTGCATCACGGCACGTACCGCGAGGAACGCTGGGACTGGCCCAGCCGCGGCTACACGCCCGTGGGTACTGAGGTCTGGAACGGGATGCGGGCCCTGGATTACCTGGAGACCCGCGCGGATGTGGATCCCCAGCGGATCGGCGTTACGGGCCTGAGCGGCGGCGGCGTGGTGTCGTGGTGCCTGGGCGCGGCCGACGAGCGGGTCAAGGTGGTGGTGCCAGTGTGCCAAACGGGCAGCACGGAACACGTCGTGGTGGATCGGGCCACGGACGGGCACTGCGATTGCGCGTTCTGGATCAACTACTATCGCTGGTGCTGGCCGGATCTGGGCGCCCTGATCGCCCCCCGCGCGCTGCTGATCGCCTCGGGCACCGAGGATGTCCTCTGGCGGCCCTACGCGTTCCGCGATGTCGCTCATCGCATTCGCCACCAGTACGCGGCCTTGGATGCGTCGGACAAGTTCGACCTGGTCGAAGACCTGACGCCGCACGGCTATACCCCGAAGCTGCGGCAGGCGATTTTCACCTGGTTCAATACGCATCTGAAAGGCGACCCGACACCTGTCGCGGACGATGTTACCGAGTTTGTCGAGCCGGAAGAGAACCTGCTGGCGTTCGGCGGCAAGCTGCCGGAGAACGACCAGATGCGAAAGGTCGACACGCTGCTGGTCAAGCCGGCGGACGTGCCGGCGGTGACCGATGCGGCCGCTTGGCAGACGCATCAGGAAGCGGCGCTGCGGCGGTTGCGCGAACTCACGTTTCGCTACATTCCCCAAGATTGTACGCCCCGCGCCCGGGACCATCGCCAGGACGGCAGCGACAGCAGCGGGGCCTGTTTTGCGACCGACGTGTTCGATACGGCCGATGGGTTGACATTGAGTATCAAGCGGCGGCGTCCGCCAGCCGCCTCGTGGCCCGTCCCCACCGTGGCCTACGCAATCCAGCCCGAGGCTCGCAGCACGTTTGCCGGCGGCGGTTCGTCGCGGCCGGGGATCGCAGCCCGGTTTGCCACCGCCGGTGTCGAGGTGCGGAATACGGGCGCCACGTCGGTGGGGCCCGGCTACCTGTGGACGCTGCGGCGCGTCTACCCGCTGTTGGGCCAGACGCTGCCCGAGCGGCAGGTCCACGATCTGCTGGCCGGCATCGCCCTGTTGCGGCGGGAGTCCGGCGCCGGCCCCGTGGCGGTCTTTGGCCAGGGCTACACCGCGCCGCTGGCCGTCTACGCGGCCGTCCTCGATCCCGGGATCAGCGAGGTGATCGTGGCCGATCCGCCCATCAGCCATACCGATCCGCAGACGCCGGAGTTCCTGGGGATCCTCCGCAGCGGCGATCTGCCGCAAAACCTGGCTCTGGTCTACCCCCGGCCGATCACTTTCATCGGCTCCCTGCCACCGGCTTACGAGTGGACTCGCCAGGTGTACGACAAGCTGGGCGCGGGGGAGCGGATTCGCGTCCTGCCCAGCGTCCAGCAGTGGGAACCGCAGTAGCCGACGTCTGTGCCTTGGGCTGCGGCATGAACTCCAACAGGGTTACGGCCAGACGGGTTTCAGCTGCAGTTCGATCGTCGCCCGGGCCGCGCCCGTCAGGTGCACGGCCAGCCGGCGGACGCCCTTGTTCACGGCTTGCCGCTCAGGCTGGGGCGACGTCGGCAGGGGGGTGGCAGGCAGGACTTGCAGCTTGGCATCGGCCGGCAGCACCAGTTCGACCAGCAGTTGCTGACGACCGAGTCGCAGAGTCGCTTCGCGGCCGGTGTCGTTCAGCGTCACTTCGGCCGGCGAGTGCAGCAGCGACCAGATCTCCGCCGGTGACTTGGCTTCGATCTCGTCGCGGACGGTGACCGTGCGGCGCTCGGTCAGCGAGATTGTCCGCTGGACCCGGGTGGCGTGTGCGGCATAGGCCGGGGTCAGATCGAGCGTTGCGGACGGCCGCTCACCCTCGGCCTCGAACCGCACGATCTTGGTGGCGGCACGCGGATCCTGGTCCGGCCCCAAGCCCGGATTGATCACCAGCGTATTGTGGCCTTCGGCCCGCAGCCGATAGTAATTCCAACGTTGGCCGCCGAAGTAACCGGGCAGGTTGTAGTCGTCCGCGCCCAAGTCCACGAACCAGCGTTCGCCGAGTGCTTCGAGCACGAACGTGCCCAGGTCCAAGTTGCTGTGGTTGACCGCGTTCGAGCCGGCTTTGAAAGCGACCCACAGGGCATTGCGGTCGTTCCAGGCACTGCGGAACACGCCGACTTCGGCAGCGCGGAAGTACTTGTTCCGCGGCAGCTTGGACAAGTCTGCCTGGTGTCCGCGCGGATCGTAATACACCAGGTCCAGCGCCGACGACTCGGCGTGCGCCAGTTCGAACGCAGCGAACTCGGGCCGGTTGAACTTGCGGGCCAGCCAGAACAGCTGCGGCGGGCGCGGCGTGCCGGCGCCGGCGTCGGCAAAATTGAACGTCCGGTCCAGCGGGCCGGTCAAGTACAGCGGGAATGTGCCGGCCTCGGAGAAGCCGAAAATGGTGGACAGCCCGTAGTCCGTGCCCAGTGCCGAATCGAGCGCCGCGAGCATCGCCACGTTGTACTGGGTGGCGTAGGACCAATAGCCGGGGCCTTCGCCCCACGCGCCGTCGGGGGCGAAGTTCCGCATGGCCAGCGGCACGCTGCGGATCGCGTTTTCCAGGATCTCGCCGGCGAGCTGCGGTTCCAGGTCCGCCAGGGCCAGCGCGCCCAGCGTCAGCCCACCGTTGCAGACCTGGTTCCAGTTGTGCTGGGACTTGTGCCAGCCGCCGGAGGCATGATAGACCTTCAGCCCCGGCTTCAATCCCAGTTCGACGATCGCCGTATGCAGCACCTGCCGCTGCTCGGCCGTCCACTGGTCGTACAGCCAGTCGTAGCCCAGCGCAAACGCGGCGGTCATCTCGGCCGTGTCCAGAAAATGCCGTGGGTTCCAGTCCTTGAATTGGGCCGCCGTCTCCAATTCCTGCCACGCCCGCTCGACCCAGCGGCGGTCGCCGTCGATTCGGTGCAGCAAGGCCAAGGTCGTGATGCGATCCAGCACCCGGCGACTGGTCGCCAACAGCCGCAGTCCGTCAGGGATCTCGTATTGCGACGGCTTGGCTCGCAGGATGCGTTCGCCGTCGGTGCGGATCGATTCGAACCCGCGGGTGAGCGTGGCGTCGGTTTTGACGCCGCGCCGCAATTCGTCAAACCGTTCGGCCGAAGCGAGCAACCGCGGGTGACCGGGGCGGAGATCCGCCAGGATCCGCGCGGCAGTGGGCAGCTCGAGCGGCGGCGGATCCGCCGCGCGGGAACGGGTGGACAGCAGGCAACAGGCAAGAGCAATGACAACGAAAAAGCAGCGGGCGGGGATAGTCATGGCGGGCTCCAAGGTGGGATGTTGCGACGTTTGAGCGCGACCCAACGGGGAGCGAGACCGGAACGAGTCGATCGCGGACACGCTCACCGTCGGGGCATGGTTAGACGAACGATACACCATCCCGCGTCCGCTGTCGATTCGGGGAGCGGCGCCGCAACCGGCCTCCACCTCCGCGGCACCCACGGCAGGGGAAACAGGGCGAGCAGCGCGAACATCGCCAGGCAGGAGCGCCGTCGGCGGTCAACCGTCTTCGGGGGAACGACTTGACACGGCCGGATTATCCGTCAGTTTGTAGGCAAGGTCGCAGGGCCAAAGCGAGACGACGGGTCTTTTTGGGAGGAGCCGCAGACATGAATCGTCATCCCGAGCTGTTGATTTCACCGTTCCCGAAACACGGGGTCCCGGAGCCTCGCAGCGTTCGTCCCCGGCCACACCGCGCTCGAACGTTGAGGTACTGCCGCACGATTCCAGCAGTCATCCTGGCAACCGCTCTGCTGTGGATGCCGCCCAGCGTGCAAGCCGCGGATGAGACACCCCACCCGCTCCAGCACATCAATACGGCTTTTGAAAACGCCTCACCGCTGTGGTGGGAAGTCGACGCGGCAGGCGTCGTGCACGTGCATCTGGTCTACGACCAGGAACGCAGCGCTCCGAACCGGGCGAACGGCCACTGGAACTTTCGGATCGACGCCGAACCGGGGGCCGACCTGACGATCTTGCTTGGACCGTTTGCCAATATCTACAACGGCAAGTTGGGCACGGCTGTTCGCGAGCCGGCGACCACCTTCGTTTCGGATGACGGGAAAGCGTGGCGTCCGGTCAAGATGGAGTACGTCGAGCCGGATCATCGGCGACTGCAGGTGCACATGAACGGCCCCACGTTGCATGTCGCCCGCCTGCAGCCGTATGGCCTTTCCGATCTGGAAAAGCTGAAAGCCGACATCGCCGGCCAAGCCCTGGTCGAAATCACGCCGATCGGGCAGACGGTGGAAGGCCGCGAGCTGGAGATGATCCGGGTGGGCGCTCCCGAGGCTCCGCACCGCGTGCTGATTCGAGCGCGGGCCCATCCGTGGGAGCCGGGCGGAAACTGGGTGCTGGAAGGCCTGATTCGCCGGTTGCTGCGGGGCGACGCCGAGACGCAGCAGTGGCGAGCTGTCTACAGTCTGTCCGTCTTGCCGATGGCGAACAAGGACGGCGTCGCCCGCGGCCGGACGCGATTCAACATGAACGGCAAGGATCTCAACCGCGACTGGCTGCAGCCGGCCGATCCGGCATTGGCCCCGGAGAACGCCGCCCTCGAACAATGGCTCGAGACGATGCTCGCGCGAGGCCAGCGTCCTGACCTGGCGATCGACTTTCACAACGACGCCTACGGGAACCTGCATCTGCCTGCGGCGGTGAACGAGGATCCCCGCGGGGAGGCTTGCCTGAGGGAACTCAAGCGATTTGAGGGGCTGTTGCGCGAGCACACGTGGTTCACCGAGGGCGCTTCGACCGGGATCTCGCCGACGATCGCCGGCGGCTTGGTGCACCGCTACGGAATTCCGGCCTGTATCCACGAGCTGAATGCCGACTGGATCGCGGGACTGGAAGATTTCCCGAGTGCCGCCCACTGGAGCCAGTACGGCGAGCAACTCGGCGCCGTCTTTTACTGGTACTTTGGCGAGGAACGCAAGCCGGCTGGACAACCGCAGCCGGAACCGGCACCATGAACAGCTTCGCCGCCGACCCGTTTGAGGACACGTGGACTTCGTGGAGGCTTCCGAGGATGAACCGCATGACGACTGCCTGCCGCCTGGTGCTGGCCCTGCTTCCTTTCGCCGCCTGTGTTTTGTACGCGGGCGAATCCCCACCAGACCCGTCGCCGCAGTCGGACGAACGGCAACTTCCCCGGGCGATGCACTCGGCGATGACGGATCTGCCGCGGATCACGGCCGGCCGGGACAACGCCGACCTCGTGGGCTCGGACAATCGCGTGTTGCAGGCCGCCGTGGATTATCTGGCCGCGCTGGGAGGGGGCACGGTCGAGATCGGCCCCGGCGAGTTCCTGATGCGGGACTCGCTGCACCTACGGTCCGGCGTGACGGTTCGCGGCCAGGCGGGCCAAACGCTGCTGCGCAAAGCGGACGCCGCCGTGTCGCCCCTGGCCCTGGACGGGGATTTCGGCGAACAGCAGGTCACCGTCGAAGACGCAACCGGATTCGAGGTGGGTGCCGGCGTAGCGATTTGGGACGATCGAGCCGGCGGCTTTCATACGACGGTCGCCCGGATCACCGGACGGCGCGGCAAGACGTTCTCCATCGACCGGCCGCTGATGGCCGATTGTATGGTCCAGAACCACGCCCAGGCCGCCACCGTGTTTCCGGTGGTCAGCGGCCGCGAGATCGAGGGCGCCTGTATCGAGAACCTCGTCGTGCTGGGTAACAAGGAGGCGAATGCCCCCTTGAACGGCTGCCGCGGCGCCGGGGTCTACCTGTACGGCGGCCACGGGACGGTCATCCGCGGCTGCGAAGTGCGCGGCTACAACGGGGACGGGATCAGCTTCCAACAGTCTAACGACGTCACCGTCGAACGTTGCGTGAGCACGGACAATGCCCAACTGGGATTGCATCCCGGCAGCGGCTCCCAGCGGCCTGTCGTCCGAGGTTGCACGGCCCGCGGCAACGGCACGGACGGCCTGTTCTTGTGCTGGCGAGTGCGGCACGGGGTCTTTGAGGACAACCTGCTGGAAGGCAACGGCCAGTATGGGATTTCGATTGGGCACAAGGACTCGGACAATCTCTTGCAGCGGAACCGCGTCTGCCGCAACGCGCGGGAAGGCGTCCACTTTCGCAACGAGACGCTTGGCATGGCCGCCCACCGCAACCGACTGGTGGCCAACGTCATCGAGGACAACGGCACGGCGGCGGCTTCGCCTGGGATTCGGATTCGCGGGGCGACCGACGGCTTGGTCTTCGAGCAGAACCTGATCCGCGACACCCGCGCGTCCGGCAGCCGGACGCAAACCGTGGGCATCCTGGTCGAAGCCCAGGTCGGAGACCTCACTCTCCAGGACAACACGATCGAAGCCG
>CAIYOB010001145.1 GCA_903927685.1 uncultured Planctomycetaceae bacterium
GGCCCGCATCCCGCAGCCGCGGACGACGACCGTCCGGGCCACCACCACCGATCTGTTGCCGACGCTGTGTGCCCTGGTCGGCCAGCCGCTGCCGGAGCGTCCGCTGGACGGCATCGACCTCGGCCCGCTGCTGGACGGCCGGATGACGGAACGCCCGCAACCACTCTGCTTCTGGGCTTACAACACCGGCCGTTTCCGCGGCCTCCAGACGCAACCGTACATCGATCCCCGGTTGCAGGAAGGCACCACGCCGCTGGCCAAGCTCCAGGGCAACAAAGCCACCCGCGACTTTCAGAACGTGGTCCACCCCGCGCTGACCGACGCCGATTACCTGGGCGCCCGCGCCGCGATCGACGGCCACTTCAAGCTGGTCATCCACGAAGGGAACAAGGGCGAACCCCGCCGCGAACTGTTCGACCTCCAGGCGGACCCGGGGGAGAAGCAGAATGTGATCGAGCAACAGCCCGACGTCGCCGAAAGACTGGCGGCTCGGCTTCGCGCCTGGCAGGACTCCGTCCTGCACAGCTTGACGGGTGCGGACTACCCGTAGGAGAATCGCCGACAGGGAAAGGCCCCGCCTGACTTCTGTTTCGTGATTCCCGAATGGAACATCGATGATCCGGGGTCTCCGTGCGCGTCGGCGGTTGACAATTCACGCGCGTCGTGTAGCATCCTGGTCATGGCAAGGCGGGTCTCCGGACCGGTGACACGCCCTTTCAACTGTCGCGAGGAGCCTGCGATGTTCCACCGCCTGTTCGTGCCGTCGCTGTTCGTTGCCGCCCTGCTGGCCGGCCCCGCCCTCGGCCAGAGGTCCCCCGTGTCGCAGGAGGAACAGCTCAAGCAGTTGCTCCAGCGTTTTCCCGACGCGGACGCCAATCGCGATGGCACGCTGACCCGCGACGAGGCGCAGACTTACCGCGCCAAGATGCAGGGCAAACAGGGCAAGCAGCCGGACCGCAAGCAGCCGACACCGCTCATCAAGCCGACGCACGCCGACGTTCACTACGGCCCTCACGAGCGGCAGGTGCTGGACTTCTACCAGGCGAAAAGCGGCCAGCCCACGCCGGTGATCATCTATATCCACGGCGGCGGATTCGTCGGCGGCGACAAACGCAGTGTGAACTCCGCGATGCTGCAAGAAGCCCTCGCGGCCGGTATCAGCTTCGCCGCCATCCACTACCGCTTTGTCGACGGCGACAAGACGATCTTCCCGGTCCCGCAGCACGATGGGGCGCGGGCCGTCCAATTCATCCGCAGCCAAGCCAAGGAGTGGAACGTCGATCCGGCGCGAATTGCCTGCTACGGCGGCTCGGCCGGCGCTGGGATCTCCATGTGGATCGGTTTCCATGACGATCTGGCCCAGCCCGACAGCCCCGACCCGGTGGCACGCCAATCGACGCGCATCCAGGCCATCGGCACCCTGGGCGGGCAGGGCACCTACGACCCGGTCAAGATCAAGCAGTTGATCGGCGGCCGGGCCCACGAGCATCCTTCGCTGCTGAAGGTCTACGGGCTGAAATCGATGGACGAGGCGCTGAACCCCACGCCCGCCGTCCAGAAGTTGTACGACGAAGCGGCCGCGATCTCGCACCTGACCGCGGACGATCCGCCGCTGCTGCGCATGAACCTCCGGGAGCGCCAGTGGGCCGGTGGCGCCGGAGCGCCCGCCAGCTGGCACAAGTACCCCTACCCGCAGCCCCGCTGCGCCGCGGAGGTGGTCATCGGCCGGCCCTCGCGGACCGGCGCCTGGGTGCCGGTGCGCGCCGAAGGCGCCCGGAACGGCTGGCGCCGGGAAAAAGAGACCGGGGTAATGGAGATTGCCGGGGCCCGCAGCGCCTCGGCCGGCTACCGCTGGGCGCTCGATTCCGCC
>CAIYOB010001146.1 GCA_903927685.1 uncultured Planctomycetaceae bacterium
AAATCATGGCCGTTCTGTTGCCGCCGGGCGTGGTAGTCCCAGCCGCCGTCCAGGCATTGGGTCGCCGCGATCAGCTTCAGCGACCGGTCCAGGACGCTGTTCAGACGCCGGTCCCGGCCCGTGGTCATCCCGTGAGCCTGCCCCAGGACGAACGTCGCCAGGCCGTGGTTGTACATGTCATGCTGCTGGTTGGAGATGTTCAGCAGTCCTGAGGGCTTGGCGTTGTTCATCACGTAATCCAGTGCCCGCTGGACCGTCTTGCCGTACTTGCCGCGGCCGGGCGCATGGCCGGCGGCCATGAATGCCAGGGCTCCCATGCCGACCAACCCCACGTCGTTGCAGGTCCAATTGCCCTCGGGGCCCTGGTTCTTTTCCAACCACTCCAAGCCGCGCTGCAACGCCTGCTCGCTTTCCAGGGTCAATTCCCAGTCGCCTTCGCCGCGGGCGCCCGGCGGCAGCAGGGCCGACAGCGTCGCGGCCAGGCAGATCATGCTCCAGGTCTTCATCAGCAGCTCCTTGCGGTGGGAGAGTCCGAGCCTGTCAGTCGCAGCTCGCCTCTTGGTTCTCGATTTGGCTTGCCGTAGGATAAACTGAGTCGTTGGCTGAACGCAACTATGCGAGCTTGGAGAATGAACCGGTTCGTGCTTGATGCCGAAGTCCCGCCAAGACGATTGCATCCAGCACGGGGGCGAAGCAGAATCCTAGGTAGAGATCTGCGCGCGACACCCCCGAGGCCATGCCGATGACGCTGTCCCCCGAACACATCCGTAATCTGCTGTACGGGCAAGGGCACGATCTCCGCTTCACCCAGGACTCGCCGGTCCTGCCCGATGTCTGGGCGGAATACGCCCAACGGCCGGAGGGCCCGGTCGACCTGCTGCTGACGCCTTTTCAAGATCCCGCCGCACCGGTGTTGGGCCCCCCGCAACTGGCCGCCGCGTTCGGACGTCTGCTGCCGCAGCCAGCCAGTCGCTCGCAGAGCTTCTCGCGCACGGGCAGCTCGGACCACGAATTGGCCGTGAACCAGACGACCGTCGCCGTTCGCTTGTGGTTCGACGAGTTGACGCGAGTCGTGTTGCCGCTGTCTTCCTGGTGGCAGTCGCGCTTGGTGCGGGCAAAGGCGGACGAGCGTCTGCGGGACAAGGCCCTGCGGACGCTGGCTAGACTGAAGACGGCCTCGGGTCGGCGGTGGCTGGCCAAGGTGTGTGCCGAATCGACGCCCGGCCCTCCCCCGGAAATCAGCGCGGACTTGTACTGGACGATGCTGGTCGTGGGCGTCATCGCGATGGCCAACCCACGGGTGCAGGCGGGCCTTGGCGGGACCGAGCCACCGCCGGACAGTTGGCCGATCCCGTCCGAGGCGGAACCGCGGCGGGCGTACTTCGAGCGGTTGTTCGCTTCCCTGGCCGGATTGTTCGCGGGAGCCGACCTGGCCCCGGCCGCGGGGCCGTTGGTTCACCTGGTCAGCCGCAATCGGCCCGCCACGGCCTGCCTGCACCGCTCGGTTCCGGCGGTCAAGGCGGATGCGGCGGTCAAGCTGTTTCAGATCGATTGTGCGGACATCACCTGGGCGATTGCGGACAGCGGCATCGACGCCCGCCATCCCGCCTTTCGCCGCCGCGGCGAGGACGGGCAGGCCCAGCCGTTGGATCGGGCCAAGGCTTGGAACTCCGTCAGCCGCGTGACCGCGACTTATGACTTTACCCTCATCCGGCGGATCCTGAGCGCCGCCGACGACGACACGGCCTCGCTGCCGGCCCAACTGCGCCGGATCCTGCAGCGGGATCCGGCAAAGCGGACCGAGATCCGGAACCGGTTGCTGGGCGGTCGCGAGATCGACTGGCCGCTGCTGATGCCCTTCCTGGGCGTCCCGCATGACAAAGACTACGTCGTGCCGACGCATGACCACGGGACGCACGTGGCCGGAATCGTAGCTGCGGACTGGCGGCCGAACGAAGATCCGGAAGGCCGTCTCGAAGCCCCGCTGGTCGGAATGTGCCCGAATCTCAATTTGATCGACCTGCGAATCCTGGACGAGCAGGGGCAGGGCGACGAGTTCAGCATTATGGCCGCCCTGCAGTTCTTGGGATACCTTAATTCCCACAAGGACTTCCTCGTCGTGCACGGCGTGAACCTCAGCCTCTCTATCCGCCACGAAGTCGCGAATTACGCCTGTGGGCGGACGCCGATTTGCGAGGAATGCGAACGCCTGGTGGCGGCGGGGATTGTCGTTGTCGCCGCCGCGGGCAACGAGGGGTTTGAGCGTAATTCCAGGTCGGCGAACGGACGCGAGTACCAGCCGATCTCGATCACCGATCCTGGCAATGCGGCCAGCGTCATCACGGTCGGAGCCACGCACCGGGATATGCCGCATACATACGGCGTCAGCTACATTTCCAGCCGGGGGCCGACGGGTGACGGCCGCTGGAAACCCGATTTGGTCGCGCCGGGCGAGAAAATCGACTCGGTCGCACCGGAAGGCGGCTTGGTCCGCAAGGACGGCACCAGTATGGCCGCCCCCCACGTCAGCGGCGCGGCCGCCCTGCTGCTGGCTCGGCATCGCGAGTTCCTGCGGCAACCTCTGCGGGTCAAGTCCGTGCTGTGCGAAGCGGCGACGGACCTCGGACGAGAGCGTTATTTCCAAGGGCACGGCATGCTCGATGTCTTGCGTGCCTTGCAGGCCGTTTGATCCATCCCCCCCACAGCGTCCGAAAGGAGACTGCCCGATGCCGTTCGCGCTCGAAGCCCTGGAGGCCAAGCACGGCGACGCCCTGCTGCTGCACTACGGTTCAGCAACGGCTCCGCAGCTGATCGTGATTGACGGCGGCCCCGCCGGGGTCTACACCCGCACGCTGAAGCCTCGCTTGGACCAGCTCAAGCAGGAGCGGTCGCCCGACAAGCCCCTGCCTATCCGGATGGTCATGGTCAGCCACTTGGACGACGACCATCTCAACGGCATCCTGCAACTGATCGGCAAGCTGGCGGGCCTGAAGGAACAGGACAAGCCGCTGCCGTACGAGATCACCACGCTGTGGCACAACAGCTTTGACGATCTGTTGGGCAACGAAGCCGACGAGTTGGTGGCGTCGCTCCGGACCGCGGTCACCGCGGCTTCCGCGGCGAGTTTCCCAGCCAGTCTTCCCGTGCGCCGCGACACGGCGCTGGTGCTGGCGAGTGTCCAGCAGGGCCGGCAGCTCCGCGACGCCGCCAGCCGCCTGGGGCTCGGTGTGAATGACGGGTTCCGCAACCTGGTCATGGTTCCCGCGGGCCAGAAAAGCCGGGTGTTCGACGCCGGAGGCGGCTTGAAGCTGACCGTCATCGGGCCGGACGAAGAACGTGTCCGGGCACTGCAGCAGGAGTGGGACGAGCAGATCCTACAGGCGGGCGTCGCCCGGGCCGCCGACTTGGCCGACAACTCGGCGTTTAATCTTTCCAGTCTCACGGTGTTGGCGAAATTCCGGAAAAAGTCCATGCTGCTGACCGGCGACGCCCGCGGAGACTACGTTCTGGCCGGCCTGCGCCGGGCCCAGTTGCTGAAGAACGGCAAGCTGCACGTGGACTTGCTCAAGATCCCCCACCACGGCAGCGACAACAACGTCGATACGAGTTTCTTCCGCGTCGTCACCGCCGACCATTACGTCGTCTCTGGAAACGGCGGAGACGGCAACCCCGAGGTGGCCACCTTTCAGATGATCTCCGAGGCCCGCGGCCAGGACGAGTTCACCATTCACCTGACACACGGCACGCTGCCGAAAGACCCGCGGCCGACCAAGCTGCTCGATTTCTTCCAGCGTGAAAAAGAGGCGGGGAAGAAGTACACGACCGCCGTGCGGCCGGAAGGCTCGCTGGGAATCACGGTGGATTTGCTGGCGTGAGCCCCCTCCCGCTTCCCACTGGCGACCGACGGGAACGGTCACCAGGCGGTCCAGCCGCCGTCGATCAACAGGTTCTGGCCGGTCATGTAACTGCTCGCATCGGAGGCCAGAAAGACAATCGCCCCCTTCAGCTCGTGGGGCGATCCCATCCGCCCCATCGGCGACTTGGCCTTGAGACGTTCGACCATCTCTGCCGGCGCTTGCGGATTGGGAAAGGGACCGGGGCTGAGACAGTTGACGCGCACGCCGTCCTTGGCCCAGTACACCGCCAAGTGCCGCGTCAGCTGGACAATCCCGCCCTTGAGCGCATGATACGCCACCGGACTCGCCGCACAGACGCCCGCGTACGCGTCCGGGTACGAGCCGACGACACCGTACATCGAGCCTAACAGGATGACGCTGGCCGCCTGCTGCCGGCCCACCGCATGCTCGCGCACGCGGCGAGCCAGGAGGAAATAGCCGGTCAAGTTCGCCAGTTGCCGCTGAAACTGCCCGGCGGTGACGGTCGTCCAGTCCGCTCCCAACGCCTCGTGGCCGTTGTTCACCAGAATGTCGATCCGGCCGGCCTGGGCGACGGCGTCGGCGCAACCGCGTTCGATGGATGCCTCGTCGAGGTGATCGAGGCAAACCGCCAGATGCCGGCCGGCTTCCCGGCCGCCGAGTGCGGATGCAACCGCGCGCGCGTTGTCCAGGCTGCGGCTCGACACCACCACGCGGGCTCCGGCTTCGGCCAGGCCGTCCGCCAACGCACGCCCGAGATAGCCTCGCGCCCCCGTGATCAAAGCCACGCGGCCGGACAAGTCGAAGAGGCGTTGAATGCTGAAGTCCATGCTGGTTTGACCTTGGATCGAGATGTTCTAGTTGCGCTCACCCCACATCGACGGCGTGAGCAGTGACTCCGGGAGTTCCGTGACTGCGGCGTCGACCGCTCTCAACAGATCGCCAGGCAACGGACCGCGGGCAAACATCGCCAGGTTCTCGCGGACCTGGGCGATCGTCTCGACGCCCGTCAACACGCAGGCCACGCCGTCCTGGGACAACATGTACCGGCACACCAATTCGGCCAGGTTCATGCCGGCTTGATCGGCCAAGCCGGCCAATTGGCGCCGGACCGGGAGCACGTCGCGGAGGTTCGCCGGGATGTCCTCCTCGGGCATCACCAGCAAACCCTGCAGGTAAACGCTGCGGATGAACACCGCCACACCGCGTGCCGCAGCGTCCCGGAACACGCCGCTGTGCTGATGACGCCGATCGAGGACATTGCCGGGGATCTGCAATGCCGACACCTTGCCCGCCGCAACAAACTGGGCCGCCGGACCGGGGCGATTGTCGCAGGAGACACCCATCTGCTGCATCCAGCCCCGGTCGCGCAGTTCCTCGAGCACGTGCAGATAGGCCGCGTCCGCCTCCCGGTGAAACAGCACGATCGGCAGACAATCCAGCTGCAGTCGCTGCCGTGATTCGGCGAGTGATTGCTCGATCGCCCGCGAGGCCGCAGCGGCATCGGCCAGCACCTCGGGGCCCAGCGGACGGACCTTGGTCACAACCACCACTTGCTCGGCGACGCCCAGTTCGTGCAACGCCCGACCCAGTACCTGTTCGCTGGTGCCGTAGGCGGCAGCGGTGTCGAAGCCGTTGACGCCGCCTTCGACTGCCGCCGCGACGATCCCCAGGGCATCCCGATAGGTCGGTTGTCCCGTGCGGTTGGCCACGCCGTAGGGCATTCCGAACTGGACGGTCCCCAGCATCAGGCGGGACAGCGGGACGCCGTGAGCGTTCAGCCGAGCTGGCTCGTGGTGGAAGGGCATTCGGATTGACTCTCTCCCCGCGTTCAGGTCAATCTCCCCGACGCTTCGATCGGCCAGATCTCGACGACTCGGCCTTGCTCGTGGACGACCAATTCCCGGTACAGATTGCACGTCGTGCAGGCGTGGCTGGGAATCAGTTCCAAAGCCTGGCCGATCTGCCAGTCCGGCGAGTTACGGACGACGGTGTGCTCTTCGGACAGGAAGAACGGAATCTCCACCTCGGGCCAAGCGCGGATCACCGGCACTCCGAACTCGCTGCCCGCACCTTTGACCCCCAGGTCCAGCACGGCCCTGCCGCGAGCG
>CAIYOB010001147.1 GCA_903927685.1 uncultured Planctomycetaceae bacterium
CACGAATTCGAGTCGCTGGACTTGCCCGGGGTCGAAAAGGTTCCGATCGCGAACAACGAATTCGCCTTGAAGTACCGGATGCTGCGCGAGCAGCCGGAGGCGAAATTCCTGCTGTACAAGGAGGGGCCCCAACCGCCGGACGCCGAGAACTGGCTGCTGGATGTGCAATTAGCGCACGACGTCTTTCGCACGGATCAGGCGGCCATCTGGCTGGCCGAACTGGAGCTGGGTTACGAGTTCGCGGACGTTGTCCAGGGGCACATGGAATTCTACAGCGTCCGCAAGCGGCGGGAGGCCCTGAAGAGCCTGGCTTCCGCCGATGACACCCCCAGTCGCGTGCGTCTGAAGATGCTGGCCGTGTGCGCCGGCGCCGACCCGCGTTTGGATTCCGTCCTCGAACACTTGCTGGATGAACTCGCCGCCCAACAGCAGGACCAAATCGGCCTCATCCAGCGTGCGGGCCTGACGCCGTTTCTGTGGGAACAGGTCGAGAAGGTCTACGGGTACCAGTCCGATCAGCCCGGCATGTACGACTTTGCCATCGCGCTGTTCAAATCCTGTTACGCCATGGGCACGGACGGCGAGCCGCGTTTGAACAGCGAAGCCCTGGTGTTCTTGAAACGCTGGAAGGACAGCCGTCAACACGAGGCGGCCTTCGAGACGCTGTCGGGCGACTGCGCACAGGTACTGTCCATCGCCGGCGACCTCGAGCAGCGGGATTATCGGCAGGTCGCGGAACTGGATTACTTCGAGCTGATCGACCGCAAGGTGCTGAGCGAGCTGGTCCGCCAGGTATTGGGCCGAACTATCACGGCGGCTCAGTCCCAGCAGACGATCCGCCAGCGCCGGTCGAGCCACTGGTTCGCCGGGTACCGGGACATGTACGAGGCGGTGGAACACGGGGCCCTGTTCCTGGAAACACTCGACCGGGCCAACCTGGACATCGAATCCCTCTCCCAGGGCGTTGGCGCCTACGTCGAGTCGCTGTTCCGGGTGGACCAACTATACCGCAAGTTCATTTTCCACTTCCGGCGTTCGCGGCAGGTGACGCTGCTGGAGCCGCTGGCCGATGACCTCCGCCGACGCTACACGAATTCGTTTCTCCGGCCGCTGGGCGATCATTGGCAGGAGAAGATCGATCGGTTGGGGACATGGCAGATCCCCGAAGTGACTTTGCAGGAGCGGTTCTTTGAACGCTGGGTCGGCCGCTTCCTGGACAAGAAGAGAAAAGTCTGTGTGATCGTCGCGGATGCGTTGCGGTATGAAGTGGCGGACGAGTTGGCCAGCGTCATTCGCCGGGAAGACCGCTACGAGGCCGAATTGAAGCCGCTGATCGCCTGCCTGCCCTGTTACACCCAGCTGGGGATGGCCGCCCTGTTGCCGCATCGGACATTGCAGATCAACGACAATCGGTCCTCGACCGTCGACGTGGACGGCGTGGATTCGTCCGGACTGCAAGCGCGCACGGCGATTCTGAACGCCGGGGAGGGCCGCGGGCGAGCCGTGGCGATCAAGGCCGAAGACTTGCTGAGCAGAACCCGGGACGAGTGCCGCGAACTGACCCGGGACCACGACCTGATCTACGTGTATCAGAACCGGATCGACAAAGTCGGCCATTCCCGCGAAACGGAACGGGACGCGTTCGCGGCCGTCGAGGAGACGATCGACGAGTTGGTCAAGGTGGTCAAGAAGCTGACGGCGGCGAATGCCAGCACCATCCTGATCACGGCCGACCATGGTTTTCTGTACCAGGACGAAGTCGAGGAGAGCGATTTTTCGTTAGCCGAACCCTCGGGGGCCGAGATCGTCGCCAGTGACCGGCGGTTTGTGCTGGGCCGCGATCTGCCGGAACCGGAGGGGCTCAAGAAGTTCACGGCGGACCAATTGGGACTGGCCGGCGATTTGGAAGTGCTGATTCCCAAGTCGATCAACCGCTTCCGCAAGTCCGGCGCGGCGGTCCGGTTCATGCACGGCGGCTGTACGCTGCAAGAGATCGTCGTGCCGGTGATCGAGATCAGCAAGCGGCGGACCAGCGACGTGACGCAGGTCGACGTCGACGTGCTGCCCGGCTCGTCGTCCGTCATCTCGTCCGGGCAATTGGCGGTGGCCCTCTACCAGACGGGGCCGGTAACGGACAAGGTCCAGGCCCGCAAGCTGCGGTTGGGACTGTTTTCGTCGACGGGCGAGTTGCTCTCGGATCTCCACGAACTGGATTTTGACTTCGCGTCGG
>CAIYOB010001148.1 GCA_903927685.1 uncultured Planctomycetaceae bacterium
AACGTGCCGCCGTATTGTTCGTACTGCGCGGCGATGTCGGGATATTGGTAGCTCACCTGCAGGTGGCCGGCATAGGCGGCCGGATCCGCCAGTTGCTGGAACAGATTCCCGAGTCCCTGGTCGCCGTCGGCAGTGCGCGTCCGGATGTCGAGGTTCTTGTCCAGCAGATACTCTTCGCCGTCCAGCGCCAGCCATACTTCGAGATTCGTTTGGAAGCGGCCCTTCGTCTGCGCCTGGACGTTGTCGTCGAAATCCTCGGTCGCACTGTGAAACTGGCCGTCGTCCGCCACCCCGCCGGCCCACTGGTCGAGCTTGACCGCCAGCCGGGCGCTGTCCGCGACGGTCTGAACGTCGCCGTCGCCGTCCAGTCCCAAGTATCCATCGGCGGTGAAGATCTGCATCGGCCCCGCGCGGAAGCCCAACTCCAGTTCCTGGCCCGACAGCCGAGCGTCCAGCGTCGCATGCGTGCCCGTCGCCTGGTCGATCGCCACGGGCGTGGCAACCAGGAAGGCGACTTCCTCGAAGCCCGGCACCGCCGCCAGCGCCGCCGCATCGGCTGCGGTGACCTGCCGCCCGACGAGGAACGTCACCTCGATGCCCAAGTCCGTCTGCAATCGCGAACGCAGAGCCAGCAACGCTACTTGCCGGTCGCCGAGCAAGGCCGCCGGCTCGCTGGAACCGTCGATCGCGGCCACGACGGTGGCCTGCAGCGACTTGACCGTGCCGCTCGATCCGGCCGCGGTCGCTTGCGCCGCCTGGAACTGGGCCAGGATCGCCGCGTACATTGGCTCCGTCACCACGCTGACCCCGGGGGCGAAACCGGGATTGGCAAAGCTGCCTCCCGCCGCCGCGACCGTCGCGTCCCGCGTCTGGCGATAGTCGTAGAGGAAGATCTCCGGGTTGTCGGACGTGGCCGTCATCCCGCCAAAGCGAATCCCGGCGTCCACCCGCAGGTCGGCCGCCGCCTCGAGCTGGATGTTCCCCGCGCCGTTCCATGTATCCACCAGCAGGCCCACCGTGTCCACGCCCGGCAGCAGGCCGTTCAGGTCCAGGGTCAAGCTGTAGAGCCGGGAAAACACTGCCCCGAAATCCACGTGAACGTCCAACACCTGGCCGTGCAAGGCCAGCGAGAACGCCTGGTCCTGCGGGTCCAACGTGTTGTTGTCCGTGATCCCCAGCGCCGTCTCGAAAACGGATTCCAGTTCCTGGATCGAGCCGACGGTCGCCGACGCCGCCTCCGCCAGCCGAGCGGCAAAGTCGGCCTCGAAGCCGAACACCTCGCGCAGCGACCGATTGATCCCCGGCAGCGGCTGGGTGTAGAACGGCTCGTCCTGCAGCGACTGCTCCAGGAAATCCAGCCCCAACTGAAGGCTGGCGGCAACGTCCGCCGCCGTCAGGAACTGGAAGCCAAACGCCGGGCCGAGATCCGGCAGGACTAACACCACCTCGTCGCCGTCCAACGTCCCTGCAGCCACCGCCGCCGCCAGGTCGAACGGCCGAGTCGGCGACTGCCGCACGGTTTGGACTTCGCTCCAGTCCAGAAAATCCTGCACGTACACCGCGACTTCGGCCTGCGGCGCGATCGCTAAATCGTTCCCCAGGCCGTCCGCCAACGTCAGCCCCTTCAGCCGCGTCCAGCCTTCGCCCGCAAACGCCAGCCGCAGCGATTCTGTGGCCGTACCGTAGTTCAATTCGCGGAAGGTGAACTGCTCGTCCAGCGCCCCACTCTGGCCCGGATCGCGATCCAGCGTGACGCCCGCGGTCGCCGCGACGTGGATAATCGAACCGCTGCCGGCGCCGCCGACCTGGGCGTTCGCGAAGCCCAATTCCACCGCCACCAGCGGATCGGTCAGCTCGACCGACACGGCCCCGTCCAACTGCGTCTCGTCCACGCCGGTGACCGCGCCCTGCTCCAACAAGAACGCCTGCCCGACCGTCGTCGGCGCAACAACTTCGTCCAGGTTGAACGTGTGAGCGTCCACGAACTTCTGCAGCCGGTAACGCCGCCCGCCGATCTCCAGGTACGAGCCGACCATCGCCGAATCGAATGTCACTTGCTGCGAAGTGAACCGCCGGGACTCCAACGTGAACGGCTGATTAGCGGCCGTGGCCGTGGCAACCGCCCCCAGCTCGAAGGTGTGGGCGTCCACGAACTTCGCCAACCGATAGCGTTGTCCGGCGATCTCGACGAACATGCCCACCAGCGAGGTGTCCAAGGTCATGTCCGTCGTAAAGGTCTTGCTGTCCTGCGTCACGGAGCCGACAAACCCGTCGGTCAGGATGCCCAGCAGCCCGTCCGTGCCGTTCCAGACGCCGCCGTGCATAGTCGTGGTCAGCGTCACGCTTCCGCTCATGGTGGTGTGGATGTCCGCTTGGGCTGACGTCGCGAGACTGACGCCGCCGCCAAACCCGAAGCCAAAATCGACCGCGGCCTCGGCGGTGCTCTGTGGCGAATCGAAAGCGATGGGCAGCGACAGCCGTTCGGTCAGCGGATCGTAGGTGACTTGGCCGCCGTCTTGCAGCACGCCAGCCGCCTCGATGATCGTCACGACCTCCTGCAGCGTCTTGACCTTCCCCATCGGCCGGTGGACGACGTATCGCTGACCGGCTACCGTCTCCGTGGCCGCCTTGTCCAGCGTGAGCGTGGCGCCGTCGACCACCGCGCTGATCTGGAACGTCTTCTGGATCTTGCCGTCGGCGTCCAGGAACGAGAGGCCCTGGTAGGCCATGTCCGCGGTGAATCCGGCGCCGGACGCCGTGAAGGTCTGGCTGCCAGCGGTGAGCGCCCCGTTCGTGCCGACCGGCGAAAGATCCACTCGCGGCGCGTTGAAGTCCAGCTTCTCACAAACCTCCGCGTGGAAGGCGTCCGAGAACAAAAGCGAGCGGTTCAAGCTTTCCAATACGAACGGAATCTGCGTCAGCAGCGTGTCCGACGTTTCGACGTCGCTCTCCAGGTAGTCCCGGAAGTTGGGAAACGTCTGGATGATCTGCGCCGCGGTCACGTTGCGGAAATTGGCAATCTGCCCAAAGTCCTCCGTGGTCGCCGTGTAACCGTGCTCGTTGCCGTAGATGATCCCTGGAATGTGAATCATCGGTGTGACGGCCAGCGAATACAGATCCGTGCCCGCCAGCGTGGCGAATACCGGCAGATCGAGCGTCACGCTGTTGTTGGCTCCCAGGGTGAAGTTGAACACGCCACCGGAATAGCCGATCGTGCCGCTCAAGTTCACGGCCGCGTGCGAGTGTTCGCCGCCGGCCCGTCCCAGACTGACCGCCAACGCCCCCACCACGCCCGTAAACAACAGGTCGCTCGCCTCGCCAGCGGCGTGGACGCTCAAGTCGTCCACCTCGAAGCTGTACTGGCTGTCAAGCCAGTCGATCCCCAGGGCCAAGCCAAGGTTGGCTTCGATGTCCGTGTCGAGCTTGATGTCGCCGTCGAAACTCAGTCCGACCACGCTGAACGCGTCGCCGAAGTCCAGCTTCAACTCCTTCGCGAGGGACAAGTCCTCGTCGAAACTGAACTGGATCCCCTCGCCGGTCAGGGCCAAGCCCAGCCCCTGCCCGGCATGGCTCGCCAGTCGGGAGAACCAGGCCGCGTTCAGATAGTCCAGCATCCCCTGCAGCGTCGGCCCGTCCGCCCCGTGGGTGACGGGAACCGTGCCGTCCGGCACCTCGATGCCCGCGTTCTGCGGATCGAGGTAATGCCGCAT
The DNA here is from genome assembly GCA_903927685.1 of uncultured Planctomycetaceae bacterium. Next base: position 3,711 of record CAIYOB010001148.1, read on the forward strand.
GTACGCGCCGAGATCCAGCATCGCACTGGCACCCAACAATTCGTCCAACGACGCCCCGATCCCGGGCAGCCGCTCGGCTACGACGCTGTCGGTGAGCCAGTTGCCGTCGTCGTCCGTTTCCACCACCAGGGTGTCGCGCACGCCAGCCACGTAGTTCGCCGCATCGTCCACCAAATCGAGGAAATCGCCGGTCAGCTTCACGTCCAGGTCCGAGGTGTCGAAGCGGTTGACCTCAGTCCCATCCGCAAAGGTGATCGCCACATTCCGGCCGCCGCTCAAAGGGATCGACTCGTTGACTGCTGCGCCGGTCTTGTTGACCTCGACACCGATGGTGCTGCCGGCGACCACCGTCACGTCGGTCAGGCCGACCGTGGTGGCGTCGGCCGTGCCTGCGGCGGTATACGCCCAGCCGCCCGCCGTCTCCACCACCACCACGCCCAGCTCGCCGCCCGCCAATTGCAAGCCCTGGCCGCCGCTGCCGATCAACGCGGTCAATTCCTCTCCGGCGACCAGGACCTTGTGCAGGGCGCCCGCGGAGGCGTCCGTGATGACCACGCTGCCGGTGAACTGGGTCAAGCCCTGCAGGTCAAGTGTCACCGCGGTGCCCGTAAAGTCCTGGACGTCCGTCCCATCCGTGAAGTTCAGCACAACATCGCCGTCCGGCGTCGTGACCGTTTTGCTCACGGGACGGCCGGTCTTGTTCACCCGGGCGAACAGCGTGCCGCTCACCACCAGGCCGGGCACACCCGAAAGCGCCCCGTCTCCCTCGGCCACCAAGACGTAGGTCGAGGGGGAAGGAGGCGGCACTCCGCCGTCCGCGGTGCTGTAGATCACCGCGCCCAGCTTTCCGCCAGTCACTTCGATCTCCGGCTGCGCCGGAAGGCCCGAGGGCGGGCTCCAAGCCACGTCCACGCCCCAACCGGCCACGGTGACCTCGGTGTCGGTCACCGCGCCGTCGATCGTCCGGACCCGCTGGAAAATGAAGTCGCCTTGGAGGTCCAGGTCGCCGGCAAACGTCGCCGACAACCCCTGAACCGCGATCTGCTGGAGATCCGTGGCTGCCGGCAGGCCGTCGAAAGTGTAACTCAGGCCGCCCGCGAGCACGGACTGGCCCGTATAGGCGTTGCCCGTGTCGTTGTACCGCACCGCGACCCCGGTCGCCGTCGCCGAGGCGAAGCCGCCGCCCGACAGCGCCAATGCGCCGGTGGCCTCCAACGCCAATTTTCCGTCCGCCGTCGTGCCGACCAACCCCAGTTCGCCGCCCGTCACCCCCACCGTGAAATCGTTGGCCGTCATGCTGGCCGTGACGTCGCCGGCCACGCCGCGCACGGCGCCGGCGGCAACGTCGAATTCAAAATCACCCGTCGCGTCGGCGACGTCCGCTACACAGATCTCCAGCCCCGTACCTCCGAAGTGCCGGGCGTCATCGGCCACCTGGATCAGAACCGAAGTCCCGCCGATCTCGACCGCGCGGTCCACCGCTGCGCCGGTCGTATTGAGTTCCGCCCGCATGTTCCCCGTCAGCGCTGCAGCGGCAAAACCCACCAGCGAACCATCGCCGGCTGCCTCCAGCACGTACGTGTCCGCGGCCGTCGCCACCAGGCCGAAGCTGGCGTCCGCGATCTGGACGCCGCCCGTCGCCGCGCCCAGCAACGCGGTTACGTCACTGCCGACGATCAGCATTTCCCCGCCGGATTCCAGGAACGACAACTCGCCGGAAAAACTCGCGAATCCGTCGACCGACAAACTGCCGTCGTAACTGAACGTCGGCACGGCAAAGTAGTCGCTGAGAAACTCGCCGAAGCCGTCCCGCGACGTGGCGTTGGGAGGGACGTACTCCAACCCGCCCGGGGCCGCCATCACCTCCAGCCGCAAGCCTTGTCCGTTGGCGACGATTTCGAAATACCGATCGCCCGCGGGAAAGGAAAACAGCCCTTCGGCGTCGGCAAACGCGCCGGAACGAGTGCCGCCGACCGTCAGGAAGTCGAAGGTCGCGCCTACCTCCGGCAAGTAGTCGTTGACTAGACGCACCTGCAGCGTGCCGCCCAACGTTGCCGCTCCCGATACCTCGATCCGGTCGTAGCCGTCGTTCTCATTTCCCGCCGAGTGACCCGGGATGGGGCCTCCGATCTCAATCTGCAGCGGATTGCGCGAGCCCCAGTCCAGTGCAGCAAGCTCCTCGATCTCGGTCGCCAACAACACCCTGGGCTCAAGGGACTCCAAAGCAAGACGCCAACCGCCTTGCGTCCGCTTCCGCCCGCGAGTCTCAACCCGGCGACCCGTTGTTGGTGAACGCTTCGACATTGCCAGTTCCTTTCACCGCATGTGCGACGATTGTCCGGAGGTGCACGCGCGATACAGACCAGGGAAAGAAAAAAGGATAAACGGCTTGTTATCCGTAAAAGTCCCCATTAAGGCAAAAATGGCACAATCGGGATCCGCGATCAATGGGGAGAACACCCCATGTTTCCGCGATTCGGTGTTACGTAATCACCGTTCGAGAAACAAGTGAGTGGAATGGCGCTAGCCACCGGTTCCGGATTGGATGCGGTACCGGCGGCTAGCGCCGTGCCGCTCACGGAAGATTGGACAGTTATTCCTCGAACGGTGGTAACCACCTCATACCCAAGGGTTTGTCAATCGTACTCGGCACGTGAGCGATTAAGAACTCTGCCGTTTCCGCCTGGCACCCCCAGTGTCCGAGTCCGTCTTACGGCCGACGCGGCATCCGCCGCGATCAGGTCCGGCGTGGGCGTGCGCCTACCGATCCAAGCGGAAAATATGGCAGATCGGCTTTCCACGTAGCAAGGTAAAAAACCGCAATCCGTTGCGGGGTTGCGAAGCCATTGCTGCTTCCTGTCCCGATCGTGTCCCCATCTGTGCCCCCATCGAGTGGCGTATGACGTATCCAGGCGTTACGCTATGACCTGCCCCGTTCCTTCTCCCCCGTCTAACTCCGCCCCCAGCTGGCCGAACCAGGCGTCCAGTTCCCGCTCGAACCGCTGCAACCGGCTGCGCCGCGGCACCCGCATCCGACTCGTCGCTTCGTCGCAGTCCAACGCCAGGTCTGCGGCCAACTGGTCGACGGCGTCTTGCCATGCGGGTTGCCCCAGCGAAGCAGTGGCGGCCGGACGCAGGGACGACGCGGGAAGAACGCCGCGAGAGTTCGAAGGACTACGAGGGAGGTTAGGCGAATAGGAATTCTGGCCGGATGCGGCTCGAATCACACCCGCCTCCAGCACCGGCGCCATCAGAGCGTCGGCATCGTCGCTGTGCTCCAGGCCCAGCAGATGCCCCACCTCGTGCATCACGACGGTCAGCAAATCCACGCCGTCCGTTGTCAGACGTCCGTTGTCAGCTGTCCGGAAGCGATCACCCGTGACAGCGGACGACTGACCACGGACCACGGACCATCCGAACATCGCCGCATCGTCGTCGATTCGGATCGTGTTGGTGGCCCGGTCCGCCAGCCCCAGGAGCGCCCCGCCCAAGTCGGCGACGGCGAACTGAACGTTGGCCAGCGCGGCCGCCTGTTCCGCCGTCAAGCCC
>CAIYOB010001149.1 GCA_903927685.1 uncultured Planctomycetaceae bacterium
AAATCGGCACCCTCCCCGGCGTCCAGCCGTCCCCGTGAGTCGGGTTAGCCGGGCAGGCGCCGATCGCGGAGTGATTGGACAGATCCTCGAATTCAAATTCGACCGTGGTTCGCCCGACCGTGACGGCAAAGGCATCTCCGTCACAGACATAGTCGTCAGCCTCATTGTAGCGCGGAATCAGTTCATAAGGCCGCAGGTTGCCGCTGAAGTGAATCCCGCCCAGGCCTTCGCCATAAATCGTGTTATTGACGATGGTGACCCCGGGGGTCATCCCGCCCGCAGCACCCGTTCCTTGGCGATTGTTCAGCTCGAGCAGGTTCCGAGCCGGCCCGCTGTGAGGGGCCGCCAGCGCCACATTCTCGTTCGGATCGATGTCGCGGACGCCCGCGTCGGCGACGATGGCAAAGTCCGCCGCGTTGGTGATCGTATTGGAGTGGATCAGCACCTGGCCCTGGTCGCGGAAGTGGTTGGCGTCGCCAAACCCGTCGTGCAGAACGACGAAGCCCGCCGGGCCGCCGGTGACGACGGCATTGCCGAACAAATTGATCAGGTTGCTGCGGCTGGAAGTCCCCGTATTCGTCCCGTCCGAGAGGCCTGCTTGCAGATCGAGCAACCCTTGGACGGAAGGGCTGTTGACGGCATCTCGGATCCGGGCCGCGACCACATAGTCTGCGTCGGTCGAAGTGAACCCCACCCGGACGTTGCCCGCAGCAACCAGCCCGTTGCTGTCAAATTCAAATGTCAGCCCGCCGGAGCCGTCCCCCAGGCGGAAGGTCTGGCCGTCCACCAACGTGGCACCGGAGGGGGCGACCAGCGTCGCCTGTTGGGCGAGTCGATCGTTCGTGTCGAAGCTGCGATCCAGGATCAGGCCGTCGATCGACCCGCCGAAGGAATCCTGCGCTTCCACGGAAGTTCCATAGTCCGAGGCCTTGCGAATCTCCAGTTGGTATTCGCCGCTCAACACCCGGCCCGAGGTGTTGTAGTTGAAGCGTGGCGAGAAGGTGGTCACATTGGAACCGTTGGTGATCATCTCGCCGCGCTCGGCAAACCCGATCACCACGTCATCCACATGGACCCCGCGACGGCCGTTGACAAGGCCGTCCGCCGATTGGAACTCGAAGTCCAGCCGTAGGCCCGTCAACCCGGCAAAGCGATCCAACTCCATCCTCGCTTGCAGCCACTCATCCGAGTTGGTCAGCAGCACCACGCCGGCCCGCACCTCGGCCGGATTGCTCGTCGCGACCAGGTCCGAGGTCCCATCACTTCGCCGCACGCGGACCCGGAAGTAATCGCCCAAATCCGCATCCAGGCGATAGTTGAAGTACGTGACGGGCTTGTCTCCCGCCGAGTAATCCTGCAGGCTGAACGGATTCGAACGGAGAGTCCCGCCAGGAACCAGCGTCCCGCCCAAGTCGTAGTCGCCAGTGGTATCCTGGCCAAAGTAGAAAGTCTGGCCCCCGCCGCCGACGGTTGTGATCGCCGGGTGGTTTTCCACCGAGACCTGCAGTACGTAGCTCTTGCCCGTGGGCACCGGGGTGCCCGTCATGCCGCCGTTGGCAGGGAAAGTCGCAAATCCGCCGACACCGATCACGTACGTTCCCGGCGTCGTGAAGGTGTGCTCGATCAGCGGATCAAAGACGCTCACGCTGCCGCCCGCCCCAGCCGAAGGCAGCGAACCAGTCCCCCACTCGAGCCAATTGCCGGCCGCGTCGAACAAGACCATATCCAGGTCGACGTCCGTCAAGGGATCGTTCTTCATGCCATAGTCGATGTCGAAGATGGCGCGAGCCGGGACGTCGGTGACCACAAACGAATAGTAGTCAAACGAGTCGTTATTGGCGCTCGTTGTGGACGTAACCGTCATGTGGGGAATGGTCGTCGACGTGTTCCCCGCGGAATCGCCGATGTCGGCGCTGTAGTCCAGGCTCCAGACCAGACCGCCCTCCAAGCTTTGGGACGAGGCGATCGTGTCGTTCGACTCCAGTTCGTACACGAACCCCGCGTTGACTCCCAGGCGGCTGCCGTCAAACGCCGGCGTCAAGCCATGCCCCTGCGTCCCAGCCTCCAGCGACGAAACATGCCAGAGGTTTCGCGGAGAAACCGACGTGCCGTCGAAGGTGGGATCCAAGAGCACGGTCACCACCGGATCCGCGGCGGTCGAACCGCCGAAGCTGCCGATGCGGTCCTCGGCGATCCGCCGTTGCGAGTCGATGGGTTCGAGCCGAACCGTGGAATCGGACAAGATGTCCGGAAGCTGCTGATCCGAAACCACCGCCACAAAGTAGGTGCCTTCGGGCAACTCGACCGTGCCGATGAACGGGTCGAATAGCCCCACCGAGCCGCGCGACAGATCCCACACCCCGGCTCGATCGCCGTCGGGCAACACGGGTTCCGGCCGATCGTCGGCGAGATTGGAATCGCGCCCGATCAGGATCGGCACGATATTGTTGGCGGACAACTGCCGGAATACGACCAGGGTCGTGTCGGGCCGACTGAGACCGTCGGCGTAGTCGATATCGAAGGCCACGGCCGCATGATGCGCCGACGGATTCGAAATCGCCTCGTAAGTCACATCAAACTTATAGAAGTCCACATCGAAAGCGCTGGACAAAGCCCCTGCGACGGACAGCGTGGCGCGATCCGAAGCGAACAGATTGCCCAATTCCTGGGGACGCTGGCCGGGAACGTC
>CAIYOB010001150.1 GCA_903927685.1 uncultured Planctomycetaceae bacterium
GGCGGCGGCAGCGCCTGCGGCCTGCCCCATCGCCATGCAGGAGGCCTGGACGCGAAGGGCCGAATTGGCCAGCCGATCGCTGCTGACCACGCGCCCGGCGACCAGGAGGTTGCGACTGCCCTTGGGGATCAACGCGCCCAGCGGCACGGTCGGCACGATGCCCGGGCGAAGCGGTTGCGGAGCGACGCCGCGTTCGTCGTGGAGGTCGATCGGGTAGAAGGAATAGCTGACGGCGTCGTCGAAGATGCGACCGCCGGTGTAGTCGGCTTCGGTGATCGTTTTCTCGCCTTCGATGCGATAGGTCTCGCGAATGCCGGTTTCGGTTTGCATGCGCAGGAGTCGGGCCTGTTCGCAGCCGGGCAGGGAACGCACGAAACGGAGGATGCGCAAGACGGACTGTCGTCCGGCGATGTTGGCCTGGGTCTTTCCGGCCGAGGTCGAGCCGTCGACGGCCAGCACATGCTGTGCGTTGGAGCCGCGCCCGCGGAGGAACGCGATGAACCGACCTTTGGGGTTCGCCACGTCGCCCGGCAGCAACTGCTGGTCGCGAAGGGCCTCGCGATAGCGGAGTTCGATCAGGTCGGCGTCGAGTTTCGCGACATCGTAGTCGCCCAGTTCGAACATCATCGTGCCAGGCTGGGTGGTCTTTTCCCGCAGCCGCGGCAGACCGAGCATTCCGACGAGGTTGGCGTCGCCGGTGCAGTCGATCAACTGCCGGCAGACGACCCGACGTTCCGACTCCCTTCCGACCAATTCCAGTTCATAGCCGCTTTCCACCGGCCGGATCGCGCGCGGCAGTTCGTAATAGCGGAGACGCCCGCTCGCCTCCACGAAGGCCTCCTCCAGAATCGCCGCAAACAGCGGACCGTTGACGCGGACCTGGTGCTGAGAGTGCCGTTGCGGCGGCGTGGAGAAATCGGGCAAGATCCCGGTGTCGAGGTGGACGGCCTTGAGGACCAGTTCCCAGCCGATTCCTGCAATCACTTGCCGGCCCCAGGCGTGGAACAGTCCCGGATAGTCGACGCCGCCGGTCGTGGTGGTGCCGCCCAACTGTCCGCCCATTTCGACCAGCAGCGTGCGGGCGCCTGCTCGGGCTGTCTGAACGGCGGCAATCGTGCCGGCGGTTCCGCCGCCGACCACCAGCACATCGACCGAGTCGTCGGGCGGCGGATTCTGGACGCCAGCGCCGGTCAAATCGGCGGCCGGCGCGCCGTCCTCGGCCCGGCCTCGGGCCGCCAGCGAGGCCGTGCCGGCGGCGGCCGTGACGAGGTTCGTAACAAACCCGCGGCGGGAGACATGGCGGTTGGATTCTGTCATTGGTATTGCTCCTTGAAGCTATCTTTCTAGCGGTCAATCGCCCGCCTTCTTGTACAGGACCACCGCCGCTGCGGGTCTGTTCGTCAGAACCACGGCCAGGCCATCTTCCATCAGTTCCTTGCCAGAGGCCGTCGTCGGGCTCTGCCCGTCCAGGTTTTCGATCCTGTAACGGGCGGCGGGATCCAGGCCCCGGAGCCGGAAGGTCCGCGTCGGCTCCTCATTCTTGCCGCGTCGAAAGGCTTGAACCACCCCGTCGCCCTGTTCAGGCCGATCGAATTGCCAGGCGATCCAGTGGTCAAGCGCCAAGGTATAGGGAGTCAGCGGGTAGTAGTCGCCCAGCATCCGCGGGGCGACTTGGCGGCACTCGGCATAGGCCCGCTGTTGCGCGGCCGTGGTCTCCGCATTCAGCGTCCCCATGCCGAACGAGGGCAGGTAAAAGCTGCGATAGGCGTAAGGCTCGTAGAAATAGCAGCCGCTGCCCTGAAACGGCAGCCAGGACGACAGGCCATACGTGTGCCCCTGGTTGCCTTCCACAACCCCCGGCATGTCCGCGAACTGAAAGTCGCTGCGCAACAGCGGCACGGCGCGGCGCATCGTCTCCAAGTCGTTGCGGCGGCCGCCGGACGCGCAC
>CAIYOB010001151.1 GCA_903927685.1 uncultured Planctomycetaceae bacterium
AAGGCGTAACTCCAGTGGGCCTCCAGGCTCAGCCCGCCGTCGACACTGAACTCAAAGCCCGGCAGATCGATGTCCAGCGGGATGTCAAACCCGGTCCCCAGCAGCACGCCGCCCAGACTGATATTGAACTGAATGGCGTCTGCAGCCCCCGGCGGCGTCGCACCTTGGACCCATGTCGCCAAGCGGTCGCCGTTGCCGTCGTACCAGCCCACGTCCACGCCGGCGGCCAGGATGTTCAGCCCGCTCGGACCGAAGATGTCGTTCAGGGACTGCCGCAGCACCTCGATCAGTTTGCCGTTGCCGCTCAGTTTCTTCCGCAAATCGGCAAGCAAACCGGTCCGCGCATCACCGAGGAAATCGGCGGCTGCCAGCAGCTTGTCCCCGATCAGCGGGATGTCCTGCGCCACGCTGCTGCTGAACACATCCTGCACCGTGCCCAAAGCGAGATCCACACCGTCCAGCAGCGCGGACGGGTCGTTAAGCATGTTCAGGACATCAAAACTGCCACCCAACGCCGCAAATTCCTGCTTGAGGTTCGGATAGCTGTACACGACGGCCGAACGCGGATCCGTGCGGACCTCGCCGCTCAACTGCTGCAACAACTCCCACAGGCCCTGCATGCCGAACACCGGGTTGGTCTGAATCTGCAGCGGCGTCTGCAGCGTGTACTCCAGGCCGCCCAGGGCCAATCGCAGCGGCAGCCGGACATCGAAGCCACCCTGTAAGACGAGTTGGACGTTGTCGCCGATGCTCTCCGTGGCAAAGTGGAACTTGCCGTCGTCGCTCGGCGTCCCCGCCGCCTGGTCCAACGCCACCGTCAGCGTGGCGTAATCGGCGGTGTTCATCAGCCCGTCGCCGTCTAATACGGCGTAACCGCCCCGGACCCCGATTTCGATGGGGCCGGCGCGGAAGCCGAGCTCCAGATCCGAGGCTCGGAGGGCCGCCCCGAGCGTCAGGTGGGTGCCGCTGGCCTGCAAGATGTCGACGGGCGCATCGACCAGGAACACGACGCACTGAAAAGCCGCAACTGCCGCCAGCGCCGTCGCGTTGGCAGCCGTCTCCTGACGGCCGGTCAGCAGCGTGACCTCGACGCCCAAGTCGGCCTGCAGACGCGTGCCCAAGGCCAGCAGCGCCAACTGCCGCCGCCCCAGCAACTGGTCCGCGCCGAACACCTGGTCCGTGTTCGCGTCGGGCAGGGAATTGTCGATGCCCGACACGACCGTCGCCTGCAGCGAGCGAACCGTGCCCTGACTGCTCGCCGCGACCAGCGCCGCCTGGAACTCGGTCTTGATCAGCTGATACATCGCCTCGGTCACTTCGCTGCTGCCGGCCGCAAAGGCTGCGGAGGTGAACCCGACGGCCGCCGCCACGGTCGCCTCGCGCGTGGGGCGGAAGTCATACAGGAACATCTCCGGCGAGTCTCCGCCGTCCAGTCCGCCGAATTCGATCCCGATGTCGGCTTCCATGTCCACCAGGGCTTCGAGCCGGATGTTGCCGCTCCCGCCCAGCAGGTCGCTCAGCGTGCCCACCGTATCCACTCCCGGCAACAGCGTCCCCAGATCCAGGTTGAACGAGAACAGATCGGAGAACACGGCCGCGTAGTTCACGTGAATGTCCAACACGGAGCCGTTCAGCCGCAAGGAGAACGTCTGGTCGTGGGCCGGCAGCGCGTTGTTGTCGGTGATCCCCAAGGCCTGCTCAAATACGGTCTCGACGTCCTGGATCGCCGCGGCCGGATTGCCCGCAGCCGCCGCCAGCTTGTCGGCAAAATCGGCAGCAAAGTCGAATACCTCGCTGAGCGATCGCTGGATGACCGGCAACGGTTCCTGGAAGAACGGTTCGTTCTGCAGGGAATCGGTCAGAAAGTCCAAGCCCATCTGCACACCGCTGACGATGTCGGCAAAGCTGAGATTCTGGAAGTCAAACGCCTGGCCCAAGTCCGGCAAGACCAACACAACCTCGTTGCCCGCCAGGCGGCCCGCGGCCTTCTCGCCCGTCAGGTCGAACGGCAAGGAAGGCGTCTGATAGACCGTCTTGACGTTCGTGAAATCGAGCAGGTCCTGGACGTAGACGCCCACTTCCGCTTGTGGTGCAATCGGCAGGTCGCTGCCCAGGCCTGCGCCGAGCGTCAGCCCCTTGAGCCGCGCCCAGGCATCGCCGGTGAACGAGAATTGGACGGCCTCGCCGGCCGTGCCGGAGAAGATCTCGTCAAAGGAAAATCGTTGGTCGCCCGCCGTGGCGTGCTGCGGATCGCGATCCAGTCCCACCGTCGCCGTGGCGCCGACGTGGAGTCCCGACCCGCTGCCCGGGCCGCCGCTGGCCAGACTCAGGAAGCCGAGCTGCGCTGCCACCGCCAAGTCGCTCACTTCCACCGCGATGCTGCCGATCAAGCTCGTCTGGTCGATGCCGAACACAACGCCCTGCTTGACGGAGAACGACAGCCCGCTCGCCGTGGCGGTCGCGGTCTTGTCCAAGGTCACGGTGTGCGCGTCGACAACGGACTTGATCTCATAATTGTCGCCGGCGACGACCAGGTGGTATCCGACCAGGCCCTCGGCAAAGGCAAAGGTCGACGACGTGAATTGAG
>CAIYOB010001152.1 GCA_903927685.1 uncultured Planctomycetaceae bacterium
CCGGGCTCGGAGCGGCCCCGGGTCGCCTATCGCTGGGACCAGCCGTTGGCCGAGGGGAAGGTCTACACGGCTAGCCGCCCGTCGAGCGGCGAGTCCGGGAACCCGGACCGCGAAGGCCGCGAACTGACCAACGGCGTGGTGATCGCACCGACGGATTCGACCACCGTCGAGGCGATCCAACCGGCGACGGCGTTCTGGGACGCGGGCGAGCCGGTCTCGTTGATTGTGGACTTGGAGCGTGCGGTCACCGTCGCGGGCGTCCGCGTGAGCACGCACCAGCCCAACGCACGCTACTGCCATCCCGTCGGCATCGAGGTGGAACTGTCGGACGACGGCAAGCAGTGGCGAGCGGTCGGACGCATTCAGCACGATGACATTTTCTGCCCGCCGGGCGACTACGAAGCCTGGGAGCACGACGACAGTCCCCAGTACGCCGACCTGCCCGCCGCGGGCCGGCTGGCGTATTCGTATCCGCTGGCATTTGACAAGTCGCAGCGCGCCCGGTACATCCGTTTTGTGTGCTCGCCCCAAGAAGACCGCGGACTGGGCTTATCCGAATTGGCCGTGTACGGCCAGGTGACGGTGACGCCGTGGCCCAATGACATCCAACTGTGACATTGTGACATTTCAGGAGAATGCTCATGACTGCCGTTTTCACGATCCTCGCCCGCTCGCCGCTGGCCGCCGCGGTGTTGATTTTGCTGGCCTCTGCCTCGTTGCCGCCGGGGACCAGTTCGGCCGCCGAATCCACCGTGCTGTGGGAGATCGGCAAGGCGGATAACGGCAACGCCGAGTTCGCCTTGGCGCCGAACCGCTACGCCGAGTTCCGCGAAGACGGCTTTTTCGTCGTCGGCAAATCCGAATCGCAGCGGGACTGGCCGTACGTGCAGCCGGGGCCTGCCGACGGCTGGGCGGGCGGATGCCCGCACACGTTCAGCGTGATCTTCGGGCTGAAGTCCGCGCCGGCCGAGGGCCAGTGCCAACTGCGAGTGGACTTGGTGGACACTCAGCGTCAGATTCCCCCGGAACTGCGAATCGCGGTCAACGGCCGCGAGTTCCCGCAGTCGCTGCCGCCGGGGGCGGGCGATGCGTCCGTGTTTGGCGACCCCGGTCAAGGCCGCGAGCGCCAGTTCGCGATCGAGTTCCCCGGCTCGTTGCTGAAGGCCGGGGCCAATGAAATCGCGATCACCACGCGGTCCGGCAGTTGGCTGCTGTACGATTGGCTCGGGCTGTCGACGCCAGCCGGGCTGGAACTGGCCGAGGTCAGCGGCACCGTGATCGGCTCCGTCCAGTCGCCGCCGGTGCTAGTCGAGCGGGACGGGCAGCTGAAGCAACTGGTCCGGCTTGGCGTCCGGCATTTTGGCGACGCGGCTCAGGCCCGGATCCTGGTCGACGGCGCCGAGCCGGTCAGCCTGCCGCTGCAGACGGCCGCGCAGAGCCTGGAGGTGGCAGTTCCGGCCGTGCAGGAGGAAACGCAACTGGCCGTCCGCGTCGAGGTCGCCGGCCAGACGACGGCCCAGACCGTGACGCTTCAGCCGGTCCGCAAGTGGGTCGTGTACCTGTTGCCCCACTCGCACGTCGACATCGGCTATACGCACGTGCAGACCGAGGTCGAGCAGGCCCAGTGGAAATACCTGGAGATGGCGATCGAGACGGCTCAGAAGACGGCCGACTATCCGGCTGGGGCCCAGTTCAAGTGGAATGTCGAAGTGCTGTGGGCCGTGGAGAGCTACCTGAAGCAAGCCTCGCCGGAGAAACGCCAGCAGTTCATCGCCGCGGTCCAGAAGGGACAGGTCGGGCTGCAGGCGTTGTACGGCAACCAGCTGACCGGCCTGTGCCGTCCCGAGGAATTGTTGCGTCTGCTGACGTGCGCAGGGCAGGTGTCGCAGTTGTGCGGCCAGCCGATCACGTCGGCCATGATCACTGACGTGCCCGGCTACACCTGGGGCGTCGTGCCGGCGTTTGCCCAGAGCGGCGTCAAGTACTTCAGCATCGGCCCCAACGGCGGCGACCGGATCGGGCACACCGCGGCCGCTTGGGGCGATAAGCCGTTCTGGTGGATCGGCCCGAACGGCCGCGACAAGGTGCTCGCTTGGATGACCGGCACCGGCTACTACCAGGTCTTTCAATCCGAACAGCGGCTGCTGGACTACCTCGGCCGACTGGCCGACAAGGGCTACGCGTACGAGTACGTCCAGGTCCGTCACTGCCTGGGCGACAACGGGGCTCCCGACGTGAACTTCCCGGAGCGGGTCAAGCAGTGGAACGAACGCTTCGCGTACCCGAAACTGGTCATCGCGACGACCGACGAGATGTTCCGCGACTTCGAACAGCGGTACGGCGACCAGCTGCCGACGGCCCAAGGGGATTTCACGCCCTATTGGGAGGACGGCGCGGGCTCGAGTGCTCTGGAGACCGCCTTGAATCGGGCTTCGGCCGAGCGGTTGGTCCAGGCCGAGACGCTGTTTGCCTTGTTCCAGCCGCAGGCTTACCCGGGGGACGAGTTCTATCAGGCCTGGCGGAACGTGCTGCTGTACGACGAACACACGTGGGGCGCGCACAACAGCATCAGCCAGCCCGACCATCCGTTCGTTAAGAGCCAGTGGGCGATCAAGCAGGCGTTCGCCCTCGACGGCGACAAACAGTCGCGGCAGTTGCTGGATAGGGCCGTGACGGCCCGCGGCGAGCCGGTCGTGCCGGAGGGCAAAGTCAACGCGATCGACGTCGTGAACACCCGATCCCTCGGCTGTCCGTACGGCCTGGTCGTGGTGCCACAGGAACTGTCGACGGCGGGAGATCAGGTCAAGACCTCGCTCACGACGCCCACCGGCATTCGTTCGCAACGCCTGACGACCGGCGAACTGGTCTTTCGGCCTTGCTGGGGCGCCTACCATAGTCGGCGGTATTACGTCACCGAGGGCTCGGCCCCAACCGCGAACTTCAAAGGGGCTCAAGCGGAGGGGAACACCCTGACCTGTCCTCGTTCGGCGGTCAGCGGAGCCCTGACGGTTCGTTTGGATGAGAAGACGGGAGCCATCGCCAGCCTGGTGCATGACGGGCACGAGTACGTCGACGCGACGGCCGCCACGGCCCTGAACGACTACTTCTACCTGCCCGGCAGTGAGCTGAAGGGCCTGGCGCGGACCGGCCCGGTGACGATTTCCGTCAAGGAGCGCGGCCCGCTCGTGGCTTCGCTGGTCGTGGAATCGGAAGCCCCGGGCTGCCGTAAGCTGAGCCGGGAGGTCCGGGTGCATGCCTTGCGGAATTACGTCGAGATCATCAACACGGTGGACAAGCTGCCGGTGCGGGCCAAGGAAGGCGTCCACTTTGGTTTTGGCTTCCACGTACCGGAGGGCGTCGTGCGGATGGATGTGCCCTGGGGCGTCGTGCGTCCGGAGACCGATCAGATCCCGGGGGCCTGCAAGAACTGGTTCACGGTGCAGCGTTGGGTGGACGTCTCGAACGACGATCGCGGAATCACCTGGCTGACGCCCGACGCGCCGCTGGTCGAAGTCGGCGGCGTGACGGCGAACCTGATCGGCTCCCTGTCCGATCCGGCGGCTTGGCTGGATCACTTGAGCCCGTCGCAGACGCTGTACTCGTGGGCGATGAACAACCACTGGCACACCAATTATCGGGCCGAGCAGGAAGGTCCGACGGTGTTCCGCTACGTGCTGTGGCCGCATGGCAGTTATGACCAGGCGGCCGTCGCCAGCTTTGCCCTGGAGTACGGCCAGGGACTAGTCGTTTGCCCGGCCCGCGGTCAATTGCCGGAGACCCCGCGTTTGTGGCTGTCCAACCCGGAGGTGTTCGTCACGGCCTTGAAGCCTAGTGCCGACGGCCGCGGGTTGGTGGTGCGGCTGTTCGGCGCCTCCGGGCGGGATGCCGTCACCGAGTTGCACTGGAGCGATCCCGCGCCGCGAGCCATTTGGATCAGCGACACCAGCGAGCAACCGCGCGAGGCGATTACAGGCCCAGTCCAGGTCCCCGCGTACGGCATCGTCACGCTGCGGGCCGAGTAGGCGGCGCGACCCCCTGGTGTGGCACGGCTCACTTGCACACCGTCGAACAGCTCGTTTTGCTGTCAGGCTCACCCGGTGTGCGAGTTAGCCGTGCGCCGGGCGAGGACGGCCGAAAATCAGTGAAGCGAGGTTGCGTCCTACCCGCCCGCACTGCTGACTCGCCCGCCGGTTGAGTCGGGTCGCCGGACCTCAACCGTCTCGCGGCGGACGAGTAAGCAGTGCCACACCGCGCACGCAACTGGCTCCCTTCGGCGAGTTCAACTAGACCTGCTGCAACACGTATTGGGTCAGCCAGGCGGCAACGAGCCCCCAGGCAAAACTGAGCATGGTCAGCCCGCACCCAAAACTGCCGTTTTAATCGAATATCATCATCCGTTTGAAATACAAAATCGATCGCCAAACGCGCAGCCACTATTCCAAGCAGAACCACGGATGGATCGTAAGCCATCGCAAAACAGGGCAGTGACATTGGAATCTAGCTCTTAATGGCTATAACTAGCGAGCGCTATGAAATCGTTATTAGCGCGATAGCGAATGCCGCTTATGCCGAGTTCGGCATAAGCGGCATAGTTTTGCGACCCATTTGCTGGGGGCAACTAAACGGGGTAGGTCTAATTTCGAGGCGTTTGGTCCTGTCCGGTTCAATCGTACGGCGTGCTGGATGGCGATGACCCTGGAATCACCGGGGCTAGCGGGCTCCGGGGTGAATGGCTTAGAATGGCCGTCGGATGGGGCGGGACGCTCACGCTTTAGGCCCGACCCCTGGTATCGCACCACCGGGGGGCGCATGCCCGCCCGTTCGCCGCCAAGCCGATTAGCGCGTATGACCAGCCCGAAGTATCGCACCCTGCTGAAGTCGAAGATACACCGCGTCCGCGTGACCGATGCCGATCTGCACTATGTCGGCAGCGTCACGATCGACCGCCGTCTGATGGAAGCCGCCGACATCCTCGAACACGAGCAGGTCGACATCTACGACATCACCAACGGATCCCGCTTGACGACCTACGCGCTCTCGGGGCCGGCCGGGTCGGGCACCATCTGCATCAATGGCGCCGCCGCCCATCTGGTCCATCCGGGAGACCTGGTGATTATCGCTTCGTACGCCGTCTACGACGACCAGGATGCCCGCGCCCACCAGCCGCACATCGTCCTGGTCGACAAACAGAATCGGATCGCGTCCGAAGGCATGCCCAACGCCGAAGACGATGTGTGCTGACGCGCTTGCCACGCTATTTGCCGCGTTCTGGCTGGCCAACGGTGGCCAGGCCGGCGCCCCGGTGGAGCGTGAGACGCGCTGGAATTTCGAGCCGCCGCGGTCGATCCTATGCGTCCTGGGCGCCGGCGGCGCCGCGGCCCTGAGCGGCCCGTCGGCCCCAGCCGACCCTCTCGGAAGGCTTTCTCCCGCGGGGCGGCAGTACCTGGCACGGTTGGCGGATTTGGGACGTAGGCGAGCTTCCGCCGAACCTGACACCAAGCTGGCTGGCGACCTGCAGCAGTTCCTGGCGGACCAGATCCGCGGCGTGGGGCCGGTCGCGTTTGTGGCCCAGTATCCGTCGTGCCGGCCCGATGCCGCCGCCTGTGCGATCTGGCAGAGCGTGCCGGAGCGCTGGGGCTGCCGGATCTGCGTGCTCGGTCCGGCCGACGAGGACGCCCGGCCGCGGACGGTTTTTCAGGATCCCGAGGGGGTGGTTTTCGACATGAACCTCTCCCTGGATGCCGCGATCCTGTTCTTCTCGTTCCGCCGGCGGACGGATGCATGTTGGCAGATCTACGAGATCGGCGTCGATGGCCGGGGCTGGAAGAAGCTCAGCCGCGATCGGGCGCACAGTGACGTCAGCCCGGTGGAACTGCCCGATGGCGAACTGCTGTTCGTTTCCACGCGTGGCGGCGGATGCCTGGTCTCGGAGCGCGGTCCGCGCTCGAATCTGTACCGAATGAACCGCGACGGCAGCGGCGTGCGCAGTGTGAGCCAGAACACGTTGGCCGATTTCTCGCCGCAACTGCTGCCCGACGGCCGCGTGCTGTTCACGCGGTGGGAATACGTGGATCGCGACCTGGACTATCGCCTGGGACTGTGGACTCAGCGACCCGATGGGCGGCAATTCCAGTTGTACTTCGGAAACACGATTCGCGAAGTAGGTGTCTTCTGGCAGGCACGCGGCGTCCCGGGCCACGCGGACTTGCTGGTGGCCACATTCGCTCCCGGGCATGGTTGGCCGTACGGCGCCGTCGGTCTGGTGACGAACCGGTCTGGGCCGGAGGCGGGACGCGACCGCGGTTTCGCCTGGCTGACGGACGAGTCGCTGGGCGTCGGCGATCGGACCGTCCATGCCGACGGGATGAGTTTTGGCGACATCGACGACGGCCGGCGGTTGGACATGGCGTTGCGCGACAGGTCGCTGCAGCCGGACCGCGAGCCGGCCGATCTCTCCCTGGCCCACGACTTGGAAGCTCGTGCCGGCCGCTGGCTCGATGCCGCTCGCCCGCTGTACCGAGATCCGTTTCCACTCAGCGATCACGTGTTCCTGGTATCCTACGCCGCCTCGGCCGCGGGCCGTTTCGACCTGTATCTGCTGGATCTGTGCGGGAACCGGATCCCGCTGTACGCTGATCCGCAACTGGGCTCCGTCTGTCCACTACCCTTGCGGCCGCGGGCGGTGTTCGCCACACCGCCCGTCCAGCCGCCGGCGGCAACCGGCGACGGCCTCGCAAGCGCATGGGGCACGGCCCTGGTCGCCGACGTCTATCGCGGCTTGTCCGGCATTCAGCGTGGTGAGGCAAAGTACCTGCAGATCATGGAGCAGGTGCCCAAGACGCACGAGTTCACCCGGCGCGCGTATGACCAATCGCCCGTGATGGGCTACGGCACGTACTACGCCAAGCGTTGTTGGGGGCGAGTGCCGATCGAGCCCGACGGCTCGGCCCACTTCGAGCTGCCGGCGCTGCGGGAGGTGTACCTGCAGGTGCTGGATGCCGAGGGGCGGGAACTCCAGCGGCAGACGTCGTCGCTGCAAGTCATGCCCGGCGAAGTGCGGAGCTGCAGCGGCTGCCACGAACCGCGGAGCGCGACGCCGTCCATGCGGTCTTCGTTGCCGCTGGCCGCTCGCCGGCCGCCGACTCGTCCTGTCCCGCCGCCTTGGTCGCGTGACGGGTTGGTCGAGTTCACGACGGTTGTCCAGCCGGTTTTGGACAAACACTGCGTGGGCTGCCACAGCGGCCCGGCTCCGGGCGGCGGTTGGGACCTATCGGGCGACCGAACTCGCTTCTTCAACATGGCCTACGATCACTTGCTGGGGCGCAGCCGATCGTATCGCCAGCACAACCTGACGACGGGGGAAATGCTGTCGCAGGAGGCGGCCCGCGGCCTGCCGTTGGTCCATTTCTATTGGCTGCGGCGAGCCCCGACCGGGACGAATCCGCCTGGCTGGTCCGGTTCCCGCGTCAGCCGGCTCGCGGACTACCTGGAACCGGCACACGTCGGTCACGAAGTCCCCTGGGAGGATCGCCAACGGATCTACACCTGGATCGACGCCAACGTTCCGTTCTACGCAGGCTACGCGGCCGCCCGCCCGTTGTCGCCCGGCGGCCGGGATCTTTACACGGACCATGCTACCGGCCGGAATTCGGCGTGGTACACTGAACGCTTCCTGGAGGTGTACCAGCGAAGGTGCCTCGGGTGCCACGGCGAGTTTCCGCATCCCAACGACCACGACCGGTTGTGGGACGGGCACTTCGCCTGGCTCAACTTGACGCACCCGGAGTGGAGTCCGGCACTGACAACGCACTTGGCCAAGCAGGCCGGCGGCCGCGGCGTCCCCACACGGCGCTGGGCGGACGAGCCGGCGTTGTTCTCCCAAACGACCGATCCCGACTACGTCACCATGCTGGAAGCGATCCGACAAGGGCACCGGCAACTGGCCGCGGGGCCCTGCGGGGAAACCGACAGCCGTTGAGTTCGTCGAGCCTGAGGAGCCCCACCATGAAGATGCTCACCCTGGCTGCCGTCGTGCTGGTAGCGGGCACGGCCAACGCGTTCGCTGCCGACGAGCCGGTCGCGTTGCCCCGGGCCTTGGCACTGGATGGTCTGCACGCCTACGCGGAAAAAGTTGTCACGGCCGGCGACACGCTTCACTTTCGCGTGTCCAGTACGGTGCCCTACGAGCTTGCCGTTTGCCGGCTGGGACACGACATCGACGATCCGGTGGGCGACGAGGTGTTGTTCACCTTCCCGTCGTCGCCGCCGGTCCAGCAGCCCATCCATCCCGGCTCATTCGTCCATGTTGACAAGGGCTTGCCGGCGGACGAACCGTTAGCCGCCCTGACGCTTGAATGCTGGGTCCGGCCTTGGCGGTTGAACGGTTGGCAGACGCTGCTGGGGCAACACAACTATCCCACGGCCTGCGGCTACGGGCTGGGCTTGGACGGCGCCGGCCGCGTCCAGTTCTACCTGAGCGACGGCGGCGGCTATCAGCCCGAGCGGGCCCTGGCCGGCCCGGTGCTGGCGCATCGCCAGTGGCAGCACGTCGTGGGCACATGGGACGGGACCACCAAGTCGCTGTGGATCGACGGCCAGCGGGTCGCCGACCAGCCGTTCGCCGGTCCGGTTCAAGCCGGCCCCGCGCCGCTGTGGCTGGGCGCGTGCGGTTACGATGGACCGGCGGTAAACATCCTGGACGGCGATTTGGCGATGCCGGTGATCTACCGACGGGCCCTCTCGGCGGACGAGATCCAAGCCCGCTATCGCGACCAGGGATTGACGCCGGCCGGCGGTGATCACGTGCTGGGCTGCTGGCCGCTGACGGAGGAGCGCGGCGAACGCGTCGCCGACGTTTCGGCGCACGCCCGGCACGGCCGGATCGTCAACGAGGCGACTTGGATGATCGGCGGCCCCAGTTTCGACGGCAGCCAGGTGCCGCGCTTCGGCGACTACGATCCGGCCGGCGATCCTCGCCGAGGCCACGGGTTGCGGTTCGCCGCGGACGACTTGGTCGACTGCCGCTGGCAGGTGACGCACACCTACGAGCTGCCGAAAACCGCTCCGCCGGGGATCTATGTGGGCCGCTTCCGCTTCTCGCTGGACGGCCAGGAGCGGCTGTATCATGTCACGTTCGTGGTTCGCCGGGCCGCGGATGCGCCCCGGGCCCCCGTGCTCGTGATTGCCGCCACCGGCACCTGGCTGGCCTACCGGGCCACGCCGTTTGCGGTGACGCCGCCCCAGTTGCACAACTTCTGGGACACCGGTGGCATTGCCAACAGCCCGGGTGCACCGCCGGCCTACTGCATGTATCGCGACCATCAAGCCGGCCAGCCCGCGTACAAGATCGGCGTGCAGACGCCCTGGCCCAATGCGGGGCCGTATGTGCTGTACAGTCCCGAGAGTGTCGGCTACAGCCACTTGATGCGCGCCGAGCGGTTCGCCTTGGCGTGGTTGGAACAGAGCGGCTATGCGTACGACATGGTGAGCGACTGGGACGTCCACCGGAATCCGCAGTCGCTCGACGATTTTCCGGTGGTTCTGATCAACGGCCACAGCGAGTATTGGTCGACCGAACAGTTTGACGCGTTCGAGCGCTACCTGGTCCGCGGCGGCAACGTCGTGGTGCTGTCCGGGAATACGCTCTGTTGGCGGGTCAGCTACAACGACGACGGCACGGTCATGGAATGCCGCAAGCTGGGCGTGCATCCCGGGGGACGCCCCGGTTGCACCGTGGGCGAGTTGTGGCACAGCCAGGACGGCCGCCGCGGCAGCCTGGCCCGCGAGAGCGGCATTCCCGCCTGGAAACTGCTCGGGCTCGACTCGCTGGGCTTCTGGGGCGCGGCGAGCAACACACGCTACGAAGTGCAACACGCGGATCACTTCCTGTTCCATCAGCCCGAGGAAGTCGGTTTGGCGGCCGGCGAGCCTTTCGGCGGCGCGCCGGACGGCGGTCTGCCTCGCGCGGTCGGCCACGAGCCGGACGTGCGGCTGAGCCTGCTGCGGCAGCTGACGACGGACGTTCCGCCCGGCGCGACCCTGCCCGACGAGCCCGGCGGCATCGTGACGCTGGCGGACGGCAAGCAACCCGCGGCGGCGGCGTTTGATTACTACTTCCGCCCGGCCCGGCTGGTGGACGGAGTGGCGTGCCACATGATCTACTGGGAGCGGCCGCAAGGGGGCCGCGTCTTTCACTCGGGGTCCCTGGGAGCCGGCTGGGGCCTGTCGGCCGATCCCAAGTTCCAGACGCTGCTCCGCAATGTGCTGTTTCACTTCGGTGTCAAGCCGGCGAAACGGTGAACGTCAAGCGAGGAATCACGGTCCGCTTAAGGGTGAGCGGCACGGCGCTAGCCGCCGGTCTTGGGGGCGAACCGGGACCGGGGGCTGGCGCGTTATCCAAGCGAAGAGCTGGGGTTTGGTGGCTGGGGTCGAGCCACGAGGTACGAGTGGCGAGCCCCCAGTTTTTGCCGCTGGGGGCTCGCTGCACTCGACCCCAGGCACCTCGACATTTAGCCTGGACAACGCACTAGCGCCCCTCCGCTCACGTGCGAAGGAGATCGAAGCCATGAGACCGAAAGCTGTTATCGTCGCGTCGCTATCGCTGTTTGCTCTGGTGTTCGGCTGCTGGCCGGTCGCCGCTGACGAGCCGCCGCAGTTGCTGTACCTGCCGGGCTACAAGACGCCTGTGCCGGAGCCTCAACCGCCGGCCGCGGTGCCGGGCTACGTCAAACGCGGCACTTGGCACGAGACGCTCCGCGCATCGGTGGCGGCGGCGTTGGAGGCCGTCGACAAGGCGGACGCGGCAGTCCGAGCAGCGAGCTATCCCCAGGTCCGTGATTCTCTATGGGAACTCGTCGCCTGCGACTTTCGCGATCGGCAATCGCAGCTCGAAATGGAGTTGGAGCGGCGCGACGGGATTTGGGATGAATATGTCCCGGGCGGGAACGAACCGCCCGCGGACTACTACCTCGACCTGGCCCGTCAGCGGCTGGAACTCGCCCGCCAGACGCTGGCTTTCGTCCAGCGTTCCGGACGGCCTGCGCAAGCGGACTTTGCGACCGCCTTGAAGGCTCTCGAACAGCGTCTCGCCCAAGCCGCTCCAACGCCCACCGTTCCGTCCGCCCGAGCCCTGTTTGCCCGGGCCGTCGCGCTCCGCCGCCGGATCCTGTTCGCGCATCCCGCGCTGGATTTCGGCCGCCTGCTGATCAGCAAGCGGCCGCCGCCGGTCCTGAGCGCCCCCGGCGACAACTATTACGGAATGCACAACGGCACAGGCCCGGGGTTGGTCGTCCTTGACGACTGGAAGGCCGACCACCCGCAGGAGACGGTCCTGCTGGCCGGCCAGTTGCCTCCCGGCTGCGCCATGCACGCCGACGTCTCGTATGACGGCCGGCGGATCGTGTTCGCCTATGCCGACCATACGTTGCCCCGCGAACGCTGGCAGTTCTTCCTGTACGAAGTCGGCGCCGACGGCTCGGGCTTGCGGCAGCTGACCGGCCGGGACGATGATCCGCTGGCGGGTGCCGGCGGCCGCATGACGGTCCTGTGCGAGGACTACGATCCCTGCTATCTGCCGGACGGCGGAATCGCGTTCATCTCGACCCGCAATCAGGGCGGCGTCCGCTGCCACAACGGCGACCGCTATTGCCCCACGTATCTGCTGTACCGTTGCAACGCGGACGGTTCCAATGTGCGCCAGTTGTCGTACGGCGAAGCCAATGAATGGGATCCGGTGGTGATGCCCGAAGGGCAACTGCTCTGGACGCGTTGGGACTATATCAACCGCCCGGTGATTCCCACGCTCGGCCTGTGGACGATCCGGCCCGACGGCACTGGGGCGGGCCACTATTTCGGCAACTACACTCCCAACCCGTGCCGGATTTGCCAGCCACGGCCCATCCCGAACTCGCACCAGATCGTCGCGACGACGGCAGGCCACCACACGATACATGCCGGGGCGCTGATCCTGATCGATCGCACGGTAGCCGAGGACGGTTTGGAGGCGATCACGCGTCTGACGCCGGAGGCCAAGTTCCCGGAATCCGAAGGCGATTCGCCGGTCAGTTTCGGCAGCCCGTATCCGCTGAGCGAAGATCTGTTCCTGGCGGAGTTCTGTCCCGACCCATACCCCGGATCGATGGCGAGTGTTCCGCGGCACAATGCGTACGGGATCTACCTGGTCGACACGCTGGGGGGCCGCGAGTTGATTTATCGCGACCCCGGGATCTCGTGCTTCGAGCCGATCCCCCTGCGGCCGCGGCCGAGGCCGCCGGTGCTGCCGCCGCTGGACGCCGGCGGCCCGGCGCTCGCGACGGGCACGTTTTATCTTCAGGACGTCTATCGCAGCACCCAGACGATCCCCCGCGGCTCGATCCGCTGGCTCCGCGTCAATCAGATCATCCCGCAGCCGACGCAGCGCGTGCCCTATTCCAGCGCCGTGCGGTTCGAGGTGCTCAAACGGGTCCTCGGGACGGTGCCGGTGGACGAGTCCGGTTCGGTCGCCTTTGAGGCCCCGGCCGGCGTGCCGCTGCAGTTCCAGGCCCTGGATGCCGACGGACTGGCGGTGATGACTATGCGGACCTTCACGCACCTGCAGCCCGGCGAGCAGGCCGGTTGCGTCGGCTGTCACGAGCCGCGCACGTCGAGTCCCGTGACACCGCCGCTGCCGACCGCCACCCAGGCGATTCTACCGCTGACCCCGCCGGCCGGCCCGCAGTATCCGGGCGGCCTGAGCTTTGCCAAAACCGTCCAGCCCGTGTTGGATCGCTACTGTATCGACTGTCACGGTCTGAAAGAAACGGCCGGCGAGATCGATCTGCTGGGCACGCTCGACGCCAGCGACGAGAACATCGCCGCAGCGCACCACAGCCTGCTTCCCAGCACGGCTTACGCCGCGCTGACGCGGGACGGTCGGCTGGTCAAGCTCGCCCAGTACGGAGGGGAAACATGGTACAGTCAGCCCCAGGACTATTTCGCCCACGGCGGCACGCTGGCGCCGCTATTGCAGCAGGGCCATGCCGGCGTGCAACTCGACGCCGACAGCCTGCGGCGGATCATCGACTGGCTCGACCTGAACGCTCCCCTGTACGGCACCTATTCGTGGAACAAAGACGAATGGCAGCAGGTGGATGCGGCCGGCGAGCAAGCGCTGCGGGCGCACGTTCGCCAGCGGTTCGGGGCGGAGTTGGCTGACCAGCCGCTGGCGGCGCTGGTCAACGTTGCCTGGCCGGACGAGAGCCGCATTTTGATGGCGCCGTTGGCACAAGCAGCCGGAGGCTGGGGCCAGATCGAGCAGGGTGGTTGGGCGAACGCCGACGATCCGGACTACCAGACGCTGCGCCGGCTGGTGCATGCGGCCATCCAGCCGCTGCCGTTTCACGACATCGCCGGCACATGCGGCCGTGACGAAAACTGCCTGTGCCTGAGTTGCTGGGTCCGCAAGCTCCAAGAGGAACGTCAACGCCGTCTTGCGGCGGCGCCGTAAACCGAGGAGCTCTCGTCACGCAGCATCCCGCCGCCCGGTTCTGGGCTTGCGTCGCCTGTCCGGGGAGCGGCTATCACGCCGGGCTAATGGTCCCTAATCCAGCAACTGTCCCAGCGCATTGAGCGCCTGCTTGGCATTCGCCAGTCCGCCCAACTCCTGAATCAGCTTCTTGGCCTTCTGGAGCGCAGCCAAGGAGACGGCGTCGGCCGGGACCGAGGGGGCGGCGGGAGCAGCGGCAGGGGCCTCTTCGGCGGCGGGTGCCGCTTTCGCTTTGCGCTTGCTGGCGAGCAGAGACTTGACATTGCTGACTTGTCCCGCCGTCGTCGGGATCCCCAAGGCCGTCACAAGCTCGGCGATTTCCTTCGGGGACTTGTTCTTGTGGGTCTTCAGGGCCTTCTTGATGGCCGCGGTCTTGACGCCCCTGGCGGGCTTCGCTTCCACGGCAGCCACTTCCTCCGGGGCAGATTCCACGGGCGTGGATTCAACGACTTCCGCTTCCATCTCTTTCGCCTTGGCTCGTCTCGGCATGTCTTACTCCTTCGTTCTTTGGTGTCTTCATGTTTCGTCGCGACGATAGTGTAGCCGCTTATGCGGGCAATGCAATCACCGGTTGCGGCTCGATCTCGGTTGCGGCGGTGGCGGAAGAGCAACGCTGGGGGCAGAGATCGCTTCACTCACCAATTCGCCCAGGTCAATCACGCGCAGACGGTCGTCCGCGCCCACGGTCGTGACGGCGTCCTGGAACATGACCAAGTCCTTGGGACAGGCGACCACCAGGTCTTGTACGCCGGGCAGCCTGAGCGTTTCTCGGATCCGGCTCTCCGCCGGACGCTCTTGGACTCGTTCACTATCCTGCATCCACAGACGTCCGCCGCCCGCGCCGCAACAGAAGCTGTGCTGGCGATTCCGGGGCATCTCCACCAATTGCACACCCAGCGCCTGCAGGACGCGGCGCGGCGCAGCGTAGACGCCGTTGAACCTGCCCAGATAACAGGGGTCGTGATAGGTGACGGTGCGGCGCAGGGAACGTGCCAGACGCAACTGGCCGCTCGAAATCAAGTCGTCCAACAGTTCGCTGTAGTGCCACACGGGTTTGCCTGCCAAAGCGGCCGCCGCAGGATTTTCGCCGCTGGCCGGATCCGCCACGAGATACTCGTTCTTCAGCGTGTTATAGGTATGCGGGTCGCTGGTGAGCAGCCGCCGGAACCGCGCCGTGGCCAACGCCCGGCCGTTCTTTTCGCGGAGCAGCGTAAACAGACCTTCCTCCCCGACGCGGCGGATGTCGTTGCCGGCATTCTGCTCCTGCTCCAGCAGCAGGCCCCACTTGACCCCGCTGTGCTGCAAGACCGCGGCGATCGCCCGCGTCGCCTCTCGGGCTCGTGGCTCGAACGCAGCATAGTCGCCGACAAACCAAAGATAGTCGACTTCCTCTTGCCGGGCGTCTCGAAACTTGAACTCCAGCGACTTGGCCCACTCAGGCCGCTTGCGGGCCGGTTGGCCAAAGGAGTTGCCGTAACGCTGGAGACTCAGCAGTGTCCCCTGCAGCCCTTCGTCGAGCTGGCCTTGGTCGACCAACCGCCGGCGCAGGTCGATGATCAACCGCGGCTGCTGGACCCCGACAGGGCAGACCTGCTCGCAGGCGCGGCACACGCAGCAGGCCCACAGTTCCGCCGCCGAGACGGCCGTGCCGTGCAGAGCAAGGTCATCCGGACTCGCCTGCCGAGGCGTGAGCCGCAACTGCCGGCCAATTCCCAACACCAACTCGCGCGGGGCCAGCGGGAACCCGGCCGCGTGCGCGGGGCAGACGTCCTGGCACCTGCCGCACCCCGTGCACGCGTCCACTTGCAGCAGTTGCTGCCAAGTGAAGTCCCGCACGGTACGCACGCCCGAGTCGGTGGCCACCGCCAACTGGCCGGCCGGCCGGGGATGTTGGACCAGCAGATTGGCCGGCGACGAGAGCAGATGAAAGGCCTTCGAGAACGGAAGGCTGACGATCAACCCCAAGGCCAGCAGGGCGTGCGCCCACCACAGCAGTTGATGCAGCAGGCGAAGCGAATCCGGGGGCAGCGGTGCGAGGACGGCCGCCAGTCCCTGACCGACCGGAGCTGCTGCGGCGGCGGGAAACACGGGTTCACCCCGATAGATCCGCTGCAGTTCCGCCTGCTTGCGGTCGCGTCCCATGTGGAACCGCCCGCTTAGTCCCAGTGAGTCGAGTCCCCCGGTCTTCAGCGTCGCGCCCGCTGCGACGTGCACTTGGGATTCAATCTGTACTCCCTCGGCGATCCGCAGCCCCTCGACCAGAAAACCCGTGATGGCAATCAGCAGCAGGCAGGTGAGGAATGGAAATGCGTCCCAGCGATTGGTGCCCGTGCGCTGGGCCCGCAAACGCTCCGGACGCTTCACATAGCGCCGGTACGCCGCCATCGCTACGCCGACGATCAGGACGACGCCGAACAAATCCAGAACCAGTTCGTAGGTCCGGTAGACGTTGCCGCTGAGCAATTGCCGATCCAGCAGCAGATTCGTTACGTCTTGATCGACGGCGGCCAGCAGGGTTCCGACAAACAGGACGACCATGCTCCAGAAAATCGACTGGTGCATGACCAGCGCATACGCATCGCCAGCCAGACGCGACTGGAAGACGACCGTCTTGAACACGGCAGCGAGTCGCTGCGGACGCAGGGCATCCGCCCAACTCTGGCCCGCAGTGCGCGTCCCCGGCTCCGCCTGGCCCAGAAACCACTTGCGTGCCCGCCAGACCAGCCCCGCCAGAAATGCAAGCAGCACCAGTGGGACCAGCGCGTACAGCGCCAGTTCTGCCCGGGGCGGCACGTTCCACAGGATGGGCCGGGCGAAATCGGCGCTGATCATCGCACTGCTGCTCCGCACGGGCGGCTGGTCGTTCGTCGCGTGGCGCGCGGCCCCCACTGCATTCGCCGGGATTCGCACCCCGGCAAGCGAACCGCCGCGCCGCGAACGCCCGACCGGCGGTTTTCCCTTCGGCGCTAAGACGGGTTCGAGGAATCCGAGCCCCAACTCAACTGCGACAGAACCTGCAGCACGCCGTGCAACTGGGCCAACCGCGGGCCGAAGCGATCGACGAATTCGTTGAGCGCAAACTCGCCCTCCAGCAAATCCTCTTCGCTGTGCACAACTTCGTCGGTCAGGCTCTTGAGAAACTCGTTCTGCACGCGGTTCAAGGCTTCCGCAGCCCGTTTGCAGCGTTGGGCCAGCTTGGCATTGGCCTGCTTCCACTGGCCTAACTCGTATTGCCGCTGACGATGCACCACGTTCGTCTGCTGCAGGATCTCGGCCAGCAGTTTGTTCTGCTGTTCCTGGCCCATCACCAGGCGTTGCAGCAGGGCGATGACGACGTCCCCCTTGTCGACGTTGACCTTGGGAGCCCCTTCCGTCGAGGCGCCGACGACATCAATGTGAAACAGGGGAGGAACCTGGTGCGGATCGTAGGGCATAGGATGACTCGCCTGTAGGATAAATGAGCCTGACCTCGGAGCAACGAACTCGGTATCTCACGACCAGTATAGCCGTAGCTTGCCCAGCTTGTCGAGTCTCGGGGCGTTTCCCTATCCCCAGCCGACGCTAGCAGCCCGAGGCGGAGTCTTCCCCCAAACGCTACGGACGCTAAAGTCACAGCGGCAAGCCGCCCGATGTCATGGTGGGACAAATAACCGGAGAACCACCGCCGATATTATGACAGCAAGCAGTTCGCGATCCACTCAGTCCGTTGGCTTCTTGACCGTGTGCGAGCACGAAGCGCAGGGCGCTTTTGGCGGCTATCTGATCCTGAATACCGTCGGCCGCCCCCTGGAGTTTCATTGCACCGCCCCGGTCCGGCCCAGCCGCGCCCAGGAGATCCTGTACGGAGCGACGCTGCAAGCCTACCTGCACGGCGAGCAGATCGGCCAGGCGCTGCTCGAGAAAGCCAAACTGACGCCGTTGGTGGTATTTACCGACTCGCCGGCGGTCTTGACGGTCCGCGGCTTCACTTCGTTGCCAGTGGCGTGCGTCATGGCTGCGGACGGCGAGTCGGCCCAGCAGACCGGCAGCCAGCCGGTCCACAAGTTGCGATGGGACGAGCAGCACGCCGGCCCGCCGACGCCGTTCGCCCTGCGGCTGCATGCGTTTCACGTGGGCGGGCATCCCCTGGCGGTCCTGCAGGACCACGCCGAGGACGCGGAACTGATCGCCGAACGGTGGGAGCCGCTGGCCGCCGAATTTGATCTGCGGGAACCGTTCACCCGGATTCGCGAGGCGGTCGACGAGGCCCGACGCAGCGCAACTCGCTAGCTGCCACCGGCTGACGGCGCAAGTCCCAGGAAATCGCAAGCATGGCATCGCCCTCCCAACCCACCGACCCGCGGCCGGATGTCTCACAACTGGATCTCCGGGTGCCCGTCGATCCGTTCAATACCGGCTGGAATGCCGCCATCGGCCGCCCGCCCAAAATCGTCGTGGAAGGTCCGGCTTTCGACGGCCAGGCCCCCAAGACCCTGTCCGTCCAGTTTCGGCGAGCGCCGATCAAGACGTTCAGCTTCACCTTTCCCGAGGCTCCCGCCTGGGCGCTGAAACCGCCGGCCGACAAGCCCGCGGCTCAGCCGCCGCAGGCCAACCCGCCCGCCAGCCAGCCGCCGGAACCGCGCCCGGACCGCCAGCCGACACGCATCGCGCCCCCCAAGGACGTGATCAAGCTCCAGGACCGGCTGTACTACGTCTTGCAGCCGTCGCTGGAATCCCTGGTCGCGTCCAACTCGCTCGAGTTCCCGTTCGAGCCGTTCCCGTACCAAATGGAAGGCATCGCCTTTCTCTATTCCCGCTATACCGCCATCCTGGCCGATGAAATGGGGCTGGGCAAGACGATGCAGGCGATCAGCACCATCCGCCTGCTGCTGTGCGCCGGCGAAGTCCGCAACGTGCTGCTGATCTGTCCCAAACCGCTGGTGACCAACTGGCGGCGCGAGTTCTTGCAATGGGCCCCGGAGGTGCCGTTGGCGATCATCGAAGGCGACCGCGTCCGCCGCGAATGGCAGTGGCGCCAAGAGCAGACGCCGGTCAAGATCGCCAATTACGAGCTGTTGATGCGGGACCGGGACGTGATCGTCGATCCCGACCTGCACTTCGATTTGGTCGTCCTGGACGAAGCCCAGCGGATCAAGAACCGCTCGAGCACGACCAGCCAAGTCGTCCGCGCAATCTCCCGGTCGCGGAACTGGGCCCTGACCGGGACGCCCATCGAGAACAGCTCGGAAGACCTGGTCGGCATCTTCGACTTTCTCGCCCACGGCTTCTTGTCGGCCGATATGAAGCCGCGGCAAATGGCCAAGGTGACGCGCGACTACATCCTGCGGCGGACCAAGGACGCGGTCCTGACGGACATGCCGCCCAAGCTGTACCGCGACGCGGAACTCGAACTGACCCCCGAACAGTTCGAGACGTATCAAATGGCCGAGCAGGAGGGCGTGCTGCGGCTGGAAGGCATGGGCGAGGGAATCACGATCCAACACGTGTTCGAACTCGTGTTGCGGCTCAAACAGGTCTGCAATTTCGACCCCGTCACCGGTGCCAGCAGCAAGCTGGAGCGGCTCGAAGCCGACCTCGAAGAGGTCGCTGCCAGCGGCCAGAAGGCGATCATCTTCAGCCAATGGGTCCACTGCCTGGATCGGCTGAAGGAACGCCTGCAACGGTTCGGCACGCTGGAGTATCACGGGCGGATCCCGTCCAAGCAGCGGGACGGCGTGATCGACCGGTTCCGCCACGATCCGGACAAGCACGTGATTCTGATGAGCTACGGGGCGGGCAGCGTCGGCCTGAATCTGCAATTCTGCCGGTATGTGTTCCTGTTCGACCGCTGGTGGAATCCGGCCATCGAGGACCAGGCGATCAACCGCGCCCACCGCATCGGTGCCGCCGGCTCGGTGACCGTGACGCGCATGTTGACCGTCGGCACGATCGAGGAACGCATCAACCAGGTGCTCGAAGAAAAGCGGGCGCTGTTCGACCAGATCTTCTCGCAGCACGAAGGCCCGCGGCAGAACGTCGGCCTGACCCAATCCGAGATCTTCGGGCTGTTCAACCTGCGGACGCCCAAAGGCCCGCTCCAGGCCGTGGCCTGAGGCCGGCGGCCCGCTGTCAGGGTGCCGGGGGGCGAGCACCGCGAGCCCCCGGAATCCCCGCGGACGGTGGGCTCGATGCAGTCGACCACCGCCGCCCGGGCAAACATCCGTCCGTCACCTTGTGCCATTTGGCACGGGGCCGGCGGCGACCGCGAAAACGGGCAACCTCGAAGACAGCCGTCGATCCGCTGTGCTGCCGTTACGGGCGGCAGGACCGTTGCCCTTCTTGTCGTCGCGCACGCCGGAATTTTCTCCACATAATCCGCATTTTTTCTGCAGCTGCCCGCCCGCGGCCGCGCGGGAAACGCGGTTCGTGACCTACACTTTCCCAGCGGCGGATACAGGGCTCCCCGAACCGCACCACCTTAGGATTTAACCCCCACGGAGCCCCCGCCGCTCTCGTCGCATCCGCTCGATCCGCTAGTACGCCGCAGCCGGCCGCGGACTGATCGCCCGCTCGGCTGGGCTCGTCTCGATTCACGGCCGCAGGTCTTCGGCGGGCGCCGAAGACCTGCGGCCGGTCTCTTTTCGCCGGTGCCCGGCAAGAAATGAAAAACGGCCAAGTCGGCGCCACGCCGACCTGGCCGATCCATCGAGGAGAGTCAAACAGATGCCAATGCGTTCAATCGGTCGTTGACTTGTCTGACGGGGCGCCTTCCGCTGCCCCGTTCGCTTGGCTGCCGGCGGCTATTTCCGGCGTACGGTGGTCGTCCGGTGGCTGGCCGGCAGGTGCTTCACCGTCCGAGTCGGCGTGCCCGACGCGCTGGCGGTCCGGCTGGTGCGTTTGACCGACGCCTGCTTCGCCGGCTCGGTTTCCGGAGCCGCCTCGGGCTCCGCATCGGGCTTGGGCGTGGGCAGCGTCTCCTCGATCACTTCCTCGCCAGGCAGCATCGTGTCATAGGAGTCGGCACAGTCCTCACAGCCTTCGTCGTAGCCCAGATCATACCCCATTCCGTAGCCGGCCGGAGCATAGCGATAGCCCCACAGATGCGCCAAGCCTCGAAGCGGATTCCAGAAGCCGCAGCCACCGCCGCACTCGGCGGCTCCACAGCTGTCACACGCGCCGCACGATTCGCAGTCGCCCGCGGGCGGGTCGCTGGCCCACTCACCCCAATACACGTCGCCACAGCCCGCACCGCAGGTCAGCGCCGACTTGGCGCGGCCCCACAGCCAGGGATGGTGGCACAGGCCGGGCTGGCATTCGCCGCATGTTTCGTAGCCGCCGGTCCCGCAGCTATCGCAGCCGACTCCGGCGCCGCAGCCCCCATGTTGAGTCAAGCAACATCCACTCCCAAACAGGCCGCTGGCCAACAGCACGAGGCCGCACGCAAGTCGCATTCGCATGTTGGTTTCCTTTCGATGTCCGCCATCCAATCCCCGCACCTTGGGAACTGCACAGGCATTTATCGGCCGGAGAATCGCTGGAATCGAGAAATTCCCTATAACCCGCAAAGTTTCCCCAAAAAGCCAGGTCCCACCGGCCTTTCCGCTCGGCGGCAGCCGGCGGCCCAGAGCGTTGTTCAGGCCATAGGTCGGGGTGCCTGGGGTCGAGTGCAGCGAGCCCCCAGAGGCAAGACATGGAGGCTCGCCACTCGTACCTCGTGGCTCGACCCCAGGCACCCAACCCCAATTCTCAGCCTGGACAACGCACTGGATCGGGTGCTCCGCAGAAGTGTCGTCTTTCGCTCAGCGGAAAAACGTCCTTTCGCGGAGCAAAAGGCGACAATCTGACAGTGATTCCTCGAACGACGCTAGCCCGCGAGCCGCCGGGCGGTTGCCGCGCGTTGCGTGGGCCGCGAGAGGTTGGTACCATCGAGCCAACTGTCCGGGCGTGCCAGCGCCGTCCGGTCCCTGCCCATCCCAGGAGCGCCGATCATGACTGCAGTCACCTCATCCCGCCGGGAATTCCTCAAAGCGACGTCGTGGACGATGGCGGGGGCTGCCTGGGCGGCCAGTGCCGGCCTCGCGCGGACGGCCCACGCGGCCGGCAGCGACCAGATTCGCGTCGCCGTGATCGGCGCCGGCGGCCGCGGCACCGGAGCGGCCGCGAATTGCCTCGAGGCGGATCCGGCGGTCCGGATCATCGCGCTCGCGGACGCCTTCCAGGATCGGATCGACGCCGCGTTGGCGATGCTGGGCGGCAAGTTCGGAAGCCGCGTCGATGTGCCGGCGGAGCGGCAGTTTGTCGGTCTGGCGGCTTACCAACAGGCCCTGGCCTGCGACGTGGAAGTGGTCATCCTGGCCACACCGCCGGGCTTTCGGCCCGCTCAGTACGCGGCGGCCGTCCAAGCGGGCAAACACGTGTTCATGGAAAAACCGCTGGCCGTCGACGCGCCCGGCTATCGGTCCTTGCTGGAAACGAACCGCCAGGCGGACGACAAGGGCTTGAAGGTCGTCGTGGGGC
Organism: uncultured Planctomycetaceae bacterium; assembly: GCA_903927685.1. Next base: position 22,019 of record CAIYOB010001152.1, read on the forward strand.
TACAGCGGCATCACCAAACTCGCTACCTGGAGGGCCTGCAGCGGATCCACCAGGGCCAGTTCGGCGAGATCGAATACGTGCGCGTCTACTGGAACGGCGGCCCGATCTGGATCAAGCCGCGTCAGCCCGACTGGTCCGAGATGGAGTACCAGCTCCGCAACTGGAACGTGTTCCGCTGGCTGTCGGGGGACCACATCTGCGAACAGCATATCCACAATCTGGACGTGGGCTTGTGGGCGCTGGGGGGCCAGCATCCGGTCGAGGCCCAGGGCATGGGGGGGCGCGAGAAGCGCAAGGGCCGGGACCAGGGACATATCTTCGACCATCACGCTGTCGAATTCACGTTCGCCAACGGCGTGAAGATGCTCAGCCAATGCCGGCAGATGGCCGGCGTCATGACCAAGGTGTCCGAAGCCGTGCACGGAACCAAGGGCGTCTGGATCAGCGACGACCCGGGCGAATCCGGTGACAACCCGTATCTCCAGGAGCACGTGGACCTGATCGCCGCGATCCGTTCCGGCGCCAAGTTGAACGAGGGCTGGCACGGCGCGGTCAGCAGCATGACGGCGATCTTGGGACGCATGGCAACGTACAGCGGCCAGCTGGTCACGTGGGACGACGCCGTGCAGAAAGGCCCGCGCGAGACGCCCGAGATACTGGCCCTGGACGCCGTGCCGCCCGTCCTACCCGACGCCGCCGGCCTGTACGACCACGCGGCGCCCGTACCCGGCGTGTACCAGCCGTTCGAAACCGCCTGACGGGGCCGGGAGCGAGCCCATGCAGCTGATCATCAACACGTTCGGGACCGGCCTGCGGCGGAAAGGCGACCGGCTGGTCGTCAAGTCGCCCGCTGCAGAACGCCCCGTCGAAATCTCGGCGCACAAGAATCTCTTGATTCCAAGAAACAGCGTTAGCTGCAGTCCTCGGAGCCGTAACCGTCGAGGCTGGCCTCGCGCCAGAAAAATCTTGTCCAGTTTGCCCTGTTTTACCATGATTTCGCCGACGTCAGAGTGGAGTAACCTGCTTCGTGCACGGAGGCACGTCGTTGGTCGGGGTTGTTTCGGAGGAATTCGATAGATTGTGGGCGAAGCGTATCCTGAGTTGGCTGAGAGAACTGGTGATGCGAGGATTCGCCGGCCCGGCGGGGGACGCCATCGTCTCACGGAACGCGGTCCAGGGGGGCGGCGGAGGAGGTGCGAGAGGTGCCCCTTTCCACGAATCCGGGGAATCTCGCCAACGTCCAGAACGCACCCAGCGTCAGAAAAGACCAAGACGCTGACCTGTAAGAAAACGCCTGCGCTGTGACCGCGAAGCGGCTTAGTTCATCGAGGCAGTTAGTTGCTTCGAGATCCCCCCCGCGCAACGAGTCAGGCGGTCCGAGGACTGGAAAGCTCGATGTCCGATTGCGGACGCGCATCAGCTGCGCCCAGCAGACCCCTGTTCGTCCGAGGATTCCGGTTCTGTCTAATTTCGTTCTAGGTACTCCTGAATGCTCTTCCTCGCGTCAGTTGGCAAGGAATCTACACTGCGTAGCTTCTCAATCGAATTTTCCCGTACGGAGTCGAGTCGGGCGAGGCCACGGAGAACGTACAACTCATCGTTCTTTAGGCACACAATGTACTCCGTCTCCCGCGTGTTGCCGTAGTCGAAGCCGAAAGCACGTCGAACGACAAAGAAACCATCGGCCGGCCGTATCGTGATGTGGCTCCGTTGGACGTCCCACTTGCCACTAAGAGGGTAAACGAACCATGTTTCGTTGTCATCAACATGCAGATACGCCTCGCCAAGTCGTTCGTTGGGAATCACGCCCTCGACGACTCGCCAAGTCCCCTGGATCTTCCGCGTCGCCATTCTTGCCGGACGGAATTCGTACCACCAAATGACCGTCGGAACGGTTGCTGCGTAGAGGAGCAACCAGCGAAACCTGAAGAGGGCTCGTACAATCCCAGTTCGCGCTGAGTCGGTGTGGGACCGGGGAGGCGGTGATCCCGGGTCCGAGCGATCGCGCCATTCTGCATCAGTATTAGGTGTCACGTTCCTGTCGCAGTTCGAGTTCCGCCGCTGTCAGACCAAGGCGTGGGGCGACGGGGACATGCGGAAACCCATCCGGCCCGAAAACGCATACTATCTAATTTAGAGATTCTATCGCGGGGGATCGGGCATGGGAAGCAAAGCTCCACCGTCGTGGGCGGATCGGCACGGGAGGGCGGGGGACGCGACGCTTGCCCCTTGGCCGTTGACGAGCTGCCTGGGCGATGATGCCACAATCCGATCGGATTGAATCTGTGTACGCCGTTGATCACGTACGCATCGTTCGAAAGGCAAGTGTCCGCTTACGCTCTGCGAAAGAACTTTTTTTCGCGGAGCGAAAGGCGACAATACCCTACTTCCGGAATTGTTCGGGTGTGTTCTCTGGCCGGCTCAGCCGTGTTCGCCGAATTGCTTGACGCCGCCGATCGACAGACTACTTCGGTTCCAGGCGGTACTCGCCGCCTGCACGGGTGTCGAAGCCGACTCGCCCGTAGTCCTCGGCGGCACACGCGACGGGCTGCCCGGACTCGTCGGTGACTTTGACGCCCGACGGCCACGGCGGATACAGCCGGCAGCGGCCGCCCGACTCGCTGGCGATCCGCAGCGATTGCACCTGGCCCTCGGACCACGCGGCACTCACCAGGAACGCGCCCTCGGCTCGAAAGTGCTCGAAGCGGGCCGCCAAGTCGCGGGGCCAGGCGGGGAACACGCGCAGGGCTCCGTCCCAACTCTGCAGCAGCATCTCTTGCAGCGGAGCGATCACGCCCAGGGACTCGGTCCACGCACCGGCGCGTCCGTAGTTGGCCACGGCCATGCCCCAGATCAACCCGTTGGGGTGCCGCCAGCGCTGAACCAGGTCGCGGAAGACGGGATAATCCCGGTCGGCGATGAACGCGCCGGCCCGCAAGCGGCCCATCACCATCCAGGGATACTGGCCGAAGTACCAAGTGGTCGGCGATTCGGGCCACGGCTTGCCGTCGTGCGTCGCGGGCTGCGGTTGATACGGACGGCCGAAGCCGAACTCCGGAGGATTACTCTCGGCACACAAGCGGTCGATCCCCGTCAACGCCAGCGGCGGCCGGCCGTCGTCGCCGGCACAGTGCTCCAGTCGCTCCCGCCACTGGTCCCGCAACTCCGCATCCGTCTGCAGCACCTCGCTGGCCAGGATCGCCGCCCGCAGACAGTACCGCAGATGCTGCATGACCTGCGTGCGATCCGTGTAGTCCTGCGGAGTGCCGCTGAAGCCGTCCTCGCCCTGGTTCGATGGAAAAGCGTGATACAGGCCGTCGTCGCCCGGCTGCAGAAAGTCGGTATAGAACAGGGCCGCGTCCCGCAGCACCGGATAGCCCGTGGCGCGCAGCCAGTCGGCGTCCTGCGTCACCAGGTATCGCCACCAGTACGGATTGACGGCCCAGCCGGTCATGTAGGCCATGCGGCCCATGGGCACGACGCCCAGCGGATCGTCTGCGGCGAGGATCGGATAGCCACTCAACTGGATGAACACGCCGCGCGTGCCGTAGTACTCGCGGGCGATCTTGCGCCCGATCGGCAGGAAGAAATCCAGGCCGCGGAAATAGGCGTCGCCAAGTTCCAGGTGGTTGGCCGTGTAGTCGCCCCAGAACGGCTCCTGGAAGTTGTAGTTCGTGTGATAGTCGCCGTGCCAGTGCGAATAGTCGCGCACCGTGCTGGGCAGGAACAGCCC